>NZ_JBSGXZ010000013.1:0-181753 GCF_053610285.1 Lentzea sp. NPDC054927
CGTCACAAGTCGGGCCAGAGCGAGCCACCCACGAGGAGGGATGTCAAACGGACGAAAAGCGTGTCCGTTTGACATCCCTCCTCGTGCGCGGCAAGTGCTGGGCACGACTCGTGACGGGGACCCGCCCGGAGCGCTGTTTCAAGCTGGTGGGTGGACGTTCGCTACGAAGTGGTTCAGGGTGTTGTCTCGTTCTGCGAAGTTGACCACTACGTAGGTGCCGTTCTTGCCTTGCTTTAGGCCTACGCGGTGTTCGAAGGCGTTTGTGTCGTAGAGGTGATCTGCCCATTGCTGGGCTGTATCGGTTGCCATTAGGGCGATTACGGTGAGCGTTGATCGCATGGCTGGATTTGTCCCCCAAATGGGGGGATGGGGCAAGACCTGCGAGCGGTCTGGTGTCTTGAATGGCGCTGTGTAGCCGTGGGGTGGGCCAGGTGTGTGGTGTAGGACATGCGGGTGGGTGTGCTGGGGGTCACCCCCTACGACACCCCTGGGTTACTGGCTACTACCCCGGTTGCGGTGCAAATTCACTCCACAGGATGCCGCTGAGGCTCTACGGTTTGTGATGTCAGCCACCACGGAAGATCGTTCTAGGGAGTGGGTTATGGACGGGTACGAAATTCTTGCCGATGAGGATGGCCACGTTCGCGGGTACGACTAGAGGCTGCTCGGCTGGCCGCGCGAGGGAGTCGTGGGACTCCCTCGCGGCCCGAGTGTTAGTTGGGGTGGGCCATTTGTTCGTTCATGATTAGGAATGCGCCCAGGCCGTGGAAGTCGTTGGTGTTTCGCGGGCGGGCGTAGTAGTAGTCGGCGTTGCCCACGTTGGTGCCCTCGGAGATGTCCTTGATGTTGGTCAGGCCGTCTGGGCCGATTGAGGCTTTGGCGAGGACGCCCTGGTAGCCCTTGGTTGCCGCTGGCTTGTAGGACTGGTCCAGGTAGCCGCGTTCCACGCCGCGCGAGAGCATGAAGGTGTACATCGACGACGCTGAGGTCTCGGTCCAGTTCTTGGGGTTCGAGCACTTGTCGACGATTTGGCACCAGCGGCCCGTTGTGGCGTCCTGGTAGCGGGTGTAGCCGGTGGCCAGGTGTTTGACGATGGTGATGAGGTCCGTCCTACCGGGGTGGCCGGCGGGCAGGATCTCCAGCAGGTCGATGGCGGTCATGCCGAACCAGCCGATGGCGCGGGCCCAGTGTTCGGACGAGTGTTTGCCCGGGTTTTTGGCCCAGGGTTCGGAGCCGTCGGCGTCGTAGGCGTGCCAGAGCAGGCCGTCGTCGGACTTGAGGTGTGCGAAGTAGGCCTTCATGTTGCGTACGGCTTCGTCGTAGCCGTAGGGCTGGTTGTAGGCCTTGGCGTACATGGCGATGAACGGTTGTGCCATGTACACGCCGTCTGCCCAGAGTTGGCCTACTTTGCTGGTGGCGTGGAACATGCCGCCGTCTGATGTGCGTGGGTAGGTGGTGAACTTCGCGCGGACCTTGTCGGCCGCCTTCTTGTACTTGGCCTGGCCCGTTTCCTGGTGCAGGACGATGAACAGGGTGGCGGAGCGCATGGCGTCGAGGTTGGTGAAGCTGTTGTCGACGCTGCCGTCGGACTTGACGAAGCGGTCCACCCAGGCCTTGATGTAGTCCAGGTACTTCTTGTCGCCCGTGCGCTTGTAGACGAGGTACTGGCCGTACAGGTACAGACCGCGCGTGTAGCCCCATCCGCCGAGCTTGTCGGGCGTGAAGCGTTTCATGGTCGAGTCGACTACGGCTTTCGACCAGTCGGCCGGCGGTGCGGCTGCGATGGCGTTCGCCGGGGCGATGAGTGCCAACGACATGGCGGCTGTGCCGAGGAAGCGTGCTGTCCTCAAAACGTGCTCCTCCTACGTGCCCAAGGCGGCGGAGGCGAGGAGAAGCATTCCCGGTTGTTGTACCGGGAGTCAAGCGGACATCGGATGTTTGCACGTGCTTGCGCGGATCACGAGCTTTGTCGGGAGTTCCCGTTGCTCGGTGGGGCCGCCCTCGAGCAGGTTGGCGAGGAGGTCCACGGCTGCGTTGCCGGCTTCCTCGGTCGGCATGTGGACCGTCGTCAGTGCGGGGGAGCACATCGCCGCGTACAGGATGTCGTCGAAACCTGTCACGCTGATCTGCTGCGGCACCTTGAGATCCTGCGACGCGAGGTAGCTCAGGGCGCCCAGCGCCATCAGGTCGTTGTAGGCGATGAACGCCGTCGCGCCGGTCTTCAGTGCCTGCTCGGCGGCTGCGCGGCCGCCGCCGAAGTTCGGTTCGAACGAGCCGAGCAGCTGGGCGCGGCCGCGCAGGCCTGCATTCTGCGGTGGTTCGACCACGCCGCGCCGGGGCCGCCGAGGTAGACGTAGTGCTTGTGGCCCAACGATTCCAGGTGGTCGACCACCTGCTCCATGCCGGAGGCGCTGTCCATCAGCACCGACGAGACGCCCGGCACGATTCGGTTGATCAGCACCAGCGGGGTCGCGGCGGCCAGCTCGATGATGGTCTCGTCGGACAGCAGCGACGCGCACAGCACCACGCCGTCGACCTGCGCGGCCATGGTGCGGACCAGCTCGGCCTCGGTTTCCGGGCACTCCCTGCTGTCGCAGAAGAACACCGAGGCGCCCGCCTCGCCCGCCCGCGTCTGCACGCCGCGCAGAACGGCGGGGAAGAAGGGGTTCTCGAGGTCGGGCACCACGATGCCGAGGTTCCCGGTGCGGCCCGTGATCAGGCTTCGCGCGGCGCGGTTCGGCTGGTAGCCGAGTCCGGCGACGACGTCCAGGACCCGTTGCCGGGTGGTCTCTTTGACGAGGCCCGGCGCGCTCAGCGCGCGCGAGACCGTCGAGACGGAGACCTGAGCTTGGCGAGCGACATCCCTGATGGTGACGGCCACGCGTGCATCATCGCAGTCAAGGTCAATATCAACCCATTCATCGGATGACTGTTGGCGGCGACGGAAAAGTCTTCTCGGCTGGTTGCACGCGAATTTTCGACTGAGTGGTCAGTTGGTGAACCGTGGGAGCCTCGGATTCACGCCGCCGGTGAACCCGAGAGGGGTGACCGTGAAGATCGGAATTCTGGCTCTCGCGCTCGTGCTGACGTCCGCCGGGACTTCGGCTCATGCCGACGTGAAGCCGTACATCGTCGGTGGCGAGCACGTGGCCAGCGCGCCATGGGCGGTGCAGTTGCAGAACGGCGGCTCGTTCGGTTGCACGGGCTCGATCATCGCGCCCACGTGGGCGCTGACCGCCCGGCACTGCAGTGGCGACAGCGTGCGGGTCGGCGACATCAACCTCGGCCGCGGCACGCTGCGCAGGATCGTCCAGGCGATCCCGAATCCGAAGGCCGACATGCAACTGCTGCGGCTCGCGTCTCCGGTGAACACCACGTACGTCAAGCTCGCCGGCAGGGCTCCCGCGGTCGGCCGCACCAACCACATCTACGGCTGGGGCACCATGGAGATGGGCGAGGATCCGGGGCCGGTCTCCGAGTTGCTCAAACGTGCCGCGGTCAAGGTGGTCGGCCTGTCGAGGGACTACTTCGGTGGCGTCGCCGTCGAGACCAGGTGGGAGACCGGGACCGCCGGGTACGGCGACTCCGGCGGTCCTCAGTTCGACGGCGACGTCCAGGTGGGCGTGTGCTCCACCGGTGACTACGAGTTGACCCAGTACGCGAGCGTCGCGCACTACCGCGACTGGATCCGGGGCGTGGCAGGCGTTTAGAGCTCCAGGCCCGTGAGGACCAGCACGCGGGGTTCGGTGAGGTCCTCCATGGCCGCGCGGAGTCCCTCGCGGCCGATGCCGGACTCCTTCACGCCGCCGTACGGCATCTGGTCGGCGCGATAGCTCGGCACGTCGCCGACGATCACGCCGCCGACCTGGAGTCGTTGGGCCGCACGGAAAGCCAGCCGCACGTCGTTCGTGAAAAGGCCGGCTTGGAGGCCGTAGCGCGAGGCGTTGACGCGGTCGAACGCCTCCTCGACGCTGTCGACCCTCGTCAGCGTCACGACCGGGCCGAACACCTCCTCGGCGCTCACCTTCGCGTCCTCCGGCACGTCGGTCAGCACAGTGGGCGCGTAGGTCCGGCCGTCACGGGTGCCGCCGGTCAGGACGGTCGCGGAAGCTTCGCGCACCCAGGCTTCCACGCGGTCGGCGGCGGCGTCGTTGATCAGCGGGCCGACGTCGCCGGCCACGTCGAGTTTGTTGACGTGCTGAACGACGGCTTCGGAGAGAGCGTCGTAGATGTCGGTGTGCACGTAGACGCGTTGCACCGAGATGCACGACTGGCCTGCCTGGTACATCGCGAACGTGGCGATGCGCTGGGCGGCGAACTCGAGGTCCTGCCAGTCCGGGGCGACGATCGCGGCCGCGTTGCCGCCCAGTTCGAGGGTCACGTGCTTGCGCGGCACGCGTTCCTTGATGCCCCAGCCGACCGGGCCGGAGCCGGTGAACGAGACCACCGGCAGGCGCGGGTCCTCGACGAGACGTGCGGTGTCCTCATTGGACAGGTGGAGAACGGACCAGGCGCCGTCCGGGAGGTCGGTTTCGGCGAGGAGCGTGCCGAGCAGGAACGCGACCTTCGGGGTGGCGGGCGCGGGCTTGAGCACGATCGGCGCGCCGACGGCCAGTGCCGGAGCGACCTTGTGCGCCACCAGGTTCAGCGGGAAGTTGAACGGCGCGATGCCCAGCACCGGGCCGCGCGCGACCCGGCGGACCAGGGCGATGCGGCCTTCGGCGGACGGGTCGGTGTCGAGGCGCTGCAGCTCACCGGAGAACCGGCGGGCTTCCTCCGCGGCCCAGCGGAACGTCGAGATCGCGCGGGTCACCTCGATGCGCGCCCATTTCAGCGGCTTGCCCGAGTCGTCGGTGATGGCCTGCGCGAACTCCTCGGCGCGCTCGGCCAGCCCGCGCGACACGTGGTCCAGCGCGGCGGCACGGCGGTGTGCGGGCAGGGAGGCGAGTTCGGGCGCGACGGCAGAGGCGGCGGCGACCGCGCGTTCGACGTCTTCGGGGGTGTTGAACGGAATCATGCGAGCAGAGCTCCTTCGAGCACGTCGAGGCCTTCGGCGAGCAGGTCGTCCGGGATGACCAGCGGGGGCAGCAGACGGATCACGTTGCCGTAAGTGCCGCACGTCAGCACGACGACACCCTGGTCGTGGCACGCCTTCGCCACGCGTGCGGCGACATCGGGCGTGCGTTCGGTGAACTCGATCGCGAGCATCGCGCCACGGCCGCGGATGTCCGCGATGATGTCGGTCTTCTCGGCGACGGCGCGCAGGCGTGCCATGACGGTTTCCTCGATGCGTTGAGCAGCGCCGTTGAGGTCGCGCTCGCGCATCGTGCGGATGGCGCCGAGGGCGGCGGCGCACGCGACGGGGTTGCCGCCGTAGGTGCCGCCGAGGCCGCCGACGTGCACGGCGTCCATGATCTCGGCGCGGCCCGTCACTGCGGCGAGCGGCAGACCGCCCGCGATGCCCTTGGCCGTGGTGATCAGGTCCGGGACGACGTTCTCGTGGTCGGAGGCGAACCACGAACCGGTGCGGCAGAAGCCGGTCTGGATCTCGTCGGCGACGAACAGCACCCCGCGCTCACGGCACCACTCGGCGATCGCGGGCAGGAAACCCGCGGCGGGCGCGATGAACCCGCCCTCGCCCTGGATCGGCTCGATCACGACGGCGGCGGTGTTGTCCCCGCCGACCTGCTTCTCGATGGCGGCGATGGCGTGCGCGGCCGCTTCGGCACCGGTCAGGCCGTCGTGCAGCGGGTAGGACGCCGGCACCCGGTAGACCTCGGGCGCGAACGGCCCGAACCGGTGCTTGTACGGCATGTTCTTGGCGGTCAACGCCATCGTGAGGTTCGTGCGCCCGTGGTAGCCGTGGTCGAACACCACGACGGCCTGCCTGCCGGTGACGTGCCGGGCGATCTTGACCGCGTTCTCCACGGCCTCGGCGCCGGAGTTGAACAGCACCGACTTCTTCTCGTGGTCGCCGGGCGTCAGGGCGTTGAGCTCCTCGCACACCTCGAGGTAGCCCTCGTACGGCGTGATCATGAAGCAGGTGTGGCTGAACCTGTCGATCTGCGCGTGCACCGCCTCGGCCACGGCGGGCGCGGGGTTGCCGACGTTCGTCACTGCGATGCCGGAGCCGAGGTCGATGAGCTGGTTGCCGTCGACGTCGATCAGCAGGCCGTCGTCGGCCGAGTCGATGTAGACGGGCAGCGTGCTGCCGACTCCCGCGGCGACGGCGTCCTTGCGCCTCGCCTGGAGTTCCAGCGATTTCGGGCCGGGGATCGCGGTGCGCAGTCGGATCATGTTGCCAGCATGACCGTGGTCAAGGTGGTGCGCAGTGTCTGAAATGGCGATCTGGTGGCCTGAGGTTGTACAAAGTGGCACATGCCCATCACGCTGGACGAACTCGCGCGGACGTTGCGGCTTCCCGTGCTGGCCGGGGACGTGTCGAAGCCGGTCGAGTGGGTGCACGGCACGGAGCTCGCGGACCCCACGCCGTTCGTGGAGGGCGGCGAGCTGCTGCTCACCACGGGGATCAACGAATGGGGCAGGGCTTACGTCGATCGGCTCGTGCGGGCGGGCGTCGTGGGGTTGGGCTTCGGCACCGGGCTGGGCCACGACGTGGTGCCGCCGGCGCTCGTGGCGGCAGCGGCCAAGGCCGGGCTGGGCCTGGTCGAGGTGCCGCGGGAGGTGCCGTTCATCGCGATCAGCAAGGCGGTGTCGAAGGCGCTCGCCGCGGACGAATACGCCGCGCTGACCAGGACCAGCGACGCCCAGCGCGCACTCACGAGGGCCGCCGTCCGCGCGGGTGTCGGGGGAGTGGTGCGCAGGCTCGGCCAGTGGATCGACGGCTGGGTGATCCTGCTCGACGCCACGGGACACACCGTCCACGCGCACAACCCGCGGCTGGCTCCGGAACTCACGGCCGAGATCACCCGCCTCAACACCGCGGGCGGGTTGGCCAGTGCGGCGTTCGAGCTCGATGGCACCCACGTGTTCCTGCAGGCGCTGGGCAGCCGGGCCAGGGGAGTGCTCGCGGTCGGCACGCCGAAGCCGCTCGACGCCGACCTCAGCATCGTCAACACGGCCGCGTCGTTGCTGGTGCTCGCGTTGGCGCAGAACGACTCCGTTGACGCGGCCCAGCGCGAGCTGAGGGCGGGCCAGTTCCGTCTGCTGCTGGCGGGTCTCCCCGTCGAAGGACTGCCCGAGCGGTTCCGGGTGTTCATCGTGGACGAACCACCCGGTGACGACATGTTCTGGGCTGAGCACGACGGCCTCGTGATCGTGCTGGCGGTTGAGGGCGATGGTTTCACATCGTCCGAAGTGGACGTACGCCAGGTCGCGCGCGGCTACCGTGAAGCCCAGCAGGCCCGTGCGGCCGGTATCCGGAGGTTCGAGGACTTCGCCGCCAGCGGCATCGAGATCCCGGACGGCTTCGCCGAGGCGTTGCTCAGGCCCCTCGACGCCGAAACCAGGGAGACGTTGAGGGTCTGGCTGGCGCACCACGGCGCTTGGGACCCCGCGGCCGCGGAGCTCGGCGTGCACCGGCACACATTGCGCAACCGAGTGCGCAAGGCAGAGCAGGCGTTGACCAGGTCGATGGACTCGCCCGGCCTGCGCGCGGAACTGTGGCTGGCGCTGAACAGGCCTTAAGAGATTCGTGTCCTGTCGGGACCGCTGCCGCCGCGCGTAGCGTGCGTCCCTGGCCGGGCTAGTCCCCCTCGGCCGGAAAATCCGCCGCCACGACGAAAGGGATCCGAAAGAAGGCAATACGACATGGGTACATTGCTGCCCGTCGCCGCCGCCGCTGTGCTGGTGCTGACCGGCTCGGCCGGGGTGTCCGCGAGTCCGCTGGACGCCTTGGCGTGCACCGATCTGAGCTCTCGCACGTTGGACGGCAGCTGCAACAACCTCGCCCATCCGGAGTGGGGCAGGACCAACACCGAGTACCTGCGCATAGCCCCGGCGCGGTATGCGGACGGCGTCGCCCGGCCGTTGGGCGGGCCGAACGAGAGGTACGTCAGCAACCGGTTGTACAACGACACCTCGCAGAACCTGTTCTCCGAACGTGGTGTGTCCCAATGGGGTTTCGTGTGGGGCCAGTTCATGGACCACACCTTCGGCCTGCGGCAGGAGACCGGTGGGGAGAACGCTCCCATCCCGTTCAACCGCAGTGATCCGCTCGAGGAGTTCCGCAACGACATCGGGAACATCGGGTTCCAGCGCACCCCGGCCGCTCCCGGCACGGGGACCGGGAACTCCGTCCGCCAGCAGATCAACACCGTCGACAGCTACATCGACGGGTCCAGCGTCTACGGCTCCGACGCGGCGCGCGTCGAGTGGCTGCGCGAAGGACCGGTCGACGGCAACCTCGCCAACAACGGCGCGCGTCTGTTGCTGGACAACGGGTTCCTGCCGAGGCGGGACTTCAGGGGCAACGCGTCCACGGCGCCGGTGATGGCCGCCGACGGCCGGCTCCGGGCGACCCCCGGCCGGGCGATGGTGGCAGGCGACGTGCGGGCGAACGAGAACGCCGCGCTCACCGCCACGCACTCGTTGTTCGCGTTGGAACACAACAGGATCGTCAACGCCCTGCCCCGCAGCCTGCCCGCTGCCACGGCGTTCGACATCGCGCGCCGGGTGGTCGGCGCGGAGCAGCAGTACATCACCTACACCGAGTTCCTGCCCGCGCTCGGCCTGACTCTGGCGCCGTACCGCGGCTACAACCCGAACGTGAACGCCGCGCTGTCCAACGAGTTCGCGGTCGTCGGATACCGGGCGCACAGCTTCATCCACGGCGAGCTCGAACCCATCGCACCGGAAGGGACGTACACCGAAGCGCAGCTGGAAGCCTTCGAGGCACAGGGCATCGAGGTCGAGCACGAGGACGGCAACGTCGTGCTCGTCGTGCCGCTGAACATCGCGTTCTTCAACCCGGACCTGCTCAGGGGCATCGGCGTCGGACCGGTGCTGAAGGGCATCGGCGCCGAGCCGGAGTACAAGAACGACGCGCAGATCGACAACCAGCTGCGCAGCGTCCTGTTCCAGATCCCGGTACCGGGCAACCCCGGCTGTCTCGACGGTCCGCAGCTGCCGCAGTGCTTCCGCGCCGTGACGGACCTCGCGGCGATCGACATCGCACGCGGCCGTGACCACGGACTGCCGCTCTACAACGACCTGCGGCGCGCGTACGGGCTGGCGCAGAAGACCACCTTCAACGCGATCACCGGTGAGTCCAGCAGCACGTTCCCGAACGACCCGTTGATCAACCCGAACGACCCGGCCAACGACCCCGACGTCCTGGACTTCGTCCGCCTGCGTGACGGCGCCGGCAACGTGGTCCCGCTCGACGTCCCGGCCGCCGCCGACGCGATGGGCGTCACGGGTGTCCGCCGGTCCAGCGACGCCGCCAGGATGCGGGCGATGTACAGCGACGTGAACAGGCTCGACGCGTTCGTCGGCATGTCGGCCGAACCGCACCGCTCCGGCCACGAGCTGGGCGAGCTGCAGGAAGCCATCTGGAAGAAGCAGTTCGAGAACCTGCGCGACGGTGACCGGTTCTTCTACCTCAACGACCCGGCGCTGGCCGACATCCAGGCCCGGTACGGGATCTCCTACCGGCGCACGCTGGGTCAGATCATCGAGCAGAACACCGGCGCGGACGTGGAGGCCAACGTGTTCCTGTCGGACATCCCGATCCTGCCCGCGTGGGCCAACGCCACGGCGTACGCGATCGACGACGTGATCGTCTACCGCGGACAGACGTACGTGTGCCGCCAGGCACACAGGTCCCAGCTGGACTGGACGCCACCGGTCACCCCGGCGCTCTGGCGGCTCGTCAGCTAGCCCGGTCGTCAACTAGCCCGGTCGACTGCGAGGGTCAGTCGACGGCGAAGGTCAGTGCGGCGGTGTAGCCGGACTGGACGTTCCCCGACATGGTCGCCATCTGGTGGTCCACCCCGTCGCGGAACACCATGTCCTGCTTCAGGGAGGTCCGCGACATGTTCTGGACGCTCTGCGTGTACCCGGTCGTGCCGTAGACCTCCTTGCACGTCGTCTCGGGCAACGCGAGCTGGGACGTCGTGACCTTGTTGCCCGCGCTGGTGGCCGCTGCCAGCGTCGGGTAGACCTCGAAGTGGATGTGCGGCCAGCGTCCCGAGTACGCGCCGGGGAAGACGCTGACGAACTTCAGCTTCCCGGAGCTGTCGGCTTCCTGGACGCCGCGCAGGAAGTTCTCGCTCTTCACGCGGTCCGAGTACATCGAGTAGTCGCCGTTGATGTCGCAGTGCCACAGGTAGACGGCGGCGCCCGCGAACGGCTTGCCGTCGGGGTTCTGGACGGTCAGCTCGATGGTCAGCTGCACGCCCTCGGCCGTGCGGGTCGAGGAACCGAAGCTGGAGCGGATGTCCGAACGCACGATGCCGCTCTGGGTGAGCGCGTTCGGGCCGTTGGAGCCGTCGCCGGGGTAGGGGCCGGCGGTCTCCTCGGGGATCGCTGCCAGCGGGCTGCCATCAGCCGTCGTTCCGGCGGACGACGAAGAAGTGCTGCTGGTGGTGGTCGTGGTGGTGGTCGACGGGGCGCAGGCCACGAGCGTGAGGCCTGCGCCGCCGATCAGCGACAACGCCCGCCGGCGCCCGAAGAGCGTGGCGAGGTCGAACTGGAGGCCGCGGTCGTGGTTGTCCGTCATGGGCACCAGATTGCGGCCATTTCCTGTGAAGCGCCTGTGGAAGGCCTGTCTGTGTTGTATGGCCGCTGCTCCGCAGACGGCGGTGAGTTCGTCGAGAAGTCGGTCGTCCGGCCACCGCTTCGGGCCGAATCGCCTCCGGCGGTTGACCCGAAGAGGCGACCGGACGACCGACACGAACTCACAGGGATAGCAGCACGGTGCTGGAGCCATGTCGGGGTAGGAGCTTCAGCACCGTGCCGCCGAACGCGCCGGGCGTTGAGGAGAGTGACGCCCAGCCCGTCGCCTTGCCGCGCAGTTCCTCGACGGTCGACCCCTTGACCGGCTTCCCGTCGATCACCACCCGTTTCACGCCCGCCGGAATCATGAGCTGCGACTCCTTCGGGGCGTCCTTGAGCCTGATCAGCAGGTGCTTGCCGAACGAGTCGGCCTGGAGGTTGCCGAACCTGCCGTCCGCGGTGGGGGAGACGAGCCAGCCCGCACGGTCCTTGCGGTCCAGGTCGTTGACACCCCACGGCTTCGACCAGATGTCCGGCGTGCGGAAGTTGAACGGCATCGCCGACGACGCCCGCAGGTAGAGCGGCGATTCGTCCAAAGTGGTCTCACGCGTGATCGTCCGTCCGCCGGCCACTCGAGCGCCGGAGTACAGGTCGATCCACTCGCCGGGAGGCAGCCACACGTCCACCGGAGTGGGCTTGCCGGCCGCACCATCGGTCTCGGCGCGATCGGCCGTCACCGGCGCCGCTAGGAGGTCGGGCCCGACCATGAACTGCTGGTCAGCCTTCCAGGCGGCCTCCTCGCGCGGATACCGGAACGCCATCGGCTGCGTGATCGGCGTGCCATCACGAGAAGCCCGCACGGCCTGCGCGTACAGGTACGGGAACAGCTCGTAGTGCAGCACGGCGGCTCGCTTGAACCGGTCGAACGTCGCCGCGTCGTACAGCCACGGCGTCGAGTTGCGGCCTGAGCTGCCGACCTGGAACACCGGCGTCACCGCGGACTGCTGCGCCCACCGCACGAACAGCGACTCCGACGGCCCGCCACCGAGGTTGCGGTAGCCGCCGATGTCCGAGCCGTGCACGGGGTGGCCCGAGATCCACGAGTTGATGCCGCGCCGGGTCGTCAGTCGCAGCCCGTCGAAGCTCATGTCCGCGTCGGCCTGCCAGAACCCGTGCAGCAGCGTCGGCATCCCGTCGCCGCCCGCGCGGAACAACGTCGTGTAGTTGTCGCCGTGCACCTTCCGCAGCATCTTCACCACGGATTCCGCGTACAGCAACGGGTACTGGTTGTGGATCAACGTGCCGGGCCCGCCGGCGAACGTCGTCTCCTCGAAGTTGTGCTCCTCGCCGCGGTCGCCCTTGACGAAGTTCACGCCCATCCGGAACACGGCCTCGAGCTTCGCCTCGTAGTGAGCGCGCGCGACCGGGTTCGTGAGGTCGATGTCCCACACGTTGGTGCGGTCGGACTGTGCGAAGGAACCAGCGGGGTAGTCGTGCGGGCATTCCTTGCCGTCAGACATCTTGCTCAGGAACGGAGCTACCCACACACCCAGGTTCACGCCACGTGAGCGCATCCAGTCGATCGTGCCCTGCGCGTCCGGGTACATCGTCTTGTCGAACTTCAACGCGCCGATGCACGCGTACGTCGGCCGTGCGCCTATCGGCCCCTGCTCCCACGGGTTGTCGACCC
Organism: Lentzea sp. NPDC054927; assembly: GCF_053610285.1. Taxonomy (NCBI): domain Bacteria; kingdom Bacillati; phylum Actinomycetota; class Actinomycetes; order Pseudonocardiales; family Pseudonocardiaceae; genus Lentzea; species Lentzea sp. NPDC054927. The sequence continues at coordinate 12,368 of NZ_JBSGXZ010000013.1, forward strand.
AGAGCGTGTCCATCGGGACGCCGCGTGCCTGGAACTGCGTGACGTCCTCGACGATCTCGTCGGAGTGGTTGTACTTGTCGCGCCACTTCGTGAGCGCGAACTGCCTCGCGGGCGGCAGGGTCGGCGTGCCGACGCGCTGGAAGTACGCCGTGTTGACCTGAGATGGCGAACCCGCGTAGACCTCGTAGTCGAGCCGCGAAGTCTTGAAGCACAGCTGGATCCGGTCCGGTACACCGTAAGTCACCGGACAGGGAGCGGGTTTGTCCGCGCAGTGGTCGTCGGCGAGAGCACCGGGAAACGCCGTCCGGCCGATGGCACGAGTGTCCGCGTAGACGCCGTAACCCGCGCTGGACATGAAGAACGTCGACGGCGCGCCGTTCTTGTTGCACTTGCCGAACGTCGAGGCGCCGACGAACACCGCCTTGTTCAGCAGCACACGTCGTTGCAGGTCGACGAACATCGTGTGTGCGCCACCGCCGAGGAAGTGCTCCTCCAACGACCCGGTGAGGTTCGCGGACACCTGCGCGACGCCGGTGGCGGGTTCCAGCGTCCAGCCGACCCGCAGGCCACGAGAGGTGCGCGTCACGACCACGGAAGCGCTCCTGGACGCCTCCGTGGTCGCCACGACGTACCGCACGCCGCCCGGAACCCGTTTCTGGGCGACGACGTTCGTCAACGAGTGCTGCGTGCCGTCGGCGAGCCGGTAGAACGTCTCGCGCTGACCGGTCAGCGTCCGTCTGCCGTCCTGGAAGTCCAGCGAGAACGGGCTGTTCACCGCTTTCCACGACAGGCCGGAGCCGGCGAGCGCGACCGGTGAGCCGGCGGAGAGCCCGGCAGTGACGAGGAGGAGCGCCAGCAGGAACCTCATGCCGGCACCACCCCGTTGATCGTCGTGTTGCGGAACACCAGGTTGTCGGTGTTCTCGATCAGGTTCGGCTGGGTGATCCCGGTGAACGTCGAGTTCGAGATCAGCACGTTCTTGATGTGCGACTGGGGGAACCCGCGGAACGTCGCCGCGATCCGGCCGCCGTTGATCCGCATCCGGTCGATCGTCAGGTTGTTGATCTGCGGGAAGAAGCCCTTGGTGCCGCCGTTCTGGTAGAACATCGACACGTAGAGGATCTCGCGCTCCACGTTCTGGCCGAAGACGTTGCGCAGGTGGACGCCGTCGATCACGCCGCCGCGGTCCTGGTTCGTCTTGACGTAGAGCGCGTGCTTGATCGGGTAGCGGCCGGGGAAGTCCGGCGCGTTGATCTCGCAGTCGCGGCAGAACACCTTCCGCACGCCGCCGGACATCTCGCTGCCGACGGTGATCCCGCCCCAGCGGCCGGAGAACTTGCAGCGCTCGACCACGATGTGGGTGGACGGGATGCCGACCCGCCGTCCGTCGGCATCCCGTCCGCACTTGATGACGACACAGTCGTCGTTGGTGTTGAACTTCGAGTCGTGCACGTGGGCGTACGAAGACGAGTCCAGGTCCACGCCGTCGCCCTGGGAGTTCGTCGAGTAGATCTCGATCCGCCGCACGGTGATGTTCCGCGAGAACACGAAGTGCAGCGACCACATCGCCGGGTTCTTGATCAGGACGTCCTCGACGAGGAGGTTCCTGCAGCGGAAGAACTGGATCATGTTCGGCCGCATGTTCCTGCCGGGGCCCATGACGCGTTGCTCGACGGGGACACCGTCCTCGCCCCACTGCCGCAGCAACGCCGTGGAGCCCGCGCCCCAGCTCGCCCACTTGCCGCTGGGCGCATCGCCGTCGATCGTGCCCTTACCGGTGATCGCGATGTTCTTCTGCTCGAACGCGTAGATGAACGGCTGGTAGTTGTAGCAGAGCGTGCCCTCCCAGCGGGTGAGCACGAGCGGCAGGTAGTCCTCCGGGTCGGTGGAGAACTTGATCGTGGCGCCCTCGCGGACGTGCAGCTCCACATTGGACAGAAGTCTGATGCCGCCGGTGAGGAACGTGCCCGCGGGAACGACGACACGTCCCCCACCGGCTCGGTGGCACGCCGTGATCGCGCGGTGGAACGCCTCGGTGTTCTTGGTGAGGCCGTCACCTTTCGCGCCGTACGCGGTGACGTCGTAGTCCTTCCGCCGGAAACGGGGAGGACAGATGCGCATCAGGATCAGCGGCACCTCCCACCACGGGTCTTTGCCGAACCCCGGCAGGGACGGGGAGGCGGCCGCCACGCCTGCCGGGAGCAGGAGACCGGCGGCCGTCAGACCGGACACACGCGCGAAATCACGACGTGACAAGGACACAGGGCTTCTCCTCAGACCTTCTTGCCGTTGATGGTGACGTTCGTGAACGTGGTGCCGTCCGCGTTCTTGATCGACGGTTTGGCGGTCGAGACGTTGGTGAACGTGCTGTTGGAGACGGTCACGCCCTTGATGTGCGACTCGGCCAGGCCGTCCAGGGTGACCGCCGTCTTCTTGACGCCGTTGACGGTGAAGCCGTCGGCGGTGATGTTCTGCACCTTGGGGTTCACGACCGGGCCGAAGCCGGGGCCGGTGAGGCTGTAGTTCAGCGTCACCATGATCGCCTCGCGGTCGACGTCGGTCGCCTTGATCCGCCGGGCGTGGATGTTCTCCACGGTGCCGCCGCGCCGCTTGTTCGTCTTGATGTACAGGACGTGGAACGGCTTGTACGACGAGCCCTTCTTGACCGTGCAGTCCTGGAAGAACACGTTGCGCACGCCGCCGGACATCTCGCTGCCGACCGTCAGCGCGCCCCAGCGGCCCTCGAACGAGCAGTTCTCGATGACGATGTTCTCGCTGGCGACCCCGACCCGCCGTCCGTCGATGTCGCGGCCTGCCTTGATCGCGATGCCGTCGTCACCGCAGTCGAACCGGCAGCCGGTGATGTGCACGTACTGCGAGGCTTCCGGGTCGCAGCCGTCGACCATGCCGCCGCGGCTGTAGACGAAGATGTTGCGGATGGTGACGTTGGTGCACAGCACCGGATGCACGTTCCACATCGCGGAGTTGCGCAGCTGCACGCCCTCGACGAGGACGTTGCGGCACTCGTAGAGCGTGATCATGTTCGGCTTGAGGTAGTGGCCCATGCCGAACTTCCGGTCGGTCACCGGCTTGTTGTCGACGGCCTGCTTCTGCAGCTGCTCCCAGTCGGGCTGCCGCTTGCCGTCGTAGTCGAACCACGGGCCGGACGGGCCCTGGCCGTCGATCAGGCCGGGACCGGTGATCGCGATGTTCTCGGCCTTGCGGGCGTAGATGAACGACGAGAAGTTCATGCACTCGATGCCCTGCCACCGGGTGTAGACCAGCGGGTAGTCCTTGGGATCGGTGGAGAACCTGATCGTGGCGCCCTCGGACACGACGAGGTTCACGTTGCTCAGCAAGGTGATCGCGCCGGTGAGGAAGCTGCCCTTCGGCACGACGACCTGGCCGCCGCCCGCCGCGTTGCAGGCCTCGACGGCCTTCCTGAACGCCTCGGTGTTCTTCGTCTTGCCGTCGCCCTTGGCGCCGTAGGCCGTGATGTCGAACTTGGCTGCGGGGAAGGTCGGCGGCACGATCTTGGCCAGGATCGCGGGCACCTGATCCCATGGCGACTCGGCCATCGGGATCGCCGCGTGTTCTTCCGCCGCCGCCACCGGTGCGTTCAGGAACGAGCCCGACAACATCGTGACACCAGCGGTGGCCCCGGCGACTTTGAGGAAGTCGCGGCGGTTGGTCTCCATCGGCCGTCCTTTCGCGCGCATGCGTTGAAACACCAAGCTGCGGCGGCGGCCTTGAGAAGGTTGTGTAAACCTTTTCAACCGATGTCTACACCCGTTTCCGGCCCCGCGTCAACGGCTGCCCGAAGTCGGCATACTGAGGTGCGTGCTCGGATTGCGTCCGGCGGAACTCACGGTTTACGAGACGCTCGTGGACTCGTATCAACTAGGTGTGACGGAGCTTTGTGCTGCGACGGAACTGGCGGAGCGGCCCGTTCGCGCCGCGCTGAGGTCCTTGACCGATCTCGGTTTCGTCCACCAGCTGAACGGGCTGCACACGGCGGTCGCGCCGGACGTGGCGCTGGCGATGTACCTGCTGCGGCGCGAGGACGACCTGCGCAAGGACCGGTTGCTGGCGGGGGAGTTGCAGGTCCGCTACGAACGCGCGGCGGGTGTGCGCGCTCCCGCCGATCTCGTGGAAGTGGTGCACGGCGCGGAGGCGATCTCGCGGCGGGTCGACCAGGTGATGCGTACGGCCCGGCACGAGGTGCGGTTCGTGGACAAGCCGCCATATGCCACACCTCCGACGTCCTTGCATCCGGTCGAGGAGGAGCTGCTGGGCCGTGGTGTCCGGTTCCGCGGGATCTACGAGCGACGGGCGCTGGAGCTGCACGACCTGCGAGCCGACCTGGAAATGGGACTGTCGCTGGGGGAGGAGGCGCGGGTGGTCGCGGTCGCGCCGACGAAGATGATCCTCGCCGACGCGCACCTGGGACTGATCCCGTTGCACAGCACGGAGACCACGCTGGAGAGCGCGGTCATCGTGCACCGGTCGGCGTTGCTCGACTCGCTCGGAGCCCTGTTCACCCGGTTCTGGGAGGACGCCGTGCCGCTCGCGCTGCCCGGCGAGCCGGCCTCGAACGAGATCTCGATCGCGGACGCGCGGCTGCTGGCGTTGCTCGCCACCGGACTGCCGGATCGCAGCATCGCGAAACAGCTCGGGCTGAGCTACCGGACCTACCAGCGGCGGTTGCACCGGCTGATGGAGGAACTGGGCGCGCAGACCCGGTTTCAGGCGGGTCTGCGCGCCGCGGCCAGGGGCGCGGGTTCCCTGCTGCCCCCGCCCCAAGCCCAGAATCCGGGCCCGATTCAGCCGGACTGAACCCGGAAGGCCTTCTGGATCGTCTGCGTGACCGTGTTCCCGGCGCCGTCCCTGGCGTCGGTGCGCAGCCACACCTCACCGGCGGGCTTGTCGATCGTGACCTGCCAGCTGTCGCCGTCCGGCTGGATCTGCGCCGGACGCCACGTCACGCCGTCCGCCGACCACTGCACCTTCACCACGGTGATCGGCGCGCTGTTCGTCGCGTGCACGTGGTACACGAACGGTTTGCCGGCCGGGGCGGAGTTCGTGAGGTCGAGCGGCAGGTCGTGGCGGAGCTGGATGAGCGGCTGGAACTGGCAGTTCGGTGCTTGCGCGTGGCAGGAGTAGCCGCGCGGTGGTGGGTTGAGCGAGCGCCGTGACTGGAACGTCCAGCTCGTGTCGGTGCGTGGCGCGAGCGTGAACAGCACCGGGTTGACCGCTCCGGCGATGGCTCCCGGCGCGTGGGTCTCGATCGTGTCGAGGCGGTAGGTGGCCGGGTCGGGGGACAGCGGGAAGGTCGGGTAGAACGCGAGCGGGTCCTGGTTCGCCGGGATCTCCCGCGTGCCCTGGAAAAGCCTGGCCTTGGTGGTAACGAAGAACTTGCTGTTCTGGTAGGGATTTGTGTAGTGGCCGGGGTTGCCGTCCGTCCACTGCAGAGCGGGGACGAACGTGTCTCCGGTGCGGCAGTTCGAGCAGAGCTGGCGCCACGCGTCACCGGCCGCGGGGTAGCGGGCCGGGTGGTCGGACTGCAGGTCGATCGCGGTGCTGTGCATCGGGCCCGCGAACCACTTTTCGACCGCTGCCGCCTGGCCCGCCCGGAACACGTTCTCCTGGTACATGGCCACGGCGGCGCGCTGGCCCTTGGCGTCCATGCCGCTCAGCGTGACCGAGCGCTTCCAGACGATCCGGTCGTCGCCGGGGCCGATGTACTCGGTCCAGGCCTGGGGCGGGGTGAACGTGGTGCCGCGCATGATCTGCGACTGCCACAGCCCGGTCGGGAACGGGTACCAGGTCTTCTGCACGGTCAGGCCGGGTTTATCGGCGTGGTAGGCGGTTTTGCGCATGACGAGCTTGGCCGGGTCGACCGTCGTGCGGTGGTTGGCGGGGATGCCGTTGGCGTCCAGGAAGCTCAGGTTGAACACGGATTCCGGACCGCGCTTGATGCTGAGCCTCGTCGTGGTCTGCTTCGCCGCGTACTCGCCGTCGGCGTTGCTGATGCTGAGCGAGGGCAGTGCCGTGCTTGCGATACCGGTCAACGGAATCGCGCCTGGCTGGTCCACATAGGACAACAGGGCCTTCTTGCCTTCCTGGGCCGCGGTGGTCGCGGCGGCGTTGGCGGCCTTCACCATGTTGGCGGGGGTGTCCGGCCGGAGTTTGACGACCTTGATGCCGTCGGTCACGTCGCCCGCCCACTTCGCGGACAGGGCCGCGACGTCGCCGTCGGTCCTCATCGTGCGGCCGCCGGAGGTCAGCGTGACCGTGGCCGATTGCAGCGTGACGTTGTCCTGCAACGAGATCGCGCCCTCCTTCGCGGCGGCGGCCGGGGTGGCGCGGACCTCCCACGGCGAGGCGCCGAGCACGGCGGAGGTCTCGATGATCAGCGGTTGCTGGTCGCCCGGGAGCACGCGGCGCATGGTGACGGTGCGATCGCGTTGCTCGGCAGGGCCTGGCGGGACGACCTCGACCGGAACCGTCTTGCGGGCGTCGAGCGAGACGTCCGCGGCGGCGCTGACGGTGAGCTCCGGTGCGGCGAGCGCGGACCAGCGGCGGGTGCCGGCGGTGTTCTCGGTCGCCCAGCTCACCGCGGAGTAGCGGCCGCTGGGCACGTGCGCGATGCCCTCGCCGTTCACGACGTCGAAGTAGTAGCTGACGGTGTCGTCGAACGGGTCGTTGAGGTCGTCACCGCCGTTGGAGTCGTCGATGAGCTGGCCGAATGCCGGGGCGGGTGGCTTTCCGGCGCCGTCGCGGACGTGCACGGAGACCGGGAAGGTCCGCGGTGCCTCGTACACGCTGACCGGGGTGCGCAAGGTCGTTCCCGTACCGGTGGCGGTGACCAGGCCGCCGTAGACACCGGCAGGGCCGGCTTCGGGGTCGAGGGTGAGGGTGACGGTGGCCTTCGCACCGGCCGCGATGGTGAGACGGGACGGCGTGAGCTGGAACGCGGTCGTGGGCTTGCCGTCCCAGCCCTTGAAGGCAGCGGTGAGATCCAGGGTCAGCGGGACCGTGGAGTCGTTGGTGTAGCTGAGTTCGCGGGTGAGTGTGCTGCCCGTGCCCCGGTCGTAACGGCCGAAGCTGGCCGCCGCGGTGGCCGTGGCCTTCTGGGTCACGGCACGAGCCACGTCCACTCGGCCCGCGCCCTGCTCGTACCAGGGCATCCCCACGTCGGCGGCACTGGTGACCAGGGCGTTCTTCAACGTCTGCGCGGGCCAGTCCGGGTGCTGCTGGGCGAGGATCGCCGCGGCCCCGGCCACATGTGGCGTCGCCATCGACGTGCCGGAGGCGGCGGTGTGCAGGTCGTCGACCGGGGCGCCCATCGACGTGCCGGCCGCGCGGGCGGCCACGACCCCGACGCCCGGTGCGTTGATCTCGGGCTTCACCCACGCGTCGCCGACGCGCGGGCCGGTGCTGCTGAACGGCGCCAGCTTGTTCTGCCGGTCGACCGCGCCGACGGTCAACGCGGACGCGGCGGCGCCGGGAGAGGTGACCGAACGACCGGCCGGACCGTTGTTGCCCGCCGCCACCACGAACAGCGCACCCGTCTCGACGGACAGTTGATCGACCAGGGCGCTCAGCTCGTCGGTGCCGTCCGTGACGTCACCGCCGAGGCTCAGGTTGACGATCTTCGCGCCGGAGCGGGCCGCCCACTCGATGCCGGCCATGACCTGTGAGGTGTCGCCCTCACCGGCGCCGTTGAAGACCTTGGCGATCACCAGTTTCGCGCCGGGGGCCACACCCTTGTACCTGCCGCCGGTACCTGCGACGGTCGCGGCGACGTGCGTGCCGTGACCGTGCCGGTCGGTCGCGTCCGGCTCGTCGGAGAAGTTCTCGACGGCGGTGAGCTTCCCGGCGAGGTCGGGGTGCTGGGCGTCGACGCCGGTGTCGACGACGGCGACCGTGACGCCGGTGCCGTCCAGGCCCAGCTTCCAGGCCTCCTGGGCACCGATCTGCCTGGTGGTCTGGTCGAGCGCGACGCGGATGGGGCGGTCGAACGTCAGGCGGGTCCCCGATTTCGCGCTCATGTCCAGTGACTGCCAGAACTCCCGGGCTTTGGCCTTCTCCACGTGGATGCCGGAGGCGTTGAGGCTGGCGATCCTGGTGTGGGCCTGAGCGGAGAAGCCGCCGGTCATCAGCACCGGCACGGTGGCGGTGCGGTCGTCGGACTGACCGGTGTGGACGAGCTCGGTGACGTTGAAGAGGGTTCGTGCGACGGTGCCGGACGTGACGGCGCCGATCGCGTCCGACGGGTAGACGAACAGACCTTTGGGCGTTGTCATCGTGTGGAAGATCGGTTGCTCGCCATCCCGTGGCGCGGCGTGGATCTGCGCGAGTTTGCGGCCGTCGTGGCGTTCGGTGTAGTCGACGACGTCACCGGTGATGAGCGTGATCCGGTGGGAAGCCTCGGATGTCTGCGTGGGCGGCGGTGGTGCCGCGGCGGACGCGGGTGGTGCGACGAGCGTGGCCGCGGCGATGACCAATGCCGCCAGGTGTCGAATCACGGCGCCTCCTCCGGTGATCAGGTCATCGCAGGATGAGGGGCCGGAATTCGTTGGGAAACAGGAAGGTGCGGCGGTTAGTCGCCGTTGGCGACTTCGCGCCACACGCGGGAGTGCCCGGACCGCCGGGCTCGGCGGTCAGGGCACTCGGTGCACCCGCGGTGTGGATCTGTTAGAAGGTGCGTTCCTGCAACGAGAAGTCACGCTGGTTGTTGTTGGTGTCCTGGCTCAGGATGTTGCGCGTGTTCGAGCCGTTCAGCTGAGCGGTCTGCGCGGTTTCCGGAGCAGCGTTCGTGCCTTCCTTCGGCGTGACCGCACCCGCGGAGAACGCGACGCCGTCGATCTTGAAAGCGGTCGGCGCGTTGCTGCCGAAGATCGCGACGCCACCGAACACCGGAATGCCCTCGGCACCCAGGAAGTTCACCGGCATCACGTGCGGAGTGGAGACCGTGCCGGAGAACTCGGCGCCCGTCAGCACGAGGGTGTCACCCACGTTGTTCCGGGGCGCCAGCACGATCTGGGAGCCGGTCGCGTCGACCAGCGGGATCGTCTGGATGACCTGGTTCTGCTGGTTGTAGATCTTGAGCACCCAGTTGGTGAGGTCGAGCTGCTCGTCCGTGGTGTTGACGATCTCGATCGCCTCGTCGAGCGGGCCGTTCGCGCCCATCGTCGAGACCTCGTTGATGAGCACCGCCGGCACTGCCATGAGCTCGGGGCTCTGCGGCTCCTCCGCCGCGGTCGCCATTCCGGCGAACGCGATCGTGCTCGCAAATGCGAGAGCGGTGGCACCGCTCAGCAGTCGACGCATTGTTCCTGTCCCTTCGAGAGATTGCTCGGGAATTTCTCGCAAGCGGCATGTGAGGCCTTCGGGGTTGGCCTGTCTTGCCGCCGGGACTGACTTTGCTCCCGTTTGGCACGTCGTCGTAAGGGGCCATTCAATGTTGATTATGGATTGATTTCTCCTGGAGAAGGAATGCGGCAGGTGAAGTCGGCGGAGTTGTGATCGGTGTCGCTGGAGGCGCTGTCGCGGGCGAGCGACGAGCCCTGGACAGAATGTGGACAGGGCGTGGCCGGTGTGTCTTCGCGGCACGGCGAGGAGGAGGTCAGGCCCACGCTGTCGGTGTGCGCACCATGCCGGTTTCGAGCGATTACGCCGGAGCCGTCCACGGTGTCCACAACCAGTCCGTCGGGCACCGTTCCGCTGAACGCGCTGCCCACTATCAGGAAGTATTCACCCGGAGGCACCACGGTGTTCGGGGGGATGGTGGCCAGGATTTGTGGCGTGCGGCCGGAGCAGGCCTGAACGGACCATCCTCCGACGTCTGCGCCGGTGGTCCCGGTGTTGCGCAACTCGACGAATCCGCTCGGCCCGAGCGCGATCTCGTTCACTTTCACCGGAGAGACCCCCGGTGTGCTGCCGAACGCGGCACCGGCGAGGAGCAGGCACGTTGCGACGGTGTTTCCTGAGGGTGTCACGATCGCAGTCTGGCCTGCTCGCACCGGCCGCTACAGGGGGCCAAAGGCCTGCCCTGCCTGGGACTTGTGGAGAGCGGTGGCCGCGGGGTCCTGGCGGCCCGCCCGCGCTCCGCTATCCGTAGTGGTCTTCCTTGCTTCCCCGGCGCGTCTCGCGTGCGACGACAGCCGCTTTGTCGACCTCGGCGTGCGGCACGTCGAGTGCCGTGCTGAGGAAGGCGCGCCAGTAGGGACCGGGAATGCGTTTGCCGCGTTCCCATCTCGACACTTCTTCACGGGTGACGCTGTCGTTTTGTGAGATCTCGCACAACAGGTCCGCGAGTTCGCGCTGAGTGAGGCCCTGCTCTCGCCTCGCCTGTGGAATCAGCGCGGTAATGGGCGGCACATCCTGGTGCTCGTGGGCTGGTTGGACTGCCTTGAGCACGGTTCTGCTCCGTTTCGGTGTGTTGGGGTGGTTGCGCCGACCACCCTGCCGCAAAGTCTGGATCATCGGTCCGTGCATTGCGGTGATACCGGCGGTCGTTGAAAGTTCGCGTACCGATGGAATCGTTCGATCGGATGTTTGGGGGAAACAGAGCTGGTCCAATGGGGTGTGCGTTCTCACATTGTGCGCATCTGGCTAGTGTGAGCGAGCCGTGATCGTTGCGACAGCAATGAGCGGGATGAGAAGGTGGCGGAAATGCTCTCGACGGTCGAAGTGGTGCAGGTGTTCCTCGCGAGACTCGCGGCGCAGGACGCATCGGGCATCGCGCGGTTGTGCGCGCCGACCGTCGAATGGGAGGCGCCCGACCCGAACGGCGCCAGATGGTCGACCGGCACGCGCACCCGTCGTGAGGTCGAGTCCCAGTTCCTGACCCTGTTCGCCACGTTCGGCCTGGAGCGGCTCGCGGTGCGCCAGGTGATCGTCGACGGAGGAGATGCCGCCGTGGTCGGCTCGGCGCGCTGGCGGGTGCTCGTCACCGGAAAACGCGTGGACCTGCGCTTCGCCGGGGTGCTCTCGGTGCACCTCGGCGAGATCGAGCAGTACTGGCAGATGCCGGACACACTGGCCGCCGCCGTCGCGACGGGCGTCGCGCGGACAGAGGCATGAGCGTCAAACGCGAACAGTCGACGCGCACGAGGGCCAAGCTCCTGCTGGCCGCCGCGGAGGTGTTCGACCGCGACGGGTTCGCGGGATCCACTCTCACCGCCGTGTGTGCGCGGGCAGATGTGTCGAAAGGCGCGTTGTATTGCCACTTTCGTTCCAAAGAGGCGCTCGGTGTGGCGATCGTCGAGGAACAGTCGCTGCTGTGGCACCGGTTGCGCGACGAACAACTCGCGGTCGAGCCGTCGCCGATCCAGGCGCTGATCGCGATGTCGTTCGAGTTCGTCCGCAGGCTGGACACCGATCTCACCGTGCGGGTGAGCGCGAAGCTGTTGCGGGAGGCGGTGTTCTTCGACGTCGTGGCCGCCGCGCAGGTGGTCGGCTGGGTCGCGGTCGTGCGCGAGCTGCTCTCGCTGGCGAAGGAACGCGGTGAGTTGCGGGCCGGGGTGAACGTGCGGCACGCGGCCGAGCAGATCGTCGCGGAACTGCTCGGGCTGCAGTTCGTGGCGCAGGCCCTGACCGGCGGAACCGACCTGCGCACCCGGCTCACGCGGGTGTGGCGGGCGTCGTCCGGCTGTCTGGTGACAGCCCCTGTCTACGAGACGTTGCGTTTCGAGTGACGGTCGTCTCGGCCCAATCGAGACAGGAATGCCTGGTCACGCCTCTGCTGTTGTGCTCCTCGTTCGGTAGACGTCTTAACGATCCTGAGGAGCAGTGGTGGCGGACAGCATCGTCGTGGTGGATCCCTACTCGGCCGGCAGGGGCATCGCGCCCGCGTTCGCCGAGCGCGGCGTCGAGGCGATCGCGGTCCTGACGACCCCTGAACCACCCGCGGGGCTCGCGAAGACGTGGAATCCCGACGACTACCGCGAGGTGCACGTCCTGTCGGACCTGGACGAGCTCGCCGCGAAGCTCGCGGTGCACGACCCGATCGCCGTCGTGCCGGGCACCGAGACCGGTGTCGAGACGGCAGAGGCGTTGTCCGAGCTGATCGTGCCCGGCCGGTCGAACGTGCTGACCCTGTCGTCCGCGCGGCGCGACAAGTGGCAGATGGCCGTGGCGCTGCGGTCCGCCGACGTCCCGCACCTGCGTCAGATCAGCTCGGACTGCGTCGACGAGGTGGCCGGGTGGTTGCGCCGCGAGGGGCTGGAGAACTCGTCGATCGTGCTGAAGCCGCAGGAGAGCGGCGGTACCGACGACGTGTTCGTGGCACGGCCGGGTGACGACTGGCGCGCCAAGTTCAACCGGATTCTCGGAAGCGTTAACAAGCTGAACATCCGCAACGACAAGGTGCTCGTGCAGGAACTCGCGGTCGGCACCGAGTACGAGGTCGACACCTACTCGATCGACGGTCGGCACGGCCTGGCCGCCGTGTGGCGGTACGCCAAGGAATGCCGCGGCGACCGGCTCGGCATCTACCTGTCCAACACTTTCGTCGCCGCGGACGACCCGGTGGTCGACGTGCTGTTCGAGTACGTCTGCCAGGTCCTCGACGCGACCGGCGTGCGCAACGGTCCCGCGCACGTGGAGGTCATGATCACCGCCGACGGCCCGCGGTTGATCGAGATCGGCGCGCGGCTGGCCGGTGCCGAACAGCAGGAGTTGTCGATGCTCGGCGCAGGAGAAAGCCAAATTACGCGGATGGTGCGTCATCGCGTGGACGGTGACACGTCTGTAGGTAGGTACGAGCTGCATCAGCACGTGAAGTCGGTGTACCTGTCGTCGCCCGCTGCCGGGGAGCTCGCCAACTCGGTGCGGTTCGACGAGCTTTCCTCACTTTTGCCGAGTTACCAACGAGACGAGCTCCCGTACCGCGAAGGTTCGATGGTTCCGCGTACCGATGATCTGTGGACGTCGTTGGGGTATGTGGTGCTGGCGACGACCGACCTTGAGCAGCTGGAACGCGACGAGGTGCTGGTGCGGGAGATCGAAGCGGGACTGATCGTGGTTTGATCGGCAGTTTGGCCCGGGTAGCCGAAATTCCACGCGACCCGTTAGGTTGCAGTGCAACGAGCGGAGGCCCATGAGCGCATCCTGGGACGGTGACCTGACCGGCGCGGTGATCGATGATCGCTACGTGGTCGGCTCACTGCTCGGGTCCGGTGGCATGGCCGAGGTCTACCGCGCGTACGACCGATCGACCACGTCCTCGGTCGCCATCAAGATCTTCGCGGGCCCCGGCCTCCCCGACGACGAACTGCGGTTGCAGCGCGAGGCGACCATGCTGTCGTCGCTCGAATGCCCCGGCATCATCCCGGTCTACGCGTCCGGCTCGTTGTCGCGCCGCCCCTACTTCGTGATGCGCGAGATCACCGGCGGCACCCTGCGCCAGCGCATGCGCGAGCCGCTGCCGCCCCGGTTCGTGGCGCGGTTCGGCAGCCAGGTCGCCTCGGTGCTGGACCACGTGCACGCGCTCGGCGTGGTGCACCGCGACATCAAGCCGTCGAACATCCTGCTCGACGACGAGGAGAAGCAGGCCTACCTGGCGGACTTCGGTCTCGCGCTGGTCGCCGAGGTGACGCGGGTGACGACGTCCGGGGTCCTGGTCGGGACCGCGGGATACCTGTCACCGGAGCAGGTTCGCGGTGGTGACGTGGGTCCGGCCGCGGACGTGTACGCGCTGGGCCTGGTGCTGCTCGAGTGCCTGACCGGACGGGTCGAGTACCCCGGTGGCGACGCCGAGGCCGCGCTGGCCCGGCTGGCGCGGGCGCCGCGGATCCCGATCGACCTGCCGCTGGCCTGGGTGTCGTTGCTGTCCGCGATGACGGAAATGGATCCGTCCCGCCGGCCCACCGCTGCTCAGTGCGCCCGGTCGCTTTCGGCTGCTTTCGAGGCCAGCCGCGGGTTGCCGGCGTTGCTGCCGGACGCGGCGGTGTCGGCTCCGGCCGTGGTCTCGGCCTCCGTTGCGCCCGAGTTGCCCCGGCAGTGGCGGGGCAAGCGTTTGGCGATCTCCGCCGCCTGCGCGCTGGCCGCGACGGCGGTGGCGGTCGCGGTGGCGAACCTCGGCGGGGGCGGCAGCGAGGCGCCGGCCGCGGACCAGACCGTGATCCAGGATCCGCGGACCCAGGTGGTGACGGTGACGCCTTCCACGGTCACCGTCGTGCAGACGACGGACGGGCCAGGGGCACCGCAGCCAGGAGGTGCGGTGCCGGGGACGGTGCCGCCGCCCACCTCGTCGCCGGCGGGCACGGAGGGCGGTGCTGCGGTGCCGACCGGGGAGTCGGCCAAGCCCAGCGAGGACAGGCAGAAGGGCAAGAAGAAGGACCGCACGGAGTCGTCGGTCCCGACCACCACGTCGGTGCCCGCGCCCTAAGGCTCGCGGGTGAACCCGTGGCTGCGCTCCACTTTCGCCACGTGCAGCGTGTAGCTCTCGTACCACTCGGCCCGCCCGCGCTGCTGCGCCGTGCGGTGCTCGGCGTTGGACCGCCACTGCGTGAGGGCGTCGGCGTCGCGGAAGTACCCGACGGTGATGCCCAGGCCGCCGGGCGTCTGCGCGTGGTCCATCCCCAGGTAGCCGGGGACGTCCTTCACCAGCTCTTCCATACGCGCGTTGGTCTCGCTGTAGCCGTGCTGCTCCTGGGTTCGCACCGTGGTGAAGACGGCCACGTAGTAGGGCGGTTCGAAGGCCTGGATGGGCGCGACAGGTGTCTCGGAGTGATCGTTCACCGCGTCACCGTATGAGGTGATGCGGCCAGTGATCCAACGGCTTTTCTCAGGCGTTGGGCTCGGTGACCTCGGCGAACGGCAGGTCGGACAGCTCCGCCCGCAGCGAGTCCAGGTCCGCGTACACCGCCGATGCCCCGCGGTCGACCAGCTCGTCCTCGCCGAACCCGCCGGTCAGCAGTCCGATCGACGGCAGCCCGGCCCGTGCGGCGGCCTCGCAGTCCCACACCGAGTCGCCGATGACGACCGCGCGGGAGCTCTTCACCGACCGCAGCGCCACCTGGATCAGGTCCGGCGCCGGCTTGCTGTCCTCGACGTCGTCGGACGACGTCCACGCGACGTCGCCCGGATCGATGAGCTTCAGGTAGTGCTCGATGTGCTTGCGCTTGCCGGAGCTGGCGAGCACGACGGACAGTCCCAGCTCGGTGGCGGCGCGGACCAGGCGGTGCGCGCCCTCGAGGGGCTGGATCTCGTCGATCACGGCGTCGAAGTGCCGCTCCCAGGCGGTGCGCAGCTCGTCGCCGTGGTCCTGTTCCACCTTGTCACCGGCCACGGCGGCCACCAGTTTGTCGCCGCCCATGCCGATCGCGCGGTGCACGCGCCATCCGGGGACGGTGATGTCGGCGCCGCGGAAGGCGCGCAGCCACGCCACCGTGTGGTGGTAGTTGGTGTCGACGAGGGTGCCGTCGACGTCGAGGACCACGGTGTTGCTCATGCTGCCAGGTTTTCCCGTGCCTCTACCTCGGCAAACCCACCAGCTCGCGTGCGTCCTGAAGGGACGCCACCTCGCGTCGCAGCACGCCGTCGAGCCACTGCGCGTCGGACATCCACGACTGGTTCGTGTTCAGGCAGACGTGCACGGAGGACCGGTAGACCGACAGGGCGACGCCCACCGCGTGGCCTGGCGCGACGGGGGCGACCGGGTACATCTCGCACAGCGCGGCACCGTCCAGCGACAGCGGCACCGACGGCAGCGGCACCGACGTGACCAGCGTGTCGAACAGCAGGGGAGCGCAGCGGGAGGCCACGGGCGCGGCCAGGCGGTGCACCAGTGGCGGCACCTTGTCCGCGAGCTTCGGCAACGCTCCGGCGCCCCGGTCGGGACCGGCGGCCTTCGCCGTCTCCATCTGCTCGCGGATGGAGCGCAGCCGTTCCACCGGGTCCGGTTCGCCGACGGGCAACGCCACCAGGAAACCGGAGATCTGGTTGCCCGACGCCGCGTCGCCGGAGCGTGAGCGCTGGTTAACCGGGATCAGCGCGCGGACGACCGAGGAGGGGCCCGCGCTGTCGTGCGCGGAAAGCCAGTGCCGCAACGCACCTGTGACGAGCGCGAGCAGCACGTCGTTCACCGTGCCGCCGTGCGCGCGCCGGATTCGGTGCACGTCCGCGAGATCCAGTCGCGACATCACCACGCGGCGTGGCCGGGTGGACTGGGTGAGCACCGGCGAGTTCAGCGTCGGCGGGCGGGTGTTCATCAGCACCGACGAGGCGATGTCGATCGTGTCCTTGATCCCCTGCAGCGACGGCATCGACGGGATGATCGAGCGCGAGACCGGTTCCGGAGCGTCCGGAATGGACAGCCGCGAGGGGTCGAACAGCTGGATTCCCAGGCCGACGGCCTTCATGCCGTCGCACAGCGAGTGGTGCAGCTTGGCGACGACCGCGAACCGCCCGCCCGCGAGGCCGGTGATGACGTGCAGCTCCCACGGCGGGCGCGCGAGGTCGAGCGGCTGCGCCATGAGGTGGGAGACCAAGGTGGCGAACCGTTCCCGGCCGCGCACGTGGTGCGTGAAGACGTGGTCCTCCGGCGCGAAACCGGGGTCCTCCACCCAGCGCGCGCCACCCAGGAACGACGTGCGGGCGCGTTGACGCAGGCGCGGGATCTCCTGCGCCCGTTCGCACAGCACAGCGGCGATGCGAGCCGGATGCACCGGAGTGGAGGGTGCGAAGGTCGCGACCGCGCCGAGGTGCAACGGATTGTTGTTGCCTTCCATGGCGAGGAAAGCGATGTCGAGGGGGGAGAGTTGCTCTGTCATAGGTGTGTCAGGCAACCAGGTCCGCGTGTCGTGCGCATTTCTATGAGATGGCGCTGACTCTCTACCGGCCCAAGTACACTCGAACGGTGGTACCGCTGTGACTCGTGTGGGTGCGAACCAGGTCACACAACAGGTTCACCATCACGATCCCGAAGCCGGACAGGCCGGTGAACGCCGGCGGGAAACCCTTGCCGGAGTCGCTCACCTCACACACGACGGTGTCGCCCTCACGCCACATCCGCAGCTTCCCGCGGCCGGACGCGTGCAGGATGCTGTTCGTCGCGAGCTCGTTCACCGCGAGCACCAGATCCTCGATCTGCTCACGCCGCAACCACGTCGCGTACGCCGACACGAGCTTGCGCATGTGCGCGAGCGTGCCGACGGAGAAGTTGTGCTCCTCCGCCGACGCGGGCGGCGGCGGTAACGGCACGTTGTAGACGTCGGCCAGTCCGGCCGGGTCGGTGTATCCCGCGCTCGCGACCCGTCTGGAGCCGTCGATCACGACCGGGTGGGTGCGCCGGGCGTCCTCCAGCACGTGCTCCGGCAGTGCACCGGCGTCGTAGGGGCACAGCAACGTGCCGCGGCGGCCCTCGAACGCCGTGTTGATCAACGCCTCGTGCTGCACGCACGCCGGGTACTCGAGCTCGGTGCGGCCCGGCCACACCGGTTCGCCGACCATGCGGACCCGGCTCTGCGGGGCGCTCGCGCTGAACGCCATCAGCACGCCGGGGATGATCCGGCCGGGGTTGCGGCCGGCCTCGGTCATGTTGATGAAGTGCACCTGGTCGGCCCTGCCACCCAGCTGTCCGCGCAGCAGGGCGATGCTCGGCTCCGGCACCGCGACCAGCACGGGCTCGCCGCTGTCGACGCCGTCCGCCACGAATCTGGCCGTACCGGCGAGGAAGTCGTCCTCGCCCCGGTAGAACAGGGCCTCGTGTGCGAACGGAGCAACGGAGTTCATCGGCTTCCCGGAAGGTCGGTGGCTGAGATCGATGGCTGCGGCCGGCGGCTGGACAAGCCCTCATTCTGCTACCCGTAACGGTGTTTCGGCGGGGGCCAGGCCGGTGGTTGTCGACGAACGGAAAGCCGCCTGCGTCTCATCACGCTTCCGGCGGAGCCGGACCGGGGTCGTCCCGTGTGGATTCGGGGTGCGTCCGGGGAAACCTCCCTGCACACTCGCACAGTCGCAGTGAGGGAGGTGGCCCCCGGTGATCCCGCATCACACGCTGACCGGCCCGGACGACGCGCCGGTGCTGGTGCTCGGCAACGCGCTCGGCACGACGACCGAGCTGTGGCGCGACTTCTCGCTGCCGTTCCGGCTGTTGCGCTTCGACCACCGCGGCCACGGCTCCAGCTCGCCGGTTCCAGGTCCGTGCACGATCGAGACGCTCGCGTCGGACGTGGTGGAGCTGTTGGACCACTTGGGACTGCGCCAGGTGTACTACTGCGGCGTGTCGCTCGGCGGGATGGTCGGCATGTGGCTCGCCGCGCACACCGACCGGATCTCCCGGCTGGCGCTGATCTGCACGACGGCGTGGTACCCGGACAAGTCCGGTTGGGACGAAAGGATCACCGCGTTGCGCTCGGGCGGGATGGAGCCCCTCGCGGACGCGATCGTCTCGCGCTGGTTCACGCCTGCGTTCCCGCCGGCCGAGGTGGCGCGGTTCCGGGCTGAGTTGCTGAGGGTCGACGTGGCGTCGTACCTCGCCTGCGCCGAAGCGATCCGGGACATGGACCTGCGGCCTGATCTGCCGAAGATCGACGCGCCGACGGTGGTGATCGCGGCCGCGCAGGACCACGCGACGCCGACGGAGTTCGCCCGGCACATCGCGGACGATCTGCCGGACTCGGAGCTCTACATCGTCGGGGACGCGGCGCACCTGGCGGTGGTCGAGGCGCCGAGGACGATCTCGGTGATCCTCGACGACCACTTCGGCAACGACTGAGCAGGCCCGCCCTGGTGGCGTCTGCAAGTACCACCAACTCAACATCAACAAGCACTTTTCCACTACCAACCGGCACGGTCGCGCAGTCGCGGGACGGCGGTCGGCGGGGTTGGGTGTGGTTGACGGCGATTCGATCAAGAGTTGGTGGTACTTGCAGATGCCGTTCGGGTGGCGAGCACCTTGAGCGGCTAGACCTTCTCCAGCGGGCGGTGCGGTTCGGCCGGGAGCTCGACCCGGATCTCGTCACCCGGACTCACGACGCCGCCCACGAGCACGACCGACATGATCCCCGCGCGCCGGATCAACTCGCCGTCGGAACCCTTGCCCACGACCTCCTTGAGCAGCCCCTTCGAGAAGCCGTCGATCTGCACGCACGGGTTGCGCAGCCCGGTCACCTCGACCACGGCCTCTGGTCCCAAGTGGAGCAACGTCCCGGTGGGCAGACCCAGCAGGTCGATGCCGCGGGTCGTGACGTTCTCGCCGATCTCGCCCGGTTCGACCGGGTAACCCTTGTCCCGCAACTCGTCGAAGAGTTCGGCGTGCATCAGGTGCACCTGCCGCAGGTTCGGCTGCGTCGGGTCCTGCGCCATCCGGGACCGGTGCTTCACCGTGACGCCCTGGTGGACGTCGCCCTCGACGCCGAGCCCCGCGAGCAGGGTGATGCTCGAACGGACGGGCTTGGTGAACGTGTACTCCTCGTTGCGGCAAACCGCTGTGACAACCCCCATGCACTTGATTGTGCACGATCGGCGCCGGGGCGTTCAGTGCTCCGTTCGGCCCAGCGATATCGGAAACACGGACTCGATCAAGTAGTCTCAATTCGAGTCACCCGATCAGGTCTCACCTGCGGTGATGTGAGCCTCCGTGGAAACGCTCCCACGAAGTTCCGGCAAGAGTATTGACTAATCCTCACGTCAGGCTGTTGACTCCGTCACACCTCGTCGGAACCGGTACCGAAACCGGTTTCAGAGGCGGCGGAAGGAAGTTCGGCATGCGTGTCACGATCGCAGAGGTCGCCCAACGCGCCCAGGTGTCCAAAGCGACCGTGTCACGTGTGCTGAACGGTAAGCCGGACGTGGACGCCTCCACCGCGCAGCGCGTTCGCAAGGTCATCGACGAGATCGGGTACGTGCCCAGCGCACGTGCGGTCGGCCTGGCGCGGGGTCGTACCCGCACGGTCGGCATGCTGGCTCCGTCGCTCACCTGGCCGTGGATGGGCGAGGTCCTCCAGGGGATCGTCGACACGCTCGAGGCCGACGGATACGGGCTGTTGCTCTACACGATCAACCGCGGGCCGGAGTCGCTGAACCAGTTCGCGAACCACGTGTCCGCCAACGCTTTCGACGGCCTGCTCGTGGTCGAGCCGCCGGACACCCTGCACTACATCTCCACGCTCTACCGGGCGGGCCTGCCGGTCGTCATGATCGACGATCGCGGATCGCACCCGGAGTTCCCTTCGGTGACGACGACGAACCGGCAGGGAGGCGCGGATGTCGCGAGGCATCTCGTCGCGGCCGGTCGTCGCAGGTTCGCCGTCGTCACCGGACCACCGCACTTCGGGTGCACTCAGGCGAGGCTGGACGGGTTCCGGCTCGCTTTGGCGGAAGCGGGCCTGACGCTGCACCCGGACCTCATCGTCGACGGCGACTTCACCACCGAAGGCGGAGAAGTCGCCGTCGACAAGCTCATCGCGAGCGGAATCCCGTTCGACGCCGTGTTCGCGCACAACGACCTTTCCGCGGTCGGCGTGCTCCGGGCGCTGCGCGAGGCAGGCAGGACCGTCCCCGGCGACGTGTCCGTGGTCGGCTTCGACGACGTCCCGGTCGCGAACCACACCGAGCCCCGGCTGACGACGATCCGCCAGCCGGGACAGGAGATGGGTGCCGCCGCCGCGCGGATGCTGCTCTCCACGCTGGAGGGACAGCCGATGCCCGACCATCCGCTGGTGCTGCCGACCTCCTTGATCGTGCGCGAATCCGCGCCCTGACCCACCCGCTCCACCACAACTGAACGAACTCGCCAGGCCACCGCATGCGGCCTGGCCAGTTCGCCGTACGCATGAGAGAGCGCTCTCATGCATCGTCGTATCGGGAGATTCCCCCATGCGCAGAACAATCATCGTCGCGCTTGCACTGGCGCTCGCGGCGACAGGTTGCTCCTCCGGCGGCGCGACAAAGGCCGCAGGAGTGTTGACCGTGGGCATGCCCAACGGGCCGCTGACCGAGAACCACAACCCGTTCCTGCCCACGTCGGCAGCGGGTTCGCTCGGCTACCGCTACCAGATCTACGAGCCGCTCGCGTTCGTGAACAACACGCGGCCTGCCCAGGAGCCCGTGCCGTGGCTCGCGACGAAGTGGGACTGGGCGGACAACTACAAGAAGGTCACCTTCACGATCCGGGAGAACGTGAAGTGGTCCGACGGCAAGCCGCTCACCGCGGCCGACGTCGCCTTCTCGTACGAGATCCTCAAGAAGTGGCCGGCGCTCAACAACCGCGACTCGCTCAAGGTCGAGACCGCGACGGCGACGCCGGACGGCAAGGTCGAGGTCACGTTCGCCTCGCCGCAGTTCGTGAACCGCAACAAGGTCATCAGCGCGATGGTGATTCCCCAGCACGTCTGGAGCACCGTCCCGGACCCGACGACCTACACGAACCCGAACCCCGTCGGCACCGGTCCGTACCAGCTGAAGTCGTTCACCTCGCAGACCGTCACGATCGCGCGGCGGGCCGAGTACTGGCAGGAACTGCCCAAGGTTCCGGAGATCCAGTACACCTCGTACAACGACAACACGGCGCAGACCACCGCGCTGGCGTCGGGCGCGAGCCAGTGGTCGTACGTCTTCATCCCGGACTACCAGAAGCTCTACGTCGACAAGGACCCCGCCAACCACAAGCTGTGGTTCCCCGCGGGTCTCGGCATCCACGGCCTGTGGCTGAACACCACGGTCGCGCCGTTCGACAACGCCGTGCTGCGCTCGGCCATGAGCGACGTGATCGACCGCGAGGCGATCTTCGTCCGCGGTGAGGCCCGCCTGTTCCCGAAGCTCGAGTCGCCCACCGGCATGCCGTTGCCCGCCGGTGAGTCGTTCCTCGCGCCGGAGTACAAGGACGCGCGGTTCAAGATCGACGTCGACAAGGCGAAGCAGAAGCTCGCCGGTGCCGGGTTCACCCTGGACGGTGGCGTGCTCAAGGCGCCCGGCGGCAAGCCGGTCACGATCGAGCTGACCAACCCGTCCGGCTGGTCCGACTACCTGACGGTGCTCGACATCATCAAGAGCGACCTGAAGAAGATCGGCATCGAGGCGACCGTGCGCACGCAGACCGCGGACGCGTGGACGACCGACTTCGCGAACGGCGCGTTCCAGGGCTCGCTGCGCTGGACCAACACCGGCGCGACGCCGTACGAGATGTACCAGAACATCATGGACGGCGCGGAGGTCAAGCCGGTCGGGCAGACCGCCGCGGTGAACTTCGGCCGCTACAACAGCCCCGAGGCGACCGCCGCGCTGGCCGAGTACGCCAACGCCGCCGACGACGCGACGCGGGCGAAGAGCCTCGCGGTGCTGCAGAAGATCATGGTCGAGCAGGTGCCGATGATCCCGACCTCCGCCGGTCCGATCGGTGCGGAGTACAGCACGAAGAACTGGGTCGGCTGGCCCACCGAGGAGGACCCGTACGGTCCGCCGCAGGCCACCCTGCCGAACGCCCTGCAGATCGTCATGAAGCTGAAGCCCGCGGGGTCGTAAATGAACGAAGTCGCGCTTGAAGCGAAAGGTCTGGTCAAGACCTACAAGCGCGTGCGCGCGGTGCAGGACGTCTCCATCGTCCTGCGCCGCGGGCGCGTGACCGCCCTCGTCGGCGAATCGGGATCGGGCAAGTCGACGGTGGCGAAGCTGCTGGCGCGGCTGGTGGATCCCACCGCGGGCGAGATCCTGTTGGACGGCAAGAAGGTGCGGCGGGTCCGGGAGTACCGGCGCAAGGTCCAGATGGTGTTCCAGGACCCGTTCGCATCGCTCAACCCGATCCACACGATCCGCTACCACCTGACCCGGCCGCTGAAGATCCACAAGCGGTCGGAGACGGTGGAGGAACTGCTGGAGCGGGTGAACCTGCCCGCCGACTTCGCCGCGCGGTACCCGCACGAGTTGTCCGGTGGCCAACGGCAGCGCGTGGCGATCGCGCGGGCGCTCGCGGCTCACCCCGAGGTGCTGCTCGCCGACGAGCCGGTGTCCATGCTGGACGTCTCCATCCGGCTCGGCGTGCTGAACCTGTTGCTGGACCTGAAGGAACGGCTGAAGCTCGCGGTTCTCTACATCACGCACGACATCGCGTCGGCACGGTACTTCGCGGACGAGACGTTCGTGATGTACGGCGGGCAGATCGTCGAGGGCGGCGACAGCGAGACCGTGACGCAACGGCCGGCGCACCCGTACACGCAGCTGCTGATCGAGTCCGCGCCCGATCCGGAACGATCGGTGATCGCGCTGGACGCCCCGCCGGAGGAGGTCGCGGCGGTGTCCGCGGGCTGCCAGTTCGCGCCGCGCTGCCCGAAGGTGCAGTCGCGCTGCTGGACCGACGCGCCACCGCGCACCGAGGTCGACTCCTACGGGCACTGGGCGGCCTGCTGGCTGTACGTGGAGGCGGCGGCATGACGTTCCTGTTGCGCCGCGCGCTGTTCTACCTGGTCACCCTGTGGGCGGCGATCACGGCGAACTTCATGCTGCCGCGCCTGTTGCCGGGTGACCCGGTGCAGGCGATGATCACCAAGCTCGGCGGCCGGTTGAACAGCGACGCGATGGCCTCGCTGTACATCCTGTTCGGGCTGGACGAGAAGAAGTCGATCTGGGAGCAGTACCTCGACTACTGGGGTGCGCTGCTGAAGGGTGACCTCGGGCTGTCGTTCACGTTCTTCCCGACGCCGGTCGCCGACGTGCTGTCGCAGTCGTTGCCGTGGACGCTCGGGCTGGTCGGCGTCACCACGATCATCGCGTTCCTGCTGGGCACCCTGATGGGCGTCTACGCGGGGTGGAAGCGCGGGTCGTGGATGGACTCGCTCATCCCGGTGACGACGTTCCTGTCGTCGATCCCGTACTTCTGGCTCGGGCTGATCGCGATCTCGGTGTTCTCCGTGACCTGGCCGCTGTTCCCGGCGTCCGGCGGGTACGCGGCAGGGCTGGTGCCGGAGTTCTCCGGCGAGTTCATCGGCAGCGTCCTGGAGCACGCCGTGCTGCCGGGCATCACGATCGTGGTGAGCTCGGTGGCCGGCTGGATCCTGGGCATGCGCAACATGATGGTGACCGTGACGGCCGAGGACTACGTGCTGGTCGCGCGGGCCAAGGGACTGTCGCAGCGGCGGATCATGTTCGCCTACGCAGCACGCAACGCCGTGCTGCCGTCGATCTCCGGTTTCGCGCTGTCGCTGGGTTTCATCGTCGGCGGCGCGTTGCTGGTGGAGATGGTCTTCTCCTATCCCGGCCTGGGATACGTGCTGTTCCAGGGCATCGGTGCGAAGGACTACCCGTTGATGCAGGGCGTGTTCCTGGTGATCACCCTGGCGGTGCTGGTGGCGAACCTGCTCGCGGACGTCGGCTACCTGCTGCTCGACCCGCGCACGCGGCGGGAGGGCTGATTCCGCGATGAACTTCAAGACCAAGCTGGGCCTGGGCATTCTGGCCTTCTTCGCGCTGATCGCCGTGATCGGCGAGTGGATCGCGCCGTACGACCCGTCCGCGATGGGTGACGACCTGCTGTCGCCGCCGTCGGGCGCGCACTGGTTCGGCACGACCATGACCGGGCAGGACATCTTCTCCCAGGTGCTCGTGGGCACCAGGGGAGTGATGATCGTCGGGCTCGTCTGCGGTGTGCTGGCGACCTTCCTGTCGATCGTGGTCGGCGTGACCGCCGGGTTCCTCGGTGGTGCCGCCGACGAGGCGTTGTCCATGCTGTCCAACGTCTTCCTGGTGATCCCGGCGCTGCCGCTGATCATCATCGTGGCCTCGATGCTGCCGTCCGCGGACACCGTGCTGATCGCGGCGGTGATCAGCCTGACCGCGTGGGCGTGGGGCGCCCGGATCCTGCGCGCACAGACGATGTCGTTGCGGCGCAGGGACTTCGTGGAGGCTGCGCGGGCGTCCGGGGAACGGACCTGGCGCATCATCGTGTTCGAGGTGCTGCCGAACCTGCTGGCCGTGATCGGCTCCGGTTTCGTCGGCACGGTGATCTTCGCGGTCATGCTGCAGATCACCCTGTCGTTCGTCGGCGTCGTGTCGCTGTCGACCTGGAACTGGGGCACGATCCTGTTCTGGGCGCAGAGCAACCAGGCGCTCGGCCAGGGCGCGTGGTGGTGGTTCGTTCCTGCCGGCCTGTGCATAGCACTGCTCGGCACGGCGCTGGCACTGATCAACTTCGGGATCGACGAGTACGCGAATCCCCGGCTGCGGAAGGTGCGCGCATGAGCCCGGTGCTGGAGATCCGCGATCTCTCGGTGGACTACGGAACGCTGCGGGCCGTGCACAACGTCTCGCTGACGTTGAACGCGGGCGAGGTCCTCGGCCTGGCGGGGGAGAGCGGCAGCGGCAAGTCCACTTTGGCCTATGCCGCGACCAGGCTGCTGCAGACGCCGGGCAAGGTGCCGTCCGGCCAGGTGCTGTTCAAGGGGCAGGACCTGTTGTCGCTGACCGAGAAGCAGCTGCAGGTGCTGCGCTGGAACGAGATCGCGATCGTGTTCCAGGGCGCGATGAACGCCCTGAACCCGGTGATCTCGGTCGGCACGCAGATCGACGACGTGCTGCGCACCCACCGGCCGGACATGAAGCGCCCGGAACGGACCGCGCGTGGCCGCGAACTGCTGTCGCTCGTCGGGATCCCGGTCGACCGGCTCGCGTCGTACCCGCACCAGCTGTCCGGCGGCATGCGGCAGCGCGTGATGATCGCGATGGCGCTCGCGCTGGAACCCGAGATCGTGATCATGGACGAGCCGACGACTGCGCTGGACGTGGTGGTGCAGCGGCAGATCCTCGGCCAGATGATGAGGCTGCGCGAGACGCTCGGCTTCTCGGTCGTCTTCATCACCCACGACATCTCGCTGCTGGTCGAGTTCTCCGACCGCATCGCGATCATGTACGGCGGACGGGTGGTGGAGGAGGCTCCGGCGTCTGAGATCTACCGCGCCGCCAAGCACCCGTACAGCCAGGGTCTGCTCGGGTCGTTCCCCGCCCTGCGCGGGCCGCGGCGGGAGCTGAAGGGGATTCCCGGGTCGCCGCCGGACCTGCGCTCGATGCCCACCGGATGCCCGTTCCACCCGCGGTGTCCGTCGGCGATGGACGTGTGCGGTGAGCGGATGCCGTCACTGGAGATCGTCGAGGAACGGCGCAGGGTGGCCTGTTGGTTGGAGGACGCGCGTGTCTGAGGTGACTGCCGGGCTGCCGGCCGACTTCTTCTGGGGTGTGGCCACCTCCGCCTACCAGATCGAGGGGGCGTTCGAGGAGGACGGGCGCACACTGTCCATCTGGGACACCTTCTCCCGCCGTCCGGGTGCGGTGGCCAACGGCGAGAACGGCGACGTCGCCTGCGATCACTACCACCGGATGCCGTCCGACGTCGCGATGATCGCGCGCCTGGGCGTGGACAAGTACCGGTTCTCGGTGTCGTGGCCGCGGGTGCAGCCGGGTGGCCGCGGTCCCGTCAACGCCAAGGGAATGGACTTCTACTCCCGGCTCGTGGACGAGCTGCTGGAGAAGGGCGTCGACCCCTGGCTGACCCTGTACCACTGGGACCTGCCGCAGGAGCTGGAGGACGCCGGCGGCTGGCCGCACCGCGACACCGCCTACCGCTTCGCCGAGTACGCCGGCCTGGTGCACGACGCGCTGGGCGACCGCGTGCCCACCTGGACGACGCTGAACGAGCCCTGGTGCTCGGCGATGCTGGGCTACGACACCGGACGGCACGCGCCGGGCCGCAAGAACTTCGCCGAGTCGATGCGGGCGGTCCACCACCTGCTGCTGGCCCACGGTCTCGCCGCGCAGGAGCTGCGGTCGCGTGGCGTGGCGTCGTTGGGGATCACGCTGAACATGGGCGTCCACACACCGGCGTCCGACGATCCTCGCGATGTCGACGCGGCTCGCCGGGCCGACGGGCTGGGCACCCGGATCTACCTGGATCCGCTGGTGCACGGGCGGTATCCCGAAGACGTGCTCGTCGACATCGCCACTCGCGACGCCGAGATCCCGGTTCGCTCCGGTGACCTGGAGATCATCTCCACGCCGCTGGACGTGCTCGGGGTCAACTACTACACCTCGCACGTCCTGAAGGCGACCGATGATCCCGCCGCGGCCGAGGTGGTGCCGCAGGGGCGGCCCGTCACCGCCATGGGGTGGGAGATCGTGCCCGAGGGGTTCACCTCGTTGCTGGTGCGGTTGCAGCAGGACTACGGCGTGCCGATGGTGATCACCGAGAACGGTGCCGCCTTCGACGACCTGGACGTCGAGGACGGGTACGTCGCCGACGTCGACCGGGTGTCGTACCTGGAGTCGCACATCTCGGCGGTGGCTGCCGCTGTTCGTGCGGGTGCTGATGTCCGCGGGTACCTGGCGTGGTCGCTGATGGACAACTTCGAGTGGGGCTACGGGTATGCCAAGCGTTTCGGCATCGTCCGGGTGGATTACGAGACTCAGGCGCGGACTCTGAAGCAGAGCGCGCAGTGGTACCGGGACCTGATCACGCGATCGCGGGTCTAGGTCCCCCGTTCTCCGGCCCGGCCGTCGTGGAATCTCTGCGCCCCCACGGCGGCTGGGCCGGTTCCATCTCCGCGGGTGCTCGGCAACATCGCTGATGTGGTCGCCGGGCTTGTCGCCGTACTGAACTTCGTCGGCAGCGGTGATGATGGCCTTTCCCGCTGTCCTCGCAGTGCCGGTGACGCTCGTGTCCAATGACCCGCACTTCAGCTCGTGTGTGTCCAGGCGCGATCGGTTTCCGACGCATTGGATCGCTGTCGGGCATGAATGCCAACGTCAGCGCGAGGAACGGCAGGCCTGACCAGGGCTTTCGTCGAAGCCACCGCCGCCCTCGCCCTCGCCATCGGCTTGAGCCGCGCTCGAGCACGACCGTTCTCCCGGTACAGCGGCGTAGATCACGTCCGAATGTACTAGCTAAGGCATGCCTTAGTTAAGTTAGGGTTACTTTACGCTGCCCGGGAGTGCCTGGAGAGGATCGCGATGGAACCGGTGTTAGACCTGGCCGGCATTGGCTTCGGCCCGTCCAACCTCGCTCTCGCGATCGCCGTGGAGGAGCACGAGCGGCCCGTCCGGGCGCGCTTCTTCGAGAGGCAGGCGCGGTTCGGCTGGCATCGGGGGATGCTGCTGGAGGACGCCACCATGCAGGTGTCGTTCCTCAAGGACCTGGTCACGCTGCGGAACCCCACCAGCACCTTCAGCTTCCTGTGCTATTTGCGCGACCGCGGGCGGCTGGTGGACTTCGTCAACCACAAGAACCTCTTTCCGCTGCGCAAGGAGTTCCACGACTACTTCGAGTGGGCCGCGGCGCGCGTCGAGCACCACGTCTCGTACGGCGCCGAGGTCACCGGGGTCCGGACCTGCGACGACGGGTTCGACATCACCGTCGGCGACGAGTCGGTCAGGACCCGCAACCTCGTGCTGGCGACCGGGCTGGAGGCGAACCTGCCGGACGGCGTCGAGACCGGCGAGCGGGTCTGGCACAACAAGGACCTGCTGACGCGGATCGACAGCCTGCGGGATCCCCGGCACGTCGTCGTGGTCGGCGCCGGGCAGAGCGCGGCGGAGACGGTGGCGTTCTTCCACGACCGCTTCCCCGCGGCCGAGGTGCACGGGGTCTTCGCGCGGTACGGGTACAGCCCCGCCGACGACAGCTCGTTCGCGAACCGGATCTTCGACCCCGCCGCGGTGGACGACTTCTACTCCGCGCCGGAGGAGGTCAAGCGCAAGCTCATGGGCTACCACGCCAACACGAACTACGGCGTCGTCGACCAGGACCTGATCGAGGAGCTGTACCGGCGGGTGTACCGGGAGAAGGTCGTCGGGCAGCAGAGGTTGTTGCTGCACAACACCTCCCAGCTCACCGACGTCAACCCGGACGGCAAGTGCGTGATCGAGTCGCTCGCGGACGGCGGCCGGCTGCCGATCGACGCGGACGTGATCGTCTACGCGACCGGGTACCGGCCGGCGAACCCGGTCAGGTTGCTCGGTGGTCTCGCGGACCACTGCGAACGCGACGAGCGCGGCCGGTTGAAGGTCACCCGTGACTACCGTGTCGTCACGAACAACGAGATCTCCGGCGGCATCTACCTGCAGGGCGGTACGGAGCACACGCACGGCATCACGTCGTCGTTGCTCTCGAACACGGCCGTGCGCGTCGGCGAGATTCTCGACTCGGTTCTGCGGCGGGTGCAGCAGCACCAGGCAGAGCTGAAGCTCCAAGCAGTCAAGTAGTTCCATCAGGAAGGGCTAGTGATGACCAACCCGTTCGAGGACCCGCAGGGCCGTTTCTTCGTGCTGGTCAACGAAGAGCAGCAGCACTCGCTGTGGCCTGCGTTCGCGGAGGTGCCCGCGGGGTGGACCCAGGTGTTCGGCGAGGAGAGTCGCGAGGCGTGCCTGGAGTACGTGGAGAAGAACTGGACGGATCTCCGTCCCGCCTCTATCCGCTGACGTACTCGCTGAACGTTCGCTTGCCCACCGCGCGGCCGGGAGTCAGGTTCCCGCCCGCGCGGTAGGCGCGATACGTCGCTCCCGGCACCTTCAGCGGCACCAACCTGCGCTGCTTTCCCGTTGCGGCCAAATAGATTCGCGCGAGATCGACGGCTTCGCGGATCTCCGGCCCGCCCATCTCGGGTGCCATGCCGGCGGGTGCGCCCTGGGCCAGTGACGCCAGCTCCAGGGCCACCTCGGCCTCGTCGACGGGCTGGAACGCGAACCCCGGCACGGGCATCAGCGGCAGCTTCGACGCGGTGTCGAACATCCTGCGCAGCAACGAGTGGAACTGCGTGGCCCGCAGGATCGTGTGCGGCACACCGGACTCGACGATCAACCGCTCGGTGGCGTGCTTCTGCTTGTAGTAAGGGAGCGGGACCTGGTCGCAGCCGACGATCGAGATGTACACCAGGTACGCGGGTTTGGCCGCGAGCACCGCCCGTGCCATGTCGACTTCGCGCCGGAACGACGTGGCGCAGTGCACCACCACGTCTGCCCTCAAAGCGCCCAAACCTGTGCCGCGCAACAGATCCGTGCCGGTGGACCGCGACACGGACCTGGCGCCGGGCAGTGCGGCGACGACATGCCGGCCGAGTGCGCCGCTGCCGCCGGTCACGACGAAGGTCATGCCTCCACCCTGGCACGGTGGTAGTAGGCCAGCACGACGGTTCCGGTGACCGCGGCTGTCGCGCTGATCACCAGGGCCGCCTGCGTGAGGCCGCTCATGCCGGTGCCCTCGCCCAGCAGCTTGATGCCGATCCAGGCCGCGACGATCGGGTTCACCACGGTCTGCCCGGCGACGATGAGATCCGGCGGCCCGGCGGCGTACCCGAGCTGGATGAACCAGGCGCCCACGAGGAACGCCACCGCCAGCCCGATCAGCGACATCCACTCGATCTCCGGCAGCGCTGTCGTCACGTCGCGGACCAGCACGGCTACCAGGCCGTAGAGGATTCCGGCACCGACGGCGAGCGAGAACGCCCGCACCGCACCGGTGCTGAACGTCGCCGCGACCGTGCAGACCAGGACGCCCGCGACGACCAGTTGGCTGGCCTGCAACGCGACCTTCGGGGAGACCTCGGCCGGCACCGCCTCGCCCGCCGTGATGGACACGAACACGACGATCCCGGCTGTCGCGACCAGCACCGCCACCGCGAGCAGCCCGGTCAGCTTCCGTGCCCGTGCGACGGCGATGATCGGGATGGCGAGCGCGTTCAGCGGCGCGACAACGGAAACCGGAGCCAGCGCCAGTGCGATGACCTGGAGAACCGCGCAGCCGAACAGCACCAGGAAGCCGTAGACCCAGCGGCGCGACGACATCAGCCGGTGCGCCGAGGTCAGCTTCAGGCCGGTCAGCTCCCGTACCCCGGCGTGCTGCCAGAGCGCGCCGAGCGCACTGCACCCGGCGGCGAGCACCGCGCACAGAATCGCGATCCCGACCACGTGGCCAATGCTACGCCGTCACTGCTATGGTTCATTACATGAGTAACGAACCGAGGAAGTAGGCCATGTTCGACGACCGGAGCCCGATCTACCGGCAGATCGCCGACCGGATCAAGACGGACGTGCTCAGCGGGGCGTTGAAGGCGGACGAACAGGTCATGTCGACCAACCAGTACGCCGCTTACTACCGGATCAACCCGGCCACGGCGGCGAAAGCCTTTCAGCAGCTCGTGGACGAGCAGGTGCTCTACAAGAAGAGGGGGATCGGGATGTTCGTGAGCACGCAGGCTCGCGACATGCTGCGGGCACAGGGGAGGGAGACCTTCTTCGGTGAGGTCGTGGATCCGATGGTCGCGGAGGCGCGCGCCATCGGCATTCCGCTCGCCGAGATCGTCCGCCGCATCGAGCAGCACGAGAACGGAGACGTGTGATGCGGGTTGACGTGCAGGGCGTGACGGTGCGCTACGGCAACGTCACCGCCGTCGACGACATGAGCTTCTCGTTGTCCGGCAACAAGATCTACGGCCTGCTGGGCCGCAACGGCTCCGGCAAGACCAGCCTGATGTCCGCGCTCGCGGGCTACCGCAAGGCTTCAGGATCCGTTCAGCTGGACGGGGTCCCGGTCTTCGAGAACGCCGCCGCGATGCGCCGGGTGTGCATCGTGCGCCACTTCGCCGACGCCGCGGACAAGAGCGACAAGGTCTCGTACGTCCTCGAGTACGGGGCGGCCTGGCGCGACACCTGGGACAGCGACTACGCGGTCGAGTTGGTCGACCTGTTCAAGATCGGGCTGAGGACCAAGGTCGGCGAGCTGTCGCTGGGGCAGCGCTCCGCGCTCGGCGTCGTGATCGGGCTGGCGAGCCGGTCGCCGCTGACCATGCTCGACGAGTCCCACCTCGGCATGGACACGCCGACCAGGTACGCGTTCTACGACGCGCTGCTCAACGACTTCATGACGCACCCGCGCACGATCATCATCTCCACGCACCTCATCGAGGAGCTGGCGTCGCTGCTGGAGGAGGTCGTGATCATCGACAGCGGCCGCCTGGTGTTGCAGGAAGAGGCGGACGTGCTGCGGTCGCGTGGCACCGAGGTCACCGGAAACGCTTCGGACGTCGACGAGTTCACTGCGGGGCTGACCGTGCTGAGCGAGAAGTCGTTGGGGCGCACCAAGGCCGCGATGGTCTACGGCGCGCTCGACGACGCGCGGCTCGTCCGGGCCCGTCAGCTGGGGCTGGAGCTCGGGCCGATCGCGTTGCAGGACCTGTTCGTCCACCTCACCGAACCGGTCGGAGGGAAGCTGTGAAGGTCTTCCGGCATCTGACCACGTCGCTGGTGTCGTTCGGCGCGATCGTGGCCGGCTGCGTCTTCCTGCTGGTGCTCGCCGTCTCGTTCGTCATCTCGCTGTTCGGCGACATCGTCTTCAGCGGGTGGATGCTGGTCACCGTGCAGATAGCGCGCTGGTTCGTGCTCTGGGTGGGTGTGTACACGATCCACAACGTGCTGCCGATCGCGATCGCGCACGGACGCACGCGTCGCGAGTTCCTGGCGGCGGCGACCGGCTTCACCGCGGTCTTCGCGCTCGCGATGACGCTGCTGGCGTGGCTCGGGTTCCTCGTCGAAGGCGGCGTGTACGACCTGATGGACTGGCGGACCACCCCGCACGGGTCGCCGCTCGCGTACTTCCTGATGTTTCTGGTGTGGTGCGGTGTGGGCATGTTCGTCACCGCGGCGTTCGACCGGTGGGCCCTGGGCGGGGTGCTCTCGCTGCCGGTCGGCCTGATGCTGGTGCTCGTACCGGGGATCACGATGCCCGGCACCGGGGACATGCCGTTCGTCAGGGACGCCCCGGACATGCTCGGCGCCGGCTGGCACGTGGTGTCGCTGCTCGCGTGGGTGGTCGCGGTGGCCTGCACGTGGGCGATCGCGCGGGACATGCCGGTGCGCGCGCGGACGTGACTCTTCACCCGCCGGCGAGCTCCGCGGTGCGGTGGCGTTCCATCAGCTTCACCACGTCGGCGGTCGGCTGGTGGGTGATCGCGGAACCGGCCGAGCGAAGCACCTCCAGTGATTCGGTGAGGTGCGTGTGCACGAACTGCTTGCGCGCGTCCGGGCTGGTCGAGGCGAGCTGGATCTCCGCATCCGTTGGCATGCCTGGCATGTCGTGGCCCGCGTGGTTGTTCACGTACGGCGCGTCGAGGAGTTTCCGCAACTCCACGAGCTCGGTCCGGCGGTTCTCGATCAGCGCGGTGTTTCCGTCGAGCTCCACCAGTTTCAACGCCTGCTCGTCGGTCGCGATCGCGAGCTCGACGAACGCGCGTTCCGTTGCGCCGTAACCGTTGGCGGCAGACGTGGGGGAAGACGGGCCAGGGGGTGAGGGTTCCTGCTGGCAGGCCCCGAGGAGGAGGCCTGCCAGCAGGACCACGATCAGCCGTGGTTGCCGGCGTGATCGCATTTCATCACCACGTTGATGCAGTTGCGGACGCGGCGCTCCATCTCGGCGCGCGGCCACACGTTGAAGAAGTCACCGTGCATCGTCTGCCCTGTGCCGGAGGCCAGACGCAGCCCCGCGGGGTTGCCGCTGACCGGATACCGCAGCACCATCCGCAGCTTCGGCACGGAAACCGGGTGCGAGGACGGACATCCGCCCGCGACCGGGTAGGACATGTGCGACTTGTGGTCGGCCGAGTCGAGGTTGCGGCCGTCCCAGCACTGCGGGAAGTCCAGGTACGTCTCCAGCATCGTGCCGGCCGGACACTCCACGAAGTTCTTGGACGGGTTGACGTGCCCGGCGTGCAGACAGGACCAGCGCGCGATGCTGTCGTTGTCACCGGTGGCTTTCGCGTTGCCCGCGACGATCTTCAGCCCGTACGGCGTCGGCTGGATCGCTCCCGGGTTGTTCACGCCTTCGCCCAGGTAGTAGAAGGTCACACCGGTCGGGGCGATCGCGGTGTTGTTCCGGTACAGCGTCGGCACCCAGTACGACGAGATGTCCGCGACCGGGTTGCAGTTGCCGGACTGTCCTTCCAGCGACTGCGGGGTGGTCGAGCGCGCGGTCGTCGAGTGGTTGCCGAAGAAGTCGTGCGAGTGGGACGCGCCGGCGAGGTTCGGCAGGACGATCGGGTCGTCGGCCAGCCGGTGGCTGATGGGACACTCCGCGAGGAACTCGGCGACCCGTACCGGTTCTCCTTGTGCCGCAACGGGAATGCTGAGTGCGGCGGCTATCAGTCCGATGATGGCGGCTAGGTGCAGAACAGGCTTCTTCATTGAAGCTTTCCTCTCCACAGCAGGATTGGGAGAGCGCTCTCACGCCGTTCGAGCATGACGCAGTCCGTAATCCGCAGTCAATCCGCAAGAAATGTTCAGTAAGTCCCGGTTTTCTTGACATCGCGTGTCCGGTGCGTTGACGCTCAAGTCAGGAGGGCGCTCTCACGATCCCTCCGGCCCCAGGAGCATCCATGTCAGGAAGGCTTCACCGCGCAAGACTGCCGCTGCTCGTCGTCGCGGTCCTCGCGGCCGCAACGATCACCCCGGCGCACGCCGCCGGCCCGCTGATTTCCCAGAACCGTCCGGTCACCGCGTCCACCAGCGAGAACGCCGTCTTCGGTGCGGCGGCGGCGGTGGACGGTGATCTCGGCACCCGCTGGTCCAGCGAGTTCAGCGACTCGCAATGGATCCAAATAGATCTCGGCTCTACCGCGAAAGTCGACCAGGTCACGCTCGCGTGGGAAACCGCGCACGCCAGAGCGTTCAGTCTCAAGATCTCCTCGGACGGCAACACCTGGAACGACCTCTACACCACGACGACCGGTCCGGGCGGCACGCAAACCCTGCCCGTCGCCGGCACCGGCCGGTACGTCCGGCTCGACCTGACCCAGCGCGCCACCCAGTGGGGTTATTCGCTCTGGGAGTTCCAGGTGTTCGGCACCCGTGACACCGGAAACGCCGAAACCCTGCTCTCCTACGGCAAACCCGGCGCCGCGTCGACGTTCCAGGACGACCCGAACTGCGGCGGGTGCACGCCCGCCAAGGCGTTCGACCGCGACCCCGCCACGCGCTGGGCCACCAGCGCCACGACGGGCTGGGTCGACCCCGGCTGGATCTCCGTCGACCTCGGCGCCCCCGCCACGATCTCGAAGGTCGTCCTGCAGTGGGATCCGGCGTTCGCGACCGCCTACCGGATCGAGGTCTCGGACAACAACTCGAGCTGGCGCGAGATCTACTCGACCACCACAGGCCGTGGCTTCAAGGAGACGCTGACGGTCAACGGCACCGGCCGGTACGTCCGGATGTACGGCACCGCCAGGTCGAACGGCTACGGCTACTCGATGTGGGAGTTCCAGGTGTACGGCACCGGCGGCAACCCGACGCCAGCCCCGCCACTGCCACCGAACCCGACGTTCCCCGGCCGGTTGGTGTGGGCGGACGAGTTCAACGCACCCGCGGGCACCGGGCCGGACGCCGCCAAGTGGCAGCCGGAGATCGGACCTGGCGTGAACAACGAACTTCAGTACTACACGAACAACAACAACGCGCGGCACGACGGCAACGGCAACCTGGTGCTGCAGGCGCGGCGCGAGGTCACGCCGGGCAGCGCCTGTCCGGTGGACCCGGTCAGCGGCAGCACGACCTGCCAGTACACCTCGGCGCGGCTGAACACCTACGGCAAGTTCACCTTCACCTACGGCCGGGTCGAGGCGCGGATCAAGGTGTCGTCGACACAGGGGCTGTGGCCGGCATTCTGGATGCTGGGCGCGGACTTCTTCGACAAGCGCACGCCGTGGCCCGCGTGCGGCGAGATCGACATCATGGAACACGTCGGCAAGGAGCCGAACCGGGTCTACTCGACGCTGCACGCGCCCGCGTACTTCGGCGCGGGCGGGGCCGGGTCGCCGCTCGACCTCGGCCAGCCGGCGTCCTCGGCGTTCCGGACCTTCGCGGTCGAGTGGGACTCCAGCCACATGACGTTCAGCGTGGACGGCAACAGGTTCTTCACCGTCGACCGGAACCAGCTGGAGACCACCCGCGGGCCGTGGGTCTACGACCACCCGTTCTTCATCATCCTCAACAACGCGGTGGGCGGCGACTGGCCCGGCCCGCCGGGGGCCGGGACGCAGCTGCCGCAGGACATGGTGCTGGACTACGTCAGGGTGTTCCAGTGACCTGGCCAGAAGAAATGACAGCGACCCTGGCGGGCGGTGAGACGTCGAACGCCTCGGTGACCGCCTCGACCTCGATCTGCGCGGTCTCGCCGTTGGTCAGCGGGATCGCGGGCACGAAGTACGCGTCGTTCGTCGTGCCACCGAGGAAGATCCGCTCGGAACCGGTCCACTTGTAGACCCGGTACTGCCGAACGGAACCGGGCGAACGAGTCCAGGTGAGCCGTGCCGACACCGTCGTGGCGTTGGTGCGGCTCACCTGCTCGACCTGCACGTTCGACGGCGCGACCGGCGGGGTCAGGACCGGGTTCGTGACGCCGATCCTGCCGATCAACGCGGTGATCGCGGCACCGGGCAGCACCCGCAGCGAGATCTCGGTGAGCGTCGCGCCGGAGTGCTCGCCGAGCGGGAACACGCTGCGCCGCCACGCCCCGGAGACCCCGCCGAGGTCGAGGACCTTCTCCACGGCGCCGAACCGCAGCACCGCCTGCAGCCGCGACGGCCCGGTGCCGGTGCGGTGGACGATCTCGAACTGGCTGTTCCCGGTCAGCTTCAACGACGTGGCGAACAGCTTGACGTCGTTGGCCGACAGGGGAGTGCCGGTGATCTTCAGCGCGGTGCCGCCGTCGTACGGGTCGTCCCAGTCCAGTGACGGCACGACCTTGGTGCCGGTACCGGTGACGCTCCAGCGCCACGTCGGGAGCACGTCCTGCAGCGACAGGTTGTTCCAGGCCTGGGAGGACCGCAGGATGCCGTTGACCGCGAACTTCTTGCCGTGCCCGGTGTTGAAGTTCGTGACGAACGGCAGCGAGGTGATCGGCGTCAGCTCGGTGATGTAGTGCGCGATGCCCTTCCAGTTCGCCGTCGTCGTGGTGTTCGACGGATCACCGTTGGGCCCGACCCAGAACCTGTTGTCGCGGGCGTAGAAGTCGGCAGGACCGGTCGAGGACTTGAACGTCCACTCCGGACGGTAGAAGCCGAGCGAGGTCGTGTGCGGCTTGCCCTCGGGGAAGACCGACGCCCAGCCGATGTTCGTGTTGTAGCCGTTCGCCTCGACGTCCACACCGGACGCGAGGTCGTACGGGCTGCGGCCCATCTGCTGCGCGAGCGCGGCTGAGTTCGCCAGCCCCTGCGTGCTCCACCAGAAGTTCAGGAACATCTCGTCGGACTGCTCGAAGAACATCCGGTTCCGCGCGGTCAGCGCGTTCTGCCAGCTCACACTTCCGCTGTCCGTCATCGCGTCGTACCAGATGACCCGCAGCCCGCACTTCTTCATGTACACGATGAAGTCGCGCATGTCGTTCGCGAGCTGGGTGTTGCCGCCGGCCGTCTCCTGGTTGAGGAACCAGCCGTCGAACCCGTAGTGGCGCGCGACCTGGATCATCTTGTCCGCCACCGG
Organism: Lentzea sp. NPDC054927; assembly: GCF_053610285.1. Lineage (NCBI taxonomy): Bacteria > Bacillati > Actinomycetota > Actinomycetes > Pseudonocardiales > Pseudonocardiaceae > Lentzea > Lentzea sp. NPDC054927. Next base: position 49,820 of record NZ_JBSGXZ010000013.1, read on the forward strand.
GAACCGGTCGCCCTCGCGCTTGACGAAGTCGCGGACCCACTGGATCTGGCCGCCGTACGCGGTCGGCGGGAGGAAGACGTTGCCGATCACGCGGACACCGTTGCGGTGCGCGGCGTCGGTGACGGTCGGGTTCGGCGCGAGGATCGGCCCTCGGACGCGGAACCACCCCAGAACACCAGTTCGTCGATGTACTGCCAGTAGTTCGTGGCGTAGTAGTTCATGTCGAGCGAGCCCTGCGCCGGGTTGTTGCTCGTGGGCGCGTACGCCACCAGCGCCTGCACTCGGGCCTCGTTGGGGTGGGCGTGCGTGTTGGCCGGTCTGGCCGGGACCACCCTTCTGGCCAGCGGGACGGTGCTGCGGTTGTACCTGGCGTCCCGGTCGGTCGCCGGATCCCAGTTGAGGATCGTGGCCGGGTGCCAGTAGGACGCGTACGGCTGCGCGACCTCGGCTGCGGACGCGGGAGTCTCGGACAGCAGGCCGGTGAGCGCTGCTGTGGAGCTCAGAACGAGGAACTGTCTCCGGGTGGGCACGTGATCACCCTTGTGCGCCATCTGATTCGCCGCATACCGCCGCTGCGGTGACTGAACAGGACGACAACGTCCCGGTCTGCTGCGCTGGGTAACCGGCTCGTCCTCGATGACTTTCTGTCGAACATCGTCGAAATGTCCCGGTAACCATCCGAGTGGCCGAATCCCCGCGAGGCTACTGGGCGGTAGCGTGAGCCTCGCCGTCGTTTTTGGTTCCCCTGCAACCAATCGAGGTGTCCTCGTCGTGCGCATCAAAGCTGTGCTTGCGGCGCTCATCCTGGCGCTGATCCCGGCCACCGTCCCGGCTGCCGCTACCGCGGCGGCCAACCCCTACGAACGCGGTCCCGCACCCACGACCGCATCCACCGAGGCCTCCCGCGGCACGTTCGCGGTGACCTCGGCCGCCGTCGCCCGCCAGTCGAACTTCGGCGGTGGCACGGTTTACACCCCGACCAGTGATCTCACGTTCGGCGCTGTCGCCGTCTCGCCCGGCTTCACCGCCACCCAGTCGTCCGTCGCGCACTTCGGCCCGCGGCTGGCGTCCTACGGGTTCGTGGTGATCACCATCAACACCCTGTCCGGTTTCGACGACCCGGACAGCCGGGGCCGCCAGCTGCTCGCGGCGCTCGACTACGTGGTCCGCACCAACCCCCGCGTCGACGCCTCGCGCCTCGCCGTGATGGGCCACTCCATGGGCGGTGGCGGAGCGTTGCGCGCCGCCGCGACCCGTCCCGCCCTGCAGGCCTCGATCCCGATGGCCGGCTGGCACACCACCAAGAGCTGGCCGACGGTCGCCGTGCCGACCATGGTGCTCGGCGGCCAGAACGACCCCACCGCCCCCAACTCCCAGCACTCCACGCCGTTCTACAACTCGATGACGGCCGCACCCGACAAGGCGTTCCTCGAACTGCGCGGCGGCGACCACTCGGCGCCCCGCAGCGACAACGTGACGGTCCGCAAGTACACGCTGTCGTGGCTCAAGCGGTTCGTCGACGACGACCTGCGTTACGACCAGTTCCTGTGCCCGGCGCCGGTGGCGAACACGCTCATCTCGGCTTACCGGGACACCTGCCCGCACGCCTGATCGCCGACGGGTTGCTGTGCCAGAGTACGACGGCCTGGCACAGCGCCCGCGGCAGCCGAAGCAGTCATGACTCTCGCACCATCAGGCCAGCACCCTCCGGGATCTCCAGTGGCACGGTGTAGAAGCGGACGTCGTAGCCGTCCGGGTCGGTGATGCCCGACAGCAGCCAGCCGACCGGAGTCCGCATCACGCCGTTGTGCGCCACGCCCTGCGTGGAGAGGTGCGCCGCGAGCGCGTTGATGGCGTCCTCGCCCGGTACGCCGATGGCGAAGTAGTCGAACCCCGAAGCTGCCACGGCCTTCTCCGGGTTGAGACGGATCGCGAAGCCCGGCCCGCCGTTGGGGTGTGCCAGTGCGACGCCCATCAGGACGCCCTCCTCGACGAAGTGCATGGCGGGGAGGTAGCCGAGGTGGTCCTGGTACCAGGCCAGGGACTTGTCCAGGTCGGACACCGGCAGCTTGATGTGGTGGATGCCCTCCAGAAGCGGTGCGTTGTTCATCCGTGACCCCTTTATTGCAGTGGGACTGCACTTATGCAGTTAGACTGCAACATGTGGCAGAAGACGTCAACAGGGATCTGCGAGCGGCGCGCCGGGCGGACACCGAGGTCCGGATCATCGAGGCGGCGACAGAACTCTTCACCGAACGCGGCTACGTCGCCACGACACTCGCCGACGTGGCGAAACACGCGGGGGTGGGGGCTCGCACGGTGTACGTGCGGTTCGCGACGAAGGCCGTGCTGCTGCAGCGCTGCCTCGACGTGGCGATCGCGGGGGACTACCACCGCGTGGCCGTGCCGGACCGCGACTGGTTCCGGCAGGCGATGAACGCGCCGACGGCCGAGGAACGCATCGCGCGGATGGCGCGGATCAGCGCGATGCTGATGGCGCGCACGGGCCCGCTTCTCCAAGTGGCACAACAGGCAGAGGCGATCGAACCCGAGATCGCCGAACGCGCGCAGGCGGGCCGCACGCAGACGCATCAGGCCATCGGCGGCTTCTTCCGGAAGCTGGCCGCCGACGGCCTGATCTCACAGCAGAACGTTGACTGGGTCGCGGAGACGGGTGCGGTGCTCGGCCAGGCCGAGACCTACCTGCTGCTCACCATGACCACCGAGCAGACGATCGAGGCCTACGAGTCGTGGCTGGTGACCACCTGGACACGACTCGCAGGCCTCAACGATCACTCGTAGGCGATCGCGTCCAGCACGTTGAGGCGCGCGGCGCGGATCGCCGGCAGGATCGCCGCGATCACGCCGACGAACGCCGCCACCACCAGGTACTGGACCATGGTGGCCCAGGGGAACCCGATCTCCGAGATGCCCTGGTCCTTCAACGCCTGCACGGTCGCGACGCCGAGCGCGAGACCGACCGCGAGGCCGAGCACCGCGCCGAACACCGAGATCACCACGGACTCGACGGTGATCATCCGCATCACCTGCGACCGCCGCATGCCGATGGCCCGCAGCAGGCCAAGTTCACGGGTCCGCTCGATCACCGACAGCGCCAGCGTGTTGATGACGCCGAGCACCGCGATCAGGATCGCCAGCGCCAGCAGGATCTGGATCATCAGCAGGACCGTGTCGAACTGCGACGTCGTCTGCTTCACGAACGCGCTGCGGTCCTGGACGGTGATCTCCGGGTTGTCCGCGAGCAGCGGTTCGACCCGCTTCTGCACGTCCGCCGCCGACACGCCCGACTGGACCTGCACGAACGCCTGGGCGATCTGGTCGGACCGGAAGCTCTTGCCCGCGGACTCCGGCAGCACGAGCGCGCCCTGCAGCACCTGAGACTTCGCCCAGATGAAGCCGACCGTGAACGTCCGGGGATCACCCTTGGGCAGCTGCAGCGTGACCTTGCTGCCGACCGACCAGCCCTTCTCCGCCGCCATGTCCTCCGGCAGCGCGAGCTGATCGTCCTTCAGCGACCCCATGTCCCCGGACTTCGGCTTGAGCGCGAACATCGTCACCATCGCGGGCACGTCGGTGACGGAGACCGCGAACATCTGGTTGTCGCCCTCGAGCACGCCGTCCTGCGACCAGCCGAGCGCGGACTTGACGCCGTCGGTCTTCTCGATCTTGGTGAGCACGTCGCGCTGGAACGTCGCAGGCGAACCCTCCGCCTGGCCCTCGCCGGAGATGATCAGGTCGGTCTGGAGCTGGCCGGAGGCGAGCTTCTCGATCGACTTGGTCGCCGACGTCAGCACCACGCTCACGCCGGTGATCAGCGAGATGCCGACCATCAGCGCTGCCGCGGTGATCGCGGTCCGGCGCGGGTTGCGCGCGGAGTTGCGCCGCCCCAGCAGACCCGGCATCGACCACGACAGCAGACGCCCGATCAGCGACACCATCGGCTTGGACAGGATCGGCGTCAGCAACGCCACCCCGACGAACGCCACCAGGATGCCGCCGAAGATCAACGGCAGCGACGCCTGGTTGAAGCCGAACGCCAGCGACGTACCGCCCGCGGCGGCCACCAGAGCACCGATGATGGTGATCTTCGTCAGCGGCCGGTCCGGCGTCGCGGCCTCCCGCATCGCCGCGACCGGAGCGATCCGCGACGCGCGCAGCGCCGGCATGACCGCCGCGATCACGGTGACGATCATCCCCACCGCGAACGACGAGATGATCGCCGACATCGGCACGCCGATCCCCGCCAGACGCAGGTTCGTACCGCCGACCGAACTGAAGATCTTCGCCAGCAACGCCCCGATGCCGACGCCCGCCGCGAGGCCGACGATCGACGCGATCAGGCCGATCACCAACGCCTCCAGCACCACGGACCCGATGACCTGGCCGCGTGAGGCACCCATCGACCGCAGCAGCGCCAGCTCCCTCGTGCGCTGGGCGACGATGATGGAGAACGTGTTGAGGATGATGAAGATGCCGACGAACAACGCGATGCCGGCGAACCCGAGCAGCACGTAGTTGAAGAACTTCAGACCTTCGTTGATCTGGTCGGACTGCTCCTTCGCCAGCGTCGCACCGGTCTTCACGTCGTAACCGGAGCCCATCTTGGCCGCGACGGCGTCACGCAGCGCGTCGTCCGTCGTGCCGTTCGCCGCCGTCACGGTGATGCCCGAGAACGCGTCCTTCTTGCCCAGCATCAACTGCTGCGCGACAGGCTCGGTGAACGCCACCGCCAGCTCGCCGCCCATCGAGTCGCGGCCGCCCGCGTACTCGAAGACACCGGTGATCCTGAAGGTCTTCTTCGGCTCCAGCGTGAGCAACGAGATGTCGTCGCCGACCTTGAAACCACCGCTGGAAGCCAGGAACGCGCCGACGATCACCTCGTTGTCGGCCTGTGGTGCCTTGCCGTCCCGGATCTTCTCCTGGCCGGTGCCCGTCCAGTTGAAGCCGTACCGCGGCGCCCCGGACGTGGTCATGACCTTGCCGTTCTTGCCGATCGGCCGCGCGGAACCCTGCACGTCACCGACGGCCGACGCCACGCCGCTCACCGTCTTCACATCGGCGATCGCCTGCGGCGCCAGCGGTTCCGGCTGCTTGCCCTTCTCCGCCTTCGGCGACACCGAAACGTCCACATTGGCGAAAGCCGACGAGAACAGGTCGGTGAACGAACGCTGCAGCGTGTCGGTCAGCACGAACGAACCGGACACGAACATCACACCCAGCACCACCGCGAGCGCGGACAGCACCAGCCGGAGCTTGCGCGACAGCAAGCTCTTGATAGTCGCCTTAAACATGCGGCACCGCGACAGAGTCGAGGTGCTTCATGGTCTCCAGGACCTCTTCCGCGTTCGGCGCCAGCAACTCGCGGACGATGTGACCGTCCTTGAGGAAGATCACGCGGTCGGCGTACGAAGCGGCGTTCGGGTCGTGCGTGACCATCACGATCGTCTGCCCGAACTCGCGGGCGGACCGCTGCAGGAACCCGAGCACCTCGGCGCCGGACTGCGAGTCCAGGTTGCCGGTCGGCTCGTCCGCGAACACGACGTCAGGCCGCGACACCAGCGCCCGCGCACACGCGACCCGCTGCTGCTGACCACCCGAGAGCTGCGTCGGCCGGTGGGTCAGCCTGTCCCTCAGACCCACCGTGTCGACGACGACGTCGAACCACGCCCTGTCGACCTTCTTGCCGCCGATCGCGAGCGGCAGCGTGATGTTCTCCTCCGCGGTCAGCGTCGGCAGCAGGTTGAACTGCTGGAAGATGAAACCGACCTTGTCGCGCCGCAGCTCCGTGAGACCGCGGTCCTTCAACCCGGTGACCTTGGTGCCACCGACCCACACCTCACCGCTCGTGACGTCGTCCAGCCCCGCGAGGCAATGCATCAACGTCGACTTGCCCGACCCCGACGGGCCCATGATCGCGGTGAACCTGGACTTCTCCAGGTCGACGCTCACCCCCGCGAGCGCGGTCACGGCAGCGTCGCCGGACCCATAAGACTTCCAAACGTCGACGGCTCTGGCCGCGACTCCATCGGACGCGCTCACTTTTCTGTCCCCTCCTATGGCTTACGTGCGCACCATCTTCGGTGACACGGGCACACCGAAGGGTCAGGTCTTCCACTGAGATAGACCCTGAGATTAACCCCGGTGCCCCCGCCCGAGTCACCACGCTGAGAGAACTCTCAGCTGCGCTGCGTGTGCGGATGGTCGCTGCGGAGGAAACGATATTTCACTGCTGCGGCAATGTCTTCAGCCTTCGGAGGACTACGCCGTCAACTTCCGTCGCATGGGGACGGTCGGTTCCATCAGCCATGAAACCAATTCCACGCGCAGGCCTTCGCGCAACGCGTTCTCGGCGAGCCAGTGGTCCACGTCACCGAGGTAGGCGCTCGCCGGTCGTGGCCAGCACGCCAGCCATTCACCGAACGCCGCGTTGAACGCGATAGGGCCGCCCGGCGGTCGCACGCCGAGCACGAGCACGGGGTCCTCTCCGGTGGCCAAAGAGGCGGCGGTGTCGTACACACCACCGAAGAGGATCCGATCCGCACCCAACTCACGGGCTTTGTCCGCCACCCCGAAAAATGCCGACCCGCGCCCGTGTGCGCGCACCACCAACTGGTGCGCACGGAAGTCGGTGTCGAGGAACTCGTCGGCGTACGTGCCGTCATCGGCCAGCACCAGCACGTTGGTGCCGTCGGGGAGCGCCCCGACCTGCCCAGGATGCGTGATACCGATGACGTTGATGCCCACGCCCGCAATCCTGCCGAGTTCGTGTTAACCCTTGGCACCGGTGGCGTTAAACAAGTTTCGGCAGCACTTCCGCGCCGAACAGCCGGATCGTCTCGATGACCGACTCGTGGGGCATGCCCCCGATGTCCACCATCACCAGGTGCGTGTCGATGGACAGGTGGTCCGCCAACGCGTTCAGCCGCGCCGCCACCTCGTCCGGCGTCCCGCACACCGCGGAACCGTCCATGATCGCGTCGACGTCGATGTCGCCGTCCCCGCGCCACGGATCCGCGAACCGCGCGTACTCGGCGAGGTGCGGCCGCCACCGTTCGCGCGCGTTGTCGTTCGCCACGAACACGTGACTCGGCACGCCGACCCGTCCGCCGGGGAAGTGCTCGCGGTAGCGCTCCACGACCTCGCGGTAGATCGACGGATCCCGCAGCGTCGACGGCAGCATCAACGGCATCTCCAGCTCGGCCCCGAGGTCCGCCGACACCGCCGACCCCGAACCGATCCACACCGTGGGTCGCGGCGTCTGCACCGGCCGTGGGGTGGTGGTCACGTCACTCAGCTGGCCGCGGAACTTGCCGTCCCAGCTCACCGACGGCTCCTCCAGCAGCTTGAGCAGCAACCGCAGATGCTCCTCGAACCGCGCCCGCAACTCGCCCGGCTGCACCCCGAACGCCGCGTCGGTCTGCTGGTCGACGCCACGCGCCACGATCAACTCCGCGCGGCCGTTCGACAGCACGTCCAGCGTCGCCAGCCCCTCGGCCACCAGCACCGGGTCGCGGTGGGCCAGCAGCGTCACGCCGGTGGACAGCCGCAACGTCGACGTCCGCGCCGCCACCGCCGCCAGCAGCAACTCGGGCGCGGACACGATGTAGCGGGTGAAGTGGTGCTCGCCGATCGCGACGCCCGCGAACCCCGCCTCCTCGGCGACCACCGCCTGCTCGACCATGGCGCGCAGCCGGTCGGCCTGGGGCACTTCCTCGCCCGTGCACGGATTGGGCAGGTGGTCACCCAGGATGAGCAGGTAGACGTCCATGCGGGCCATTTTCCATCGTCCGGGGCAAGATGGTTGACATGGTCACCAACAACGAGGCCGAGAGCCGCTACGAGATCCACGTCGAGGGCGCGCTCGCCGGGTTCCTGGAGTACCGGATCATCGGTGACGTCATCGCTCTCGTGCACACCGAGGTCGACGAGGCCTACGCCGGCCAGGGCCTCGGCGCCCAGCTCGCGAAGTACGCGCTGGACGACGCGCTTGCCCGTGATGTCAAGATTTCCCCGTTGTGCCCGTTCGTGGCGAAGTACATCGACAAGCATCCGGAATACCGGGTTACTATCCGGTAAGGATAGTTGCTGTCGCTAACAATGAGGTGGGCGAGCGTGTGGAGTGAGCCGGGCGCGTTCGAGGTGGCACCAGGTGTGCACCGCATTCCGCTGCCGCTGCCGAACGACGGGCTGCGCGCGGTCAACGTCTACGCGATCGAGGACGGCGACGGTCTCGTCCTGGTCGACTCGGGCTGGGCGCTCGACGAGGCCCGCGACCAGCTCGAAGCCGCGCTCGGGACGTTGAACAAGGGCTTCGAGGACATCCGCCGCTTCCTCGTCACGCACGTGCACCGCGACCACTTCACGATGGCCGTGTCGTTGCGCCGCCTGTTCGGCAGCAAGATCGCCCTGGGTTTGGGCGAGCAGCCGTCGCTGATGCACATGCTGCACGGGCAGGACGACCAGCACGTCGCCGACCTGCGCAAATGGGGTGCGGGCGAGCTGGCGGAGACGTGGATCAAGATCATGCACCACGTCGACCGCGGTGAGGCTCTGCGCGACTACGAGGAGCCGGACGAGTGGCTCACCGCGTCGACGCTCGACCTCGAACACCGCAGGCTGGAGGTCGTCCCGACACCCGGCCACACCCGCGGTCACGTCGTGTTCGTCGACCACACCGCGAAGGTGCTCTTCTCCGGCGACCACGTGCTCCCGCACATCACGCCGTCGATCGGCTTCGAGCCGTTGCGCCCGGAACTGCCGCTGGGCGACTACATGACGTCGCTGCGGCTCACCCGCGCGTTGCCGGACCTGAAGCTCCTGCCGGCGCACGGCCCGGTGACCGACAGCTCACACGCCCGCGTCGACGAGCTGTTGCAGTTCCACGAGCAGCGGCTGGAAGAGATCCTGAGGGCCGTGAGCGGCAGTGCGTTCGAGACCGCCCGCAAGATCGGCTGGACCCGCCGCCAGCGCCGGTTCGACGACCTCGACATGTTCAACCAGGTGCTGGCCATCGGCGAAACGGCCGCGCACCTCGACGTTCTGGTCGAACGTGGTGAATTGACCCGAACGGACAACGCCGGCGTGCTCGAATACCACTCGTGACACCGCTCGAGCTGGCCTCCTGGACCTGGAAGATGCCCCGCAGAGGCCGGGGATTCTGGTTCTCGCTGGCGATCGACGTGCTGTGGCCGATCGTCGTGCTGTTCGTGCGCCTGCGGGTGCGCGGCAAGCAGCACGTGCCGGGCAACGGCGGCGTGATCCTCGCGTTCAACCACCTCTCCAACTCCGACACGGTCGCGGCCGTCGTGTTCGCGCTGATGTCGAGGCGGGTGCCGCGGGTGCTCGCGAAGGCCTCTCTGTGGCGCACACCGGTCATCGGGTGGGTCATGCGCTCCGGTGGTCACATTCCGGTCGAACGGGGCACTGTGAAGGCCTCAGAGGCTCTCAGGCCCGCCGTGGACGCGCTGCGCAAGGGGGAGTGCGTGATGGTGTTCCCCGAGGGCACGTTCACCACCGACCCCGACCACTGGCCGATGAAGGGCAAGTCCGGTGTCGCGCGAATGGCCCTGGAGAGCCGCGTCCCGGTCGTGCCGGTGGCCGAGTGGGGCACGCAGGAGCTGCTACCGAGGGGCACGATCCTGCCGAGGTTGTTGCCGCGCAAGAACATCGAGGTGGTCGCGGGCGCGCCGGTAGACCTGTCCGACCTGTACGACCGCGAGCTGACGGCGGAAGTGCTGGAAGAGGCCACCGCGCGAGTCATGGACGCCATCACGACGATGCTGTCGGGCATACGTTCCGCACAAGCGGGTAGCCCGAAGGCATGACTGCGTTAGAGGAAGTACTTGTCAGCAAGGACGTCGTCCGTCCGGGCGGGACGGGCATCTGGGCACCGGTCGTCCCCGAACCGCGTGAAGCCCAGCAGTGGGTGGTGCAGGCGGACGACGATCCGTCGATCGTGCGCAGCCTGGACTGACCGACTGACTGTCTAGCTATCCTAGACGCGTCTAGGTACGCTAGACGCATGACTCTCGACGAGGAACTACTGGCGGCGGCGCGCAAGGCCGCCACCGTGTCGGCCGCTGCTCAGGACCAGGCCGACATCGCCAAGGCCGTCTACCACCACTCCGTGCTGCGGCTGCACCGCGCCGGAGGGTCGATGCGCGAGATCGCGGAAGCGCTCAAGATCAGCCATCAGCGCGTGCACCAGATCGTCGAGCAGTCCAAGCGGACCGAGCGCTGCTGGTTCTGCGGGCGCGGCGCCGACGAGGTCGACAAGATGATGGCCGGGCCGGCCGCGCTCATCTGCGACATCTGCGTCCGCGAGGCTCAGGTCGCCGAGACCGGTGACTGCTCGTTCTGCAGCGCGACCAAGCCGGTCTACCAGGGGGCCGAGGCGCAGATCTGCCGGTCGTGCCTGGACTTCAGCGCCGCCGTGATCAGCGGGGCAGCTTCACCACAGTGACGAAGAAGTCGTCGATCTGGCGGACGACCTCGATGAACCGGTCGAAGTCCACCGGCTTGGTGACGTAAGCGTTGGCGTACAGGCTGTAGCTGCGCAGGACGTCCTCCTCGGCCTCCGAGGTCGTCAGCACGACCACGGGGATCGACCGGAGCTCGGCGTCGGCCTTGACCTCGCTCAGCACCTCGCGGCCGTCCTTGCGGGGCAGGTTCAGGTCCAGCAGGATCAGCCCCGGCCGCGGTGCGTTCTCGTACCGGCCCTGGCGCCGCAGGAACTCCAGCGCCTCCACACCGTCCTTCACGACGTGCAGCGTGTTGCGGATCTTGTGGTGCTCGAAGGCTTCCTGGGTCATCAGGGCGTCGCCGGGATCGTCCTCGACGAGCAGGACGTCGATCACGTTCAGCGGAGACTCAGACATGTACTTCCTCAGCTTGTGAGACCAGTTCGGGGACAGCGGGCAGGGTGAACTCGAACCTGGAGCCGGAGTCCACATCGGTCTTCAGCCAGATGGTGCCGCCGTGGTACTCGACGATCTTCCGGCACATCGCCAGTCCGATGCCCGTGCCCGGATAGGCGTCCTTCGGGTGCAGACGCTGGAAGATGACGAAGATCCGGTCAGCGTACTCCGGCTCGATCCCGATGCCGTTGTCGTGCACCGAGAACTTCCACATCTCGCCGTCGCGCTCGACCTCGATGGTGACCACCGGGTCCGACGGGCCCTTGAACTTCAACGCGTTGCTTATCAGGTTCTGGAACACCGCGCTGAGCAGAGTCGGCTCACCACGCACGGAAGGCAGGTCGTCGGCGACGACGACGGTGGCACGGGTCTCCTCGATGCGCTCGGAGAAGCTGTCCACGACCTGGCGCACGATCTCGTCGAGGTCGATGACCATCTGCTCGCGGGTGATGCGGCCGACGCGGGAGAACGCGAGCAGGTCGTTGATCAGGCCCTGCATCCGCTTCGCGCCGTCGACGGCGAACTCGATGTACTGGTCGGCGCGTTCGTCGAGCTGGCCGCCGTAACGTCGTTGCAGCAGCTGGCAGAACGACGCCACCTTGCGCAGCGGTTCCTGCAGGTCGTGCGACGCGACGTAGGCGAACTGCTCCAGCTCCGCGTTCGAGCGTTGCAGCTCGGTCTTCGCCTCGTCGAGCGTGGCGAGCTCCTGCACGATCCGGCGGCGCATGGCGTTCACGTCCTCGCCGAGCATCACCGTCTCGCGTGGACCGTTCACGTCGATCTCGTGCTGGAAGTCGCCGGACGCGACCTGCCGGACCTCCTCGGTGAGCTTCGACAGCGGGGCGACCAGCAGGCGGTGCAACAGCAGCGACAGCCCGCCGATCACGGTGACCAGCAGCACGCCCATGCCGATCACCAGCCACAGCACCACGTTCGCCGCCTGGTCGAGCTCCGCGCGGGACTCGCGCCCGAGCTGGGCGATGTCGCCGTCCAGCGCCGCGGCCTCGGTGCGGAGCTGGTCGAACAGCACCTTGCCGCGGTCGATGTCGTTGGTGGGCGTGATGGTGGGGCCGGACAGGCGGATGCCGATGATCGTGGGTTCCGCGTACTGCCCGCGCCACTGCCGTGCGAGCTCCTCGATGCGGCTAACCCGGCCGTTGACGTCGCCGACGAGGCGGCGCACGCCCTCGGCGGCCTCCACCTCGGCCGCACGTCCGTCCGTGTACGGCGTGAGGAAGGCGTCCTCGGCCGTCAGCACGAAACCGCGCAGGCCGGTCTCCTCGTTGAGCAGCGCGCGGTTCAGGTCCTTCGCCCGACGCCCTGCGGGTTCGATCTGGTCCATCGACCGCGCCCGCGTGTCGCCGAGCGCGTCCAGCGCCACGACGGTCGAGGCGATCGCCACCGCCGTCATGGCCAGCAGGACCGCGACGATGCCGATCAGCAGTCGACTCGCTGGCAACTTCTCCGGCAGCGTCACTTTCCGTCCCTCAGCAGCAGAATGGCCACATCGTCGTCGAGCGCGCCACCGTTGAGCTCCGTCACCTCCGCGATGACGGAGTCCATCCAGTCCGGGCCGGTCTGCAGGTGCCTGTGCAGGATGTCGCACAGGCGCTCGACACCGAGCCGGTCGATGTCGTCGGGTACCCGGCCCTCGATCAGTCCATCCGTGTAGCACGCCACAGCCCAGCCGGGCGGCAGCTGCACGTCCACTCCGGTCCACGCGTAGTCGGGCAGCACGCCGAGCGGTACCCCGATCTTCGAGGGGGGCAGGTCCACGATCTGCTTGCCCACCAGCAGCAACGGTTCGGGGTGCCCGGCGAGGAAGTAGCGGGCGGAACGCCGGTCCGGTGCCACCGTGACCATGCACGCCGTGGTGAAGATGCCGTCGCCGTGCCGTTCCGCGACCAGTACCTGGTCCAGCGTCCGCAGCACCTTCTCCGGTGACGCGCCGGAGAGCACCAGCGCGCGCCACGCGATGCGCAGGCAGACACCCAGCGCGGCCTCGTCCGGGCCGTGCCCGCAGACGTCGCCGATGATCGCGTGGACGGTGCCGTCCGGCATGCCGACCGCGTCGTAGAAGTCGCCGCCGAGCAGCATCCGCTGGCCACCGGGCTGGTAGCGGACCTCGAGGTCCAGGTCCGAGTTCTGCAGCAGCGGGGGAGGGAGCAGGCCGCGTTCGAGGCGGGCCCGTTCCGAGGCGAGCAGCTCGGCGTCGCGCAGCAGGCGCTGGGCGTCCTCGGCGCGGCGCCGTTCGACCGCGTACCGGACGCCGCGCAACAGCAGTTCGCCGTCGACCTGGCCCTTGATCAGGTAGTCCTCGGCACCGGCGGCGACCGCCTCGATGCCCTCGCGCTCGTCGTCGAGCCCGGTCAGCACCAGGATCGCCGGCGCGTTCTGCCTGCCGAGCAGCCGGTGCAGGCCCTCCAGCCCCTGTGCGTCGGGCAGGCCGAGGTCGAGCAGCACGCACTCGGCGTCGCCGAGCATCCGTTCCGCCTCCGCGAGCGTGCCCGCCCGCGACAGGATGAAAGGTGCGCTCGCCTCGTCGAGCAACGCCTCGACTAGCAGGGCGTCGCCATCGTCGTCCTCGACCAGGAGGACCCGCACGGTCTTCGTTCGCATCAGGTCGGAACTTTAACGTTATTGGGCTGCGGGGTCCGCGTCCGACCTACCAGGATGTCGGGCGTGTTGATCCGTCTCGCCCAACCAGCCGAACTGCCGTACCTCCAGGAGATCGAAAACGCCTCCGGAGCAGCGTTTCGCGACATCGGAATGCCCGAGATCGCGGACGACGACCCGATGTCCCTGGAGGACCTCGCCGAGCACGACGTGTGGGTCGCCATCGGCGCTCAAGGCGTGCCGGTCGCGTTCATCGCGGTCGGCGACGTCGACGGTGCGACGCACGTCCACCAGGTCTGTGTGCATCCATCGCACGCGCGCCAAGGGATCGGTGCCGCGCTGATCGAGCACGTGACCCGCGGTGAGCGCGCTGTGACGCTGACGACGTTCCGCGACGTGCCGTGGAACCAGCCGTACTACGAGCGCCTGGGGTTCCGCGTCGTGGACTTCCGGACCGTGACCGAGACTTCTCCCGGCCTGGCCGAGATCATGCGCGAGGAGGCCTCACGGGGCCTCGATCCCGCGACCCGTGTCGCGATGGAGCTTCTCCCAGCGCAGGAACGACCCTGAGGTGATCGACAGGCTGCTGAGCAGCCACACCAGCACACCCGCGTCGTCGGTCACACCGATCACCGGCAGGAACTCCGGCAGGAAGTCGATCGGCGACACCAGGTAGACCAGCGCCACCGCCCACATCATCACCTGGCTGCGCGGCAGCTCCGGATAGTTGCCGCTGCGCCAGGCCTTCCACAACCGCGGCAACGCCTTCGCGCGCTGGATCGGGTTGCCGACCGGGCCGGGGCCGTTCTGCGCGCGCTTGCGGCGGTTGCGCAGGACTCCCAGGACTACGAACACCAGGCCCAGCGGGATCAGCACCCAGCCGACGACGGCGGGGCTCAGGCCACCCAGGCTCGCGGTGCGGAACAGCAGGATCAGCAGGCCTGCCAGTGAGATGAACGATCCGAAGACGACCATCTGCGCTGGCTCCTTTAGCTCGGCTCCTGGAAGAGCATCGTCGGAATGGCCTTGTGGGGCTGCTTGAGCTCCTGAGGTTCCGGCTCGCGCAGGTCGATCACGGGTTCGGGTTCCTCAACGGGAACCTCTTTAACCGCCGGCTTGCGCGCCGCCTTCACCGGCGGGGGCGTGACCGTGTCCAGCGCGACGCGCGCCTTGGCGATCCACACCTTCTGCATGGCCTCGTCCTTGCTGCCGGCCGCGGTCGCGCTGAGTCCGGAGAGGACACCGCGGATGCGTGGTACCAGAGCTGGATGACGCCGGATCGCCTGCCACACCGCGTGATCACCCGGTAGCCGGGCGGACACGAGCCGCGTGACCTGCGCGCGCAGCTCCTCAGTGGACAGATCGAGCCAGCGTTCGACCGCTGACGGGCCTATAGCCACGTGTAATGCCTCCCCAAAACGACAACCGCCCCTACAGGATCTCACGGATCCGGCAGGGGCAGTGGTCTGGTGTCGGGAAGTGTCAGGAAGCGACGACCTCGAGGAGCGTCTTGCCGTTCTCGTCGACGATCCGGAACGTCGCGATCTCGTGCCAGCGCATGGCCACGTTCGCCTGCAGCCGGATGGTCTTCCGGTCGCCCGCCACCGGTTCCGGCGCGTACCAGGACGTGACCTGGGCAACGCGGCCCGCACGGCCCACGGCGACGAGAGAACCCCTGCTGGGACCGGACATGCCGCTGACCTCGATGTCCATCGAGGTGCCCCACGGCTCGTCGGAGGCGGTGATCTTCGTGAAGACACCGCTGTTGGGGTCCTGCTGCTGCACCTTCATCGACGAGTCGGTGGAGTTGTTCGCCACAGGAGTCTGCGACGTCGTCGTGTTGGTGTTCGGTCCGGCCGCCTGGTTCGAGCCGTCACCGCTGCCGCGCACGACGAGAGTCGTTGCGACGATCGTCACCGCCACGATGCCGGCGGCGGCGGCCGCGACACCCTGGGCGACGAACCACCGCCGGCGCTTCCTGCGCGCCGAGACGGCGTCCAGCATGACCCGCACCGACTTGCCGTCCGGGCGTTCCGGAGCTGTTCCGCGCAGCATTCCGCCCGCGTCGGCCTCGTCGATGAGGTCCGGCACCACCGCGAAGTCGCGCAGGTCAAGAGCACACCGCCGACATTCGGTCAGGTGGTTCTCGAACGCCTCCACCTCATCGGCATCGAGGATGCCGAGCACGTAGGCGGCGACGTCGAGGTGATCTGGTGCCGTTGTCACCGCGTCTCTCCCCGATCGTGCAACGCACGCCGCAACGCACGTAGCGCGTAGTACACCCTCGACTTGACCGTTCCCGGTGGCACACCCAGTGCCGCCGCGGCCTCACCGACGGTGCGGTCCCGCAGATATGTCTCGAGAATAGCCTCCCGATGCTCTTCAGAGAGACCGTTCATCGCCTCAGCGACGACGATCGCCGCGAGGGTGCGATCCTCTTCGCTGCCGGAGGGCGACTCGTCCGAAGGGGTCAGTTCGAACTCCTGCGGACGGACGCTTCTCTTACGCCTGTCGTCAATGACCAACCGCCTTGCCACCGTGAACAACCACGACCGCAAGAGCACGGGGTCACGCTCGAGTTTCTCGGCGTTGCGCCATGCCCTGACCAGGGTTTCCTGCACGATGTCCTCGGCCCACTGACGATCATGGCCCGTCAACCTCATGCAGTGTCCCAGCAGGGCACTGCCGAATTCCTCGTACAGCCGACGGATCAACTCTTCCTCGAGAGACCCCGGTCTTGGTGATTGCTCGTCTAACTCACGTTGACGTCTATGCCGCGCCACGGGGGACATCCTTGCCCTATCAACCGTCTCAAGTCGAGAGGCAAATATTCCTCACGAAGTTCGTGAACCGTTGCCGGAACGTGTCCGTACTCCTCGGTACCCCCGCCGAGAAAGGACTGCCGATGCGACGTGGACCAGCCATCACCGCCCTGGCGGCACTGGCTATCTCCCTCACGGCGTGCGGTAGCACCCAGACTCCCCCCGGGGGCGAGGCCGCTCCCGGTGCCTTGAAGGCGAACGCCGCTGATCTGAGCGGCGCGAACCTGTACTTCATCTCGAACACCGAGCAGATGGGGTGGTTCGTCACAGACGCCGACGGGCTCCCGCTCTACCGCTTCGACAAGGACGTCCCGAAGCCGTCCAAGTCCAACTGCGAGGGCGAGTGCGCGAAGACGTGGAAGCCGGTCCTCGCGGACAAGGCGCCGATGGCGACCGGCGTGGACCCGATCTCGATGGGCGTCCTGACCAGGCCGGACGGCACCAAGCAGCTGACCATCGCGGGTTTTCCGCAGTACACCTACGCCGAGGACAAGGCCGCGGGTGACATGAAGGGGCAGGGCAAGGGCGGGACCTGGTGGGTCACCGCTCCCAACGGCGCCAAGATCACCGGCGGAAAAGCGCAGAACAACAGCAACAAGAGCAGCAGCACACCGAGCACGTCCCCCAGCTCCGGCGGCCAGACACCGCAGTCCGCGCCACCTCCGGCAGCGCCCGGCTACTGAGTGCCTCGCTCCTGGGCCTCACTGCTCGAGCCCCCGAAATCCCCCTACCGACTCCCTTGGACAACGAGGACATCAAGACGATGACCAGAGCCCTCGCCACCGTCTTGGCGATGTTGTTCCTCTTCTCCTCCGGCCTGGCCGCCACGGCTGCAGCGCAGCCCGCGGACACCGGGGGAGTGATGGACACCCCGAGCGGACCACTGACCGCGAACGACCGCGAACTGCTGAACAAGGTGCGCCAGGCAGGCCTGTGGGAAATGCCCATGGGTGAGCTCACGGCCACCAAGGCGTCGAACGCCAGGGTCAAGCAGATCGGCAAGATGATCATGCTCGACCACATGATGCTCGACAACCTGACGAAGAAGACGGCCGCGGGGTTCGGACTCACCACCCCGGACGTGCCGAACCCGTCGCAGCAGTCGTGGATGGACGAGCTCAACGGTCTCGAAGGAGACGCGTTCGACCAGGCCTTCGTCGCCCGGTTGCGGGCAGCGCACGGCCAGGTCTTCAACTTCATCGCGAAGGTGCGCACGCAGACCCGCAACGACACCATCCGCGGGTTCGCGCAGGCCGGCATCGACGTGGTGATGAAGCACATGACGTTGCTGGAGAGCACTGGTCTCGCGGGTGACGCGTCGTTCGCGGAACCCCAGCCCGCCGGCGGCATCATCAACGCCAGCCTGGCCTCCGACGAGGGGCCGAACATGTGGGTGATCCTCACGGTCACCGCCGCGGGAGCGGTCCTCACGGTCCTCCTGCTCCGAGTACTCCGCCCGCGACGACCGGTGCGGTGAGTCTGCAAGACCCCGTTAGGCAACGGGAAACGGAGGTGGTGTCCCAAGGTCAGAGGCACTCCAACGCGGACCTGTTCCCACCCGCCCGGCCCTGATGTGTCCACTCCTGCACGACAGGACCGGGCGGGTTCCCGCGAGAAGTTCTTTCCGGAGGAAGAGTTGTTGTCCAGCCAGATTCCGCTCCTGGTGGCCCAGGCGTCCGACTTCGACAGCGGCGTCAAGAAGATGGCCCAGATCTCCGCCAGGCTGGCTTATGTCCTGATGTGCGCCACCTTGTCCTGGGGTGTGCTGATCGCGACCGGATGGGCCGAGAAGCTCACCGGGCGTGAAGGACTGAAGAACGGGCACATGGTGCTCGCCTCACTGGCGATCGCGTTCGGATGTGTCCACGCGTTCGCTTTCACACTGCTGCAAGGCGCTCCGCTGGGCGTCATCAAGCTGATCCTGCCGTTCGTCGACGGCGGCCTGTTCCGGCACGCGCTGGGCATCCTCGGCCTGGAGGTCATGCTCGCGATCGCCGTACTGGCATCGATGCGACACAAGGTCTTCTACCGCAAGTGGTTGAGGTTCCACCAAACGGCGTACATCGCGGTGACCATCACCGTCGTGCACTCCTGGTTCGGCGCCATCGCGAACGGCAACCTGTCCGTTCTCTGGCTGGCCGGCCTCACCGTCCTCGTCCCCACCGCGACCCTGGCACTGGCCCGCTTCCTGCCGCCCGAGGTGCTGATCCGCATCGGCATGCTCGACTCCGAGCGCGGCAAGGAACCCGGCGTCGGCGAAGGCGACGCGATGGACGTGAGCGTCAACAACGAGAAATGCCACCGCTACGGCACCTGCCAGGCGGAGGCCCCGGATGTTTTCCAGTTGATCGAAGACAACCGCCTGACCTACAACCGCCGGCCGCCGGAGGAGCACTTCGCCCAGGCCCGAGCGGCACAGCGTGCGTGCCCGATGCGCGCGATCGAGATCAGGGAGCGAGTGAAGTGAGCGAACGGATCGTGGTCGTCGGCGGCGGGCTCGGAGGAGTCCGTTCCGCGGAACGGCTGCGGGAGATGGGTTTCGACGGGCAGATCACGATCCTGTCCGCCGAGCGGCACCTCCCGTACCACCGCCCTTGCCTGTCGAAGCAGATGATCACCGGAGAGTGGACCCCGGACGACTCGTTGCTGTCGTTCTCCAGTGACCTCGATGCCGAATGGATGTTGAACTCCCCGGCCCTGCACCTGGACCCGAAGACGCAGTCCGTCTGGGTGCCCGGCGGCCAGGAGATCAAGTACGACGGCATGATCATCGCTACCGGCGTCGACGCCAGGGCGATGGGCGGAGCTCCGCGCCACGACCCGCGGGTGCACGTGCTGCGGACGTTGGACGACGCGGTCGCGATCCGCAGGAACATCCGGCAGTCGCAGGGCCTCGTCGCGGTCATCGGCGGTGGGTTCATCGGCTGCGAGCTCGCGTGTTCGATTCGTCACATGGGCCGCGACGTGGCCCTGATCGTGCGCTCGCCCGCGTTGCTGGGTGGCGTCGTCGGTGACGACATCGGCAAGAAGATCACCGAGGCGCACGTCGAGCACGGTGTGAGGCTGGCCACCGGTGTCGGCATCAAGCACTGGGTGCGTCAGCCCGGCGGCATCGGCATCCACCTCTCGGACGGCCAGGTCTTCTTCGCCTCGTGCGTCGTGCTGGCCGTGGGCGCCTCGCCGGCCGTCGACTGGCTGCGCGGCTCCGGCCTGGTGATCGAGGACGGTGTGCTGTGCGACGCCACGAACCACGTGGTCGGCGCCGAGAACATCGTCGCCTGCGGTGACGTGGCCCGCTGGCCCAACATGCGCTTCAACGGAGTGGTGCGCCGAGTCGAACACTGGCTCAACGCCGTGGAGGGAGGCCGTGCCGCGGCCGAGAACCTCCTGGTGGGCAGACAGCACGCCAAGGCGTACACGCCGGTACCCCGGTTCTGGACCGAGCAGTACGGCATGCGCGTCCAGGGCGCCGGCCTGCCCGTGCTGGGCACCGACACCACGGACGTCAACGGCCTCACCGGCTTCATCGCCGACGGCAAGCTCGTCGGCATCGTGGGTCTCGAATCGCCGGGCAAGATCATCACCGAGACCCCGGAACTGTTCCGTCAGAACCAGGTGGACCCGAACCGCTCGGTCTGGACGCAGCCAGAGGTCGAGGAGACCCCTGCCGCCGCGGCCGTCCCGGAGGCTCTGCCCACCACCCAGATTCCGGTTCCCGAACCGGTCGCCGCCCGCGCATCATCGGTTCCCCCGTCAGTCTCGTCGTCGATGTCCCCGCCTTTGCAGCGGCGGCGGCATTCACGTTCGAGGCCGGAGATGGTGCGAGTGGGCGGAGGACGCGCGAGGCCTTAACCAGGTCAGGAGGTTGTGTGCCTGCCGGCACAGGGCAAGCGGTGACGAGCGAACTCCGACGTCGCTGTCGTGGCCAGGTGGCGGACCGATGACGTCACGCGGCGATGCGCTCGATCCCGCGCCGGCAGGCTGAACCTCCATCTCGTGCGTCACCAACGGTGTGGCGGCTCGGCGGGCTCCCGAGCCGTCACACCGGCCTCGTTTCGGGGTGGCGCTGTCGGCGTCTGCAAGTACTACCAACTCAAGATCATCGGACGTGTAGCTACACCCAACAGGCTGGATGGTCGCGTGCGCGGCGATTCTGGCGAAACAAATCAGTGAAATCCCCGAACTGAACTGTTAAACGCGTTCATGGCTGTCCGCGGCCGGGTTCCCGGACATATTTTTCCGGAACCCTGCCTGAAGGAGTTCCAGCCATGCAATTGCGCAGAATCATCGCCGCCGCGTGCGGACCGGTCCTCGCGATCGGTGTCCTAGCGGTAATCCAAGGCAGCCCAACGGCGGCCGGACAACCGGACACACCAGCCGTCCCACCCGCAGCCGTGAACGGTGTCGCAAAAGCGTTGGGCATTTCGCCGCAGCAGGCGCGCACCCAGCTCACTGCGCAGGACGAGGCGCACAAGCGGTTCAAGAGCCTGCCGGCGGCGCTGGTCGGTCAGCTCGCCGGCCACTGGTTCGACGCGGAGGCCGGCGCGCTGATCGTGGCGGTGACGAGTGACGAGGCCGTCGCCCAGGCGAAGGCACAGGGGGTCAGGGCGACCAAGGTTCAGCGGAGCAAGGCGGACCTGGACCGGCAGCTCGATGAGGTGCGGGCGCTGGTCGGCAACGGCGTGCACGGGGTGTTCAGCTGGGGCGTTGACGTCAAGAACAACCAGGTCAGCGTCACGGTCAACACGACCAGGAAGACGCAGGCCACCGAACAGTTCCTGAGCGCGGTTAGGAATCGAGGGGTCAAGGTCGTCGAGACCGACTCCCAGCAGCGGCAGCAGGCCGGGACCGTGCAGACCGGCAGTCCGTGGTGGCCGGGGTCGGAGTCGAACTGCTCGGTCGGGTTCGGTGCGACGGATGCCAACGGGGGCAAGCACTTCCTGACCGCCGGGCACTGCACGAACGATGCGAACCAGGCCGCGTACGGGCAGAGCGGGCAGCAGAACCGCGTCGGCACGTCGAACGTGGGTGGCTCGCGCAGTGTCAACGCGCGGGAGGGCGACATGGGTGTCGTCGCGGTGACCGAGGCCGGGTGGAACCTGTCCGCCGCGGTCAACACGTGGGGCGAGCCCGCGATCACGGTGACCGGGTCGGCCGAGGCGATGGTCGGCGACCGGGTCTGTCACTCGGGCAACACGTCCAAGTGGAAGTGCGGCGAGGTCAAGTACACGCACAAGGCCGTTGACTACGGCGGCGGGCTGGTCATCGAGGACATGACGTGGACGACGGCGTGCTCGCTCGGCGGCGACTCCGGTGGCGGGTGGCTGCTCGGCGACAAGGCGGTCGGGCTGCACGACGGCGGGCCGTCGCAGTGCGTGCAGAACCCGTCCGACGACGAAATGTCGATCTTCCAGCCGGTCAACGAGGCACTGCAGAAGTGGAACCTCACGCTGGTCACCGGGGGTTCGAACGACACAACGGCACCCAGCGCGCCGGGCAACCCGCGGTCGACGGGAACCACCTCGTCCAGCGTGTCGCTGCAGTGGGACGCGTCGACGGACAACGTTGGTGTGACGGGTTACGACGTCTACAACGGCAGTGCGCTCGCCACGACCGTCACCACCACCAACGCGACGGTCACCGGGCTCAAGCCGGACAACGCCTACACGTTCACGATCAAGGCGAAGGACGCGGCCGGCAACGCCTCCGCGGCCAGTGCGGCCGTCAGCGCGCGCACGCAGCCGGGCACGGCGGACGACGAGCCGCCCACGACGCCCGGAAACCCCAGGTCAACGGGTGTTACCGCGTCCAGCGTGTCGCTGGCGTGGGACGCGTCCGTCGACAACGTGGGCGTCGCGAGCTACGAGGTGTTCAACGGCGGTGCGCTGGCCACGACTGTCACCACCACCAACGCGACGGTCACCGGCCTGACCGCGGACACGGCGTACTCGTTCACCATCCAGGCGACGGACGCGGCGGGCAACAGGTCGAAGCCCAGCCCGGCGGTGTCGGCGCGCACGTCACCCGGCGACACCGGCGGCCGGACGTTCAGCAACGACACCGACTACCCGATTCGCGACTTCCAGGTCGCGGTCAGCGCGGTGCGATCCACCGCGACCGGGACCGCGAGCAACCCGATCACGGTCAAGGTGGGCGCCACGCACACCTGCCTGGAAGACCTGAACGTCACGCTGGCGGCACCGAGCGGCCGCTGGTACCCGCTGCTGCGGACGCCGGGAGGCAACTACTCCTGCACTCCGTTCCCGGCGGGGAAGACGTTCACCGTGGTCCCGGCGGCAGGGGAGGCCGCGGGCGGCACGTGGACGTTGCGGATCGGGGACAACGGCCCCGGTGACGTCGGCGTGCTGAGCAGCTGGTCGGTCACGCTCTGACGACGATCAGCTGAAGGGCGGGTCCCGCATCCCCGGCGGGGCCCGCTCACCAGCTCCACTCGAACCCGTAGCAGCCCGGCCCGAACCTCAGCGCGACTCCGATCACGGAGTTGCCCTCGTCGAGCCGCACCCGATGCGACTGCCGCGTGCCGTCGACGTCCTGCACGTACTGCGTGCAGGTGGCGGGCAGCGCGGCGGCGTCGAAGTTCACCTCCAGCGCGTACTCGTGCACCGGGCGGCGGAACTTGCGCTCGTAGTTCGTCGCCGGCGGATATGGCGCGCGGTTGACCAGCTCGTGCTCGGTGATGACGCTCTGGCCGCGGCGCAACGGGGCGCGGAACAGCAGTTCGGCCACCAGCAGGCCGTCGTGCGGGCGGGTGACCACGCGGCCGAGCCGGCAGTTGCGCAACGGCCTGATCAGCGGCATCGGCCGGTCGTGCTCGTCGAGGTGCAGGATCACCACCCACCGGTCCGGGCCGTCCTCCTCCGCGCGCAGCACCTGCCGTGACACGTACGAACGCTCGCCGCGCTCCGGCCCCACGGTGACGTGGTCGTGCTGGCTGATCCGGGTGAGGCGGACGTCCCAGCGCGTGTCGACCTCGTCGACCACGTCGTCGATCACCGACGGGACCGGCCACAGGGCGCTGATCGCGTTGTCCTCGCGGCGCCTGCCCCGGTGCGCGGGCGCGGCGAGCAGTTCGGCCAGCGTGCCGGGCTCGAGCGCGAGCACGTCCTCCAGGTGCCGCAGGGCCACCAGCGACGCGCGCCGCTCCGGCTGGCTGCGCCCGGTCTGCCAGTAGCTCAGCGTCGCCAGGCTCACCGACACGCCCCGGCGGGCCAGGTGGTCGCGGATCCGTTCCAGCGACAGACCGCGCGCCGCGATGGCCGCGCGCAACGTGTCGGCGAACGTCGGGTTCGGCTCGCAGGGCGAGATCGACATGACGCCTCCTCGTGGCCGTGAGTCGTCCGACCGTATTCCGGAGGATGGCGCAAGGGAAGACTTAACTTAAATGTGAACAGCGCAGTCAAGAGTTAGGCGTGCGACGTGAAAACAATGCGATTGATGCCCTCTCTTGGCTTTTGCTACGGGCAGGTGATGACCTGGCCGGCCCACGAAAGCCCGCCGCCGAAGGCGAAGAGCAGCACCGGCTGGCCGGACGGCAATTCACCGCGTTCGACCATTTTGGACAGTGCGAGCGGCACCGAGGCGGCGGAGGTGTTGCCGGAGCCCACGACGTCGCGTGCGATCACCACGTCGTCGCGCAGCTTCAGCTTGCGGGTCATGGCCTCGATGATCCGCAGGTTGGCCTGGTGCGTGACGACGCCGGCGAGGTCGGTGGTGGCGATGCCCGCCCGTTCGCAGGCCTGCGCCGCGACGGCCGGGAGTTCGCTGGTGGCCCAGCGGAAGACGGACTGCCCTTCCTGGGCGAACCGCGGCTGCCACTCGTCGACGAGCCGCACGGCGTTGTTGCGGGTGGGGTCGGAACCCCAGGTGACGGGTCCGATCTGGGCGTCGTCGGAGGCGCTGATCACCGCGGCGCCCGCACCGTCGCCGAGCAGGATGCAGTTGGCGCGG
Organism: Lentzea sp. NPDC054927; assembly: GCF_053610285.1. Classification (NCBI taxonomy): domain Bacteria; kingdom Bacillati; phylum Actinomycetota; class Actinomycetes; order Pseudonocardiales; family Pseudonocardiaceae; genus Lentzea; species Lentzea sp. NPDC054927. The sequence continues at coordinate 74,163 of NZ_JBSGXZ010000013.1, forward strand.
TCGGTCCAGTCGACCAGGTCGGACATCTTCTCGGCACCGATGACCAGCGCGTGCCGGGCGGCACCTGCGCGCAGCGTGTGGTCGGCGGTGGCCAGCGCGGTGCAGAAGCCGGCGCAGGCGTTGTTGAGGTCGAAGCAGACCGCGCTGGGAATGTTCAGCCTGTTCGCGACCTGCGCGGCGATCGAGGGACAGCGGTCGACGGCGGAACAGGTCGCGACGATGACCTGGCCGATCTCGGAGGGCTCCAGCCCGGACGCCGCGAGCGCCTTGGCCGCCGCTCCCGCCGCCATGTCGGTCACCGACTCGTCGTCCGCGATGCGCCGGGTCGAGATGCCGGTCCGCTGACGGATCCACTCGTCGCTGGTGTCCACCATCTTTTCCAGGTCGGCGTTGGTCAGCACGCGTTCGGGCTGGTGATGGCCGAGCGCGACGACACGGGATCCGGACACGGTGAACTCCTTCGGCGAGGCTGCGACCCGGCGAATATAGCAACCGATCGGTCGGTAGCTAAAGAGGTTAGGATCTCATTGTGAGCCCGCGCAGATCGGTTGCCGACACCCTCGAGACGCGGCAGCGCATCCTCGAGCACAGCCTCGCCATCGCCTCGGCGGAAGGGCTGGAAGGCCTGACGATCGGCCGGCTCGCCACCGAACTGGGCATGAGCAAGGCCGGTCTGCTGGGCCATTTCGGCACGAAGGAGACCCTGCAACTAGCGGTCGTCGACCAGGCGGCCGAAGTCTTCCAGCGCGAGGTGCCGGGCCGCGTCAAACAGGCACCGTCCGGCCTGCCGCACTTGCGAGCGGTCTGCGAGGCCTGGGTCTCCTACCTCGAACGCGAGGTGCTGCCCGGCGGCTGCTTCTTCACCGCCGCGACCACCGAGTTCGACGGCCGCAGCGGCCGCGTCCGTGACGCGCTGGCCGGCATGAACGCGTTGTGGCGCAGGGACCTCCGGATCCACATCCGCCGCGCGATCAGCTTCGGCGAACTGCCCGCGGACACCGACGTCGACCAGCTGATCTACGAGGTGGTCGGGGTCATGCTGGCCCTCAACCACTTCCTCCAACTGGAGCACGACAGCACCGCGCCGGCCCGCGCCCGCCTCGCCCTGGACCGCCTCTTCACCGTGCGATGAAGTCGTTGACGATCGCGGCTGTTCGCGCGGGCTGCTCGAACACCATGCCGTGCGTCGCGTCGATCTCGCGCACCTGGACGTGGGGACACGTCAACGGCAGGTCGCGGCGCAATCCGGCGCGATGGGCGTCCATCAGCGGCAGCAGGTCTGGTGGTACCGGCAGGTTCTTCGTGGCCAGCACGAGCAGGAACGGAGCCTTGACGTCGGCGAACACCGGCAAGGCGTCCAGGAACTCCGGTGCCGTGCGCAGCGCGTCGGTGATTTTGCGGTTCGGCCGGGTGATCGTTTGCTGCTGGGCGGAGAAGATGGCGTTGAGCTTCGCGAGGTCCGCCTCGACCTGGTCTTCCGGCATTCCGGCGTAGTTCGCCGGATCTGTTGCGGCGGAGCGATGTCCGTCCAGGCTCACCGCCGCGGGGCACTCGGGGTGCCGGCGCGCCCACATGCCGGCGAGGATGCCGCCCAGCGAATGTCCGATGACGACCGGGTTGTGGAGTCCGAAGTGGACGGTTGCGGCTTCGAGGTCGTCCAGCACCGCCTCCCACTCCCACGGCCCGTCGGGCGACTCGCCGTGCCCGCGCAGGTCGACCGCGACTCTTCGTCCGTTCAGTTGCGGCGCAAGCGTTTCCCACGCCTCTTTGCTGCCGCCCGCGCCGTGCAGGAGCAGGATCGGCGGCCCGTCGCCACCGTGATCGGTTGCCGCGAGGTTCACGGTTCTCTCCTCAGTCCGAGCCGTGCGCGAATCGAGGCGACCGTGACGCCGCCGTCGGGGTGGCGGAGCAGCTTGTTGCGGTTGACCAGGTCGTGGACGCCCTGCCGGGTGATGCCGAGCATCGCGCCGGCCACCGCGAACGACACCACGTCCTTGCTGGGGTGACCCGCGCGGCGTGCGGTGACGCGGCCCAGCGGCGTCGCCCACCACGCGTCGGGCGGGTCGAACGCGGTGTCGCCGGGGTAGAACACGGAGATCAGGCGGATCGCCACCTGCCTGGCCAGTGCGTCGTCCTCGCCGAGCAGCTGGGCCGCCCACATCTCGGCGTCGATCTTGACCTGTTCGCACAGCTCGTCGAGGTCGGCTTGCGGCAGGAGGATCTCCAGCGGGTCGAGCAGCCGGATCCTGACGAACCGGGTCAGGTCGTCTCTCAGGTCCACGTGCTCCGAGGTGGTCGCCACTTGACAGACCATAGCAAGTACTTGACGCCTGGCGTCAAGTACTTGGCGACCGGTCCCGGATGTTCAGCTTCATGCCAACTCGTGCGCCGGCGGTAACGCGGTGGGCCGTGAGGCTGACCTCCTCGCGCTTGTTGGAATTGATGCGCCGCTGGATCGAGTACCGTTCGGCTCCGTTTTTGAGTCCAATGCTGTCGAAATGGGCGCTGCAGCCGGGCGGTAATACAATGGTGTACTGAAGTGCTTGAGGCCCCGGTGTGAACTTCTTCACGAATTCATCGGTCAAGCCTTGTGTGAACGGCAGGGATTTTGCCGGCCAGCTGAAATCGGCGGCCACGTGGATCTTCTTGCCCTTGGCGACCGGTTCTCCCAGGTGAAGTGCAACTTTCAGTCGCCCTTGCGTGAGCCAGTAGGATGTGACGTCGAACCGACTTTTGTTCTCTTCTTCGACCTGCACCTCCGACACATGTAGGCGAGTGTTCTTCTTGTGTTTTTCGGGCCAGTCCCATCCAGGGCCTTCCCAGAACGTCAAGAAGTGCAAGGCGTCGACGTTGGGAATCGCGGTGAATTCTATCCTTTCGTGTGTGTCGCCGTTTGCTTCGATGGTTGTGAGCTGACGCCAGCTGGTGACGGTGCACGTGTAGTTGTGGCGCTCGTGAAGTATGTTGTAGTAGTACAGCAGTGATTTTCGGTCGAGTTCGGCCCGGTGTTGCCGCTTCAGTTTGCCTGCAATGAGGGACGAGAACATGGTCGACAATGTGGCTCTGCTGATGATGTGACTGTTGCTCGTCCAAAACGTCATCGGCTAATCCTTCGGGTGCAGGGGTGTCCTCCGTCGTTGCTGTCAGAGTATGTGCAAGGCGAGTGCGGGTGAATCAGGTTCATGCGGATGGACTGTGTCGGAGTGCTCCTTTTCGGTGATATTTGTCCGATTTGAATGGTCAGCTGACTACGATCGCCGCGTTGGAATTTGCCGCCGTGGCGTTTTCTCAGTCGATTTGATCTCCCTTGGCGTTTGATCTGGCGTGTTGGGGCAAGATCTGGATGGCGCAGTGCCCGGCTCGCATGACATTTGCGAGCCGGGCACGCACTCGTCAGATCACGCCGCCCACATCTGCACAGGTGCGATGTAGTTCCACGTGTAGAGCTGGTTCGCGCCGTCGTAGCTGCCGTCGGTGCCCGCGCCGTAGGTGTCGTGGACGTAGAACGAGCCGTTGTCGTGGTAGCCGATGACGACGGACAGGTGGCCGGAGGTCGAGCCCCACGTGCCGCTCATGATGACGAACTTGCCTTGGTCGAGGAACGCGCGGACCTGGGCCGGGGTGAAGTTGCCCTGCTGGACGGCGGCGCCGTTGCGGGCCAGGAAGTCGCGCTCGGACTCCCAGGAGGCGCAGGGGCGGGCCGGGTTGCCGCCGCAGTAGTAGCCGGTGATCCAGCCGTGGGCGCCCTTCCAGCTGCCGGTGCGCGACCAGTCGTTCATGGCGCGGTTGAAGGTGGTGCCGCGGTTGGAGAACTCGTCGGTGATGTAGCGGCCCCACTTCGAGTAGTGCGAGGACGGTTGCGAGACCTGGACGCCGAACTCGTTGGGCAGCTGGTAGGTGACCAGGTCGATCACCGCGCTGGTCGGGCCGCAGGAGGAGTTGCCGTTGAACTCGTTGCGCGTGTCCCACAGCTGGTGGATGTACTCGGCGCGGTTCAGCCGGCCCATCGTGGTGACCTGACCGTCCAACGAAGCCGCCTTCAAACCAGCGGCTTTCACATAGCCCTTCGCAGGGCTGCCGATGACGGCCTCACCGCCATCAACACCGGTCAGCGCGTAGTTGAACGACAGGCCCTCGACCACCCGCGACGCTTTGCGAGTGGCCAGGTCCTGCACGTAGACGCCGTTGAGCCCGGCGAACTGGTCGGGCCCGAGCGTCTTGTCGGACACGCAACCCATGACCTCGTACGCCACGCGCGAGCCGTCGGTGCTCCACACCGCGCTGCGGTAGTGGTGGCGGGTCTCGCCGATCAGCGACCGGACGTCACCGTCCTCGGAGACCAGGCCCAGCCACTGCGGGTCGGCGCCGCCGCAGCGGTAGATCTCGTTGTGCTTGATGAAGCTGACGTGTCGTTTGCCGCGCACGTCCACGAGCTTGAAGTCGCGGTAGAGCGCCGTCGCGTCTGAGGTGACCAACGGCTTGGCGGCGCCGGACTTCAGGTCGAACCGCACGAGCGAACCCACGAAGGTGCTGTCGTCGGCCGCGTCCGGGTGTTCCACGGCGAGCAGGCCGGTGCCGTCGGAGGTGAAGCCGAGCAGCTGGGGCGCACGGCCCTTGAGCTTGCCCACGGAAACACCGTCGACCACCACGTTCTCGCCGTCGGCGTAGGCCAGGGCCGAACCGTGGAAGACCGCCGACGAGATCGCGCCGCGAGCCACGAAACGAGACTTCCCGTAGCGGTCGAAGGTCTGCAGGACAGCACCGGACGTGCCGTCGAAGTCGGAGATCACGGCGGCCTGGGTGCCGTCGGCCGAGGAGGTCGAACGGACTGTGTAGGCAGGGTCGCTGACGTTGACGGTGGCTCTCTTCACGCCACCGACGAGCACGTCGTAGGCAGCGCCGGAATGCACGGCACCCGCACGGACGGCGAACGACTGGGACGGGCTCTCGGAGTAGGGCTCGACAGCCTGGGCGGGGGACACGGCTGCGGCCAAGGTGCCGAGTGCCACCACCAGAGCCAGTGAGGTTTTCGTCATGGGTCAAACGTGATGACGCGTGGCATGTGTCTGGTATGCGTCCGGTAGATACGATCAGGAGTTGTGGAGTTCCGGGTGCTCGGGCCGGTGGAGTGTTACGCCGATGACGGCGTGCGCCTGAGCCTTGGGCCGCCCAAGCAACGGGCCGTGCTGGCGCTGCTGCTCGCGCAACCGGGGCGGGTGCTGTCGGTCGATCGGCTGATCAGCGTGCTGTGGGACGACGCGCCGCCCAAGACGGCCCTCAAGAACCTCCAGGTCTACGTCTACCAGCTGCGCAAGATCGTCGGATCACGGCTGCTCTCGCGCCCACCGGGCTACCTGATGTCGGTCGACCCTGCCGAGCTCGACCTCACCCGGTTCACCGAACTGCTCGACGTCGCCCGCCGGGAACGCACGCCGCAGCGCTATCGGGAGGCACTCGCGTTGTGGCGCGGGCCCGCGTTGGCCGACCTCGCCGCGTCCGGGCTGCTGCGCGGGGTCATCGCGCAGCTCGAGGAGTTGCGGCTGGCCGCACGGGTCGAGTGCGCCGAGGCGGAGCTCGACCTCGGCCGGCACGTCGAGATCGTCGCGGACCTCAACGAGTGGGTGCGCGAGCACCCGTTGAACGAACGCCTGCGCGAACAGCAGATGGGCGCGCTGCACAAGGCGGGACGGCCGGCGGAGGCGTTGGCGGCCTACCAAGAGTGCCGAAGGGTGCTCCTGGACGAGCTCGGAGTCGAGCCGGGCGAGTCGCTGCGCAGGCTCCAGGCCGAGATCCTGCGGGCGAAACCCGTTGGTGTGTCGGCGATCCGGCAGCTGCCGCCGGACGTGGTCACGTTCGCCGGACGGTCGCGCGAGCTGAGCCTGATCAAAGCGCAGACCCGCCGCCAGGACCGGGTGGCGGTGTGCGTGATCACCGGGCAGGCGGGCATCGGCAAGTCCGCGCTCGCGGTCAGGGCGGCGCACGAGATCGCCGCGGGTTTCCCGGACGGCCAGCTCTACGCGGACCTCTCCGACGGCGCCTCCGACCGGATCCTCAGCCAGTTCCTGCGCGCTCTCGGTGAACGGCCCGGCGACGAGGAAGCCCTGCGCTACCGGTCTCTCACCGCTCAACGACGGCTGCTCGTGGTCCTGGACAACGTCGCCACCGCCGCCCAGGTCAAGCGCCTGCTGCCGACGGGCCCCGGCTCGGCCGTGCTGATCACCTCACGCCGCCCGCTCACCTCGCTCGACGGCGTCTCCTACGTCAAGCTCGGCGCCCTGCCGTTGGAGGAGGCCTTCCAGCTGCTGGAGGGCGTTGCCGGGAAGGTCGACGACGCGGCCGAACTCGTGCGCTGGTGCGGCGGACTGCCGCTGGCACTGCGGATCGCGGGGGCCCGGCTCGCCGCCCGTCCACAGTGGACCGCGCCGTTGCTCGCCGCGCGGCTGGCGGACGAGGCGCGCCGGCTGGACGAGCTCCGGCTCGGTGACGTGGCGGTGCGGTCGGCGTTCGAGGTCAGCTACGCCGAGCTGGGTTCCCCTGCCGTGGCGCGGGTTTTCCGGCTGATCGGGCTGCTCGACGGACCGGACTTCGCGGTCGCGGCGGCACGGGCGCTGACCGACGTGCCGGACGTCGAGGAGCTGCTCGCCGAACTGGCCGACGCGCACCTCGTCGAGGAACCGGTGCCGGGCCGGTTCGCGCTGCACGACCTGTTGCGCCTCTTCGCCCGCGAACGCTGCCGCGGCTCGGAGTCGTCGGAGGAACGGTCGTTGGCGCTGGAACGGCTGCACAAGCACTACCTGGAGGCATTGGCGGACAACCCGACGGACCTCTGGCTCGCCGAGGAGCGCGACAACCTGATCGCCGCCGCCCACCAGGCCTCGCCGGCCGACGCGGTCGCGTTCGCCGCCGGGTTGTCCTGGTACTTCCGCCGCCGCTCCGAGGTCGCGGACTGGGCCGCGCTGAACACCCTCGCGCTGGAAGCCGCCCGGTCACTGGGGGACATCCGAGCGGAAGCGTTGGCGTTGAAGGAACTCGGCGCCGCCTGCGAGCGCGGGTTCAAGTTCGCCGAGGCGCAGCAGCACTGGGCGGCGGCGCTGACGCTGGCCCGCGCGCTGCACGACCGCCAGCTCGAAGCCGTGACGCTCAACAACCTCGGCATCGTGCACTGGCGCCGCCGCGACCTGCCCGCCGCGCTGACCTCGCTGGGAGCCTCGCTGACGTTGCGGGAGGAGTTGGACGACTCCCAGGGCGCCGCCTACGTGCGCACGAATCTGGGGCTGGTGCACGCGGCGCTGGGCGATCTGCCGGCCGCGCTGGTCTGTTACGAGGAGACGCTGACGACGTTCCGCGGCTGCGGCGACCGGTCCGGCGAGCTGCACGCGTTGGCGAACATGGCCGACGCGCACCGCCAGCTCGGGTCGTTGGACCGCGCTCTGGAACTCGCGGAGGAAGCGCTGCAGCTGGCACGTTCGGTGGGGGACAGGCAGATCGAGGCGGGCGTGCTGCTCGATCGCGGCATCGTGCACGAACTGGCAGGTCGGACAGCGGAGGCCAAGCAGTCCTACGGCGAGGCCGTCGAGTTGTCGCGCCGGATCGGGTTCCGCTGGGGCGAGTCGGAGGCGTCACGACGATTGGCGGGGATGAACGGATGAATCCGGGGCTGCTGATCGAACTGACGACCGGGTACTGGCGGTTCAAGGCGATGGCGGCCGCTGTCGACATCGGACTGTTCGCCGCCGTGGATCGCCGCGGTGCAGCCACTTCCGCCGAACTGGCCGCGGACCTGGGTCTCCAGTCGCGCCCGCTGCGCGTGCTGTTGAGCAGCAGCACGGCTCTCGGGTTCCTCACCAAGGACGGCGACCGCTACCGGAACGCCCCGGTCGCGGCGGAGTACCTGGTTCCCGGCAAGGAACAGTACTTCGGTGGATTTGTGCGGTACAACGACATGGTCGGCTATCCCGCCTGGGGCCGCTTGCAGGAAGCGTTGCGCACCAACGCTCCCACGACTTCGCACGCTTCGTTCATGACCTCGGACCCGGTGGTGCTGGACAACTTCTGGGATGCGCTGTTCGCGATCTCATCGTTCACCGCGATGGCACTCGCCGACGCCTACGACTTCGGGCGCCACCAGAACCTGCTCGACCTCGGTGGCGGGATGGGTCCGTTCCCGGTCGTGCTGTGCGAGCGCTATCCGGACCTGCGCGCGACCGTCTACGACCTCCCGCACGTGGCGGAGAAGGCGCAGGCGAAGGCCACGGACCGGATTTCCGTGCACGCCGGTGACTTCCTCGCCGACGAGCAGTTCCCGGTAGGGCACGACGTGATCCTGCTCAGCATGATCCTGCACGACTGGGACGAGCGCACCTCGCGCGAAATCCTGGGAAAGTGTTACGCCGCACTACCTCCGGGTGGCGCGATCATCATCTGCGAGCTGGTGCTGGACGACGACGAGACCGGCCCGCCGCTCGCCGCGCTGATGGGCCTCAACATGCTGGTGGAGACCGGCGGCGGGCAGAACTGGACCGGCGCCGAGTACCGCGAGTGGCTCACCGGCGCGGGTTTCCGGGACATCACCACGATTCCGATGCTTTCGGCCGGAGCGAACGCCGCGATCGTCGCCTACAAATAGGTGCATGACGAGAATCCTGATCTCGCTGCTGATCCTCCTGCTCACCCCGATCACCGCGCACGCGTCGACCCGCTGCGAACCGGTGATCATGGGCACCGGCCCCTCGCTGCACCCGGAAGGCGTCACCTACGACCCGATCCGGCACCGGTTCCTGGTCGGCTCCGTCACGCACGGCACCGTCTCCCGCGTCGAGAACGGTCAGGCCCGCACCCTCGTCGACGACCCGTGGCTGATCACCACGATGGGCCTCGCCGTGGACGCCCGCCGCGGCCGGGTCCTCGTCACCAACGCCGACCTGGGCCTCGCCGACCGCAGCAAACCCGAGACCACCAGGGCGTTCGCGGGCTTGGGCATCTACGACCTGCGCACCGGCCGCGCCCTGCACCGCGTCACGCTCGCCACCGGCCCCGGCCACTTCGCCAACGACGTCGCGCTCGCCCCGGACGGCACCGCGTTCGTCACCGACTCCATCTCCGGCACGATCTACCGCGTCACCCCGGACGGCACGTTCTCGACGCTCGTCCAGCACCCCGACCTCGCGCAGCCGTCCACCGGCAGCTGGGGCCTCAACGGCGTCGTGCACGTCGGCGACAAGCTCGTCGCGGCGCTGTCTGGTGCCCGCAAGCTCGCCGTGATCCCGCTGGCGAACCCGCGGAACGTCACCACCATCACGGCCCCGATCGGCGCCCCGGACGGCCTGCTGGCGTTGTCCCGCAACCGCTTGCTGCTCGTCGACAACACCGCCGCCAACCGTGTCGTCGAGGTCCGCACACACGACCGGTGGCAGACCGTCGAGATCGTCCGCGAGGTCGCGTGGCCGGACAAGGCACCCACCACGCTCACGAACACCCCGTGCGGCGCCTACGCCGTGGCGGGCAGGCTGGACGTGTTGCTGGGTGGCGGGCGCAGCGACGAGTTCGTGCTCAGGAAGGTTTGAGCCGGACGGCCTAGTGTTGATCGGGTGGAACTGCTGCATCTGAGGTACTTCGTGGCGGTCGCCGAGGAGCTCAACTTCTCGGCGGCCGCGCGGAAACTGCACATGGCCGCCTCACCGTTGAGCCAGCGCATCAAGGATCTCGAACACGAGCTCGGCAACCAGTTGTTCGACCGCAGCACCCACCACGTGGCGCTGACCGACGCCGGCACCGCCCTGCTGCCCATCGCGCGGGACGTGCTCGACCGGGTCGGGTCCATCAAGTGGCAGCTCGACCAGGCCACGAAACCCAGCCGCGCCACGGTGTTCGTCGGCATGCCCGCCGGGGTCCACCCGGCGCTGCGGGAACGGGTGTCGCTGCTGGCCGAGCGCGTCGAGGAGCGGTTCGAGGTCAAGCGGTGGCCCGGCACGACCACCGACCTCGTCGCGGCGGTGAAGGAGGGGAAGCTCGCGCTCACGCTGGCGCGTCTGCCGGTGCAGGAGGCCTCTCTCGACACCCTGCACGTGATGTCGGAACGACTCGGCGCGGTGGTGCCGGCCGACCAGTTCAAAGGCCGTGAATCGGTCAAACTGGCAGATCTCACCGGACTGGCGTACGCGAAGTCGCCGGAAGAAATGATGCCCGCGTATTTCGAGCAGCTGGACCGGCAATTGGCTGAGCTGGGCATCAAAAAGCGCATTCAGCTGAGCAACACCGGCTACCAGGGCACCTCGGAGATCGTGTCGAGCGGCCTCGGGTTCTCCGTCTCGATGCTCGACGAGGGCAGCGCGATGCGCGGCTACCAGCTGGAGAACATGGCGGTGCTGCCGTTCGAGGACTTCCGCGCGCAGCTCGACACCGGGCTGCTGTGGCGGCGCGACCGGGGTGATTCGGGCGATCTCGCCGAAATCGTGCAGGCCGCACGGGAGGTTTTCGTGGAGCCGCTGGTCAAATGAGGAATGGTATGACCGCTGTGGTCATACCATTGTTCGCGACATGATCGTTCCCTTTCGCTGAATTCGCTACTAGCTTCGGTTGTACAAGAACGAAGCAGGTGCGAAAGGACGAACGATGAAGGACATCACCGCCGGTCCGCTGGACGGCGTGCGCGTGATCGACCTCTCGACCGTGGTGATGGGCCCGTACGCAGCCCAGATCCTCGGAGACCTCGGCGCCGACGTGATCAAGATCGAGTCGCCTGTGGACACCGTCCGCAACGGCCGCTACCGCACCACGCCGGGCATGACGCCGCTGAGCCTCAACGTGAACCGGAACAAGCGCAGCGTCGCCCTGAACCTCAAGGACGAGGACGACCGCGAGAAGGCCCTCAAGCTGATCGACACGGCCGACGTGCTGATCACCAACATGCGCCCCGGCGCGCTGAGCAGGCTCGGCCTCGACTACGCCGACGTCGCCGAGCGCAACCCCGGCCTGATCTACGCCCACGCCCAGGGCTTCCGCGGCGACTCGGACCGCGCCGGCATCGCCGCCTACGACGAGACGATCCAGGGCGCGTCCGGGCTGGTCGACATCGCCAACCGCGCCATCGGGCGGCCCGTCTACCTGCCGACGATCATCGGCGACAAGGTGTCGTCGCTGACCATCGCCTACAGCGTGCTCGCCGCTCTGGTGCACCGGAACTCCACCGGCGAGGGCCAGCGCGTCGAGATCCCCATGGCGGACACGATGATCGCGTTCAACCTCGTCGAGCACCTCGCGGGCCACGCGTTCGTGCCGGAGGAGGGACCGACGGGCTTCAACCTGTCGATGGCCAAGGGCCACCACGCCGTGCACACCAAGGACGGCCTCGCCTGCGTCGTGCCCTACAACCCGCCGAACTTCCGCGACTTCTTCGCCGCCGCCGGGCGTCCCGACCTGGTCGAGGACCCGCGCGTCACCGGCGAGAAGATCGATCCCGGTGACAGCGACGACCTGATGGGCCTCGTCGACGAGTGCGCCTCCGCGCTGACCACCGAGGAGTGGGCCGAGGTGTGCGCGAAGCACAGCATCCCGTTCGGGCCGGTGCTGGAGCTCGACAAGGCGCACGAGGACGACTACGTCCGCGAAGGTCACCTGCTCGACGTCGTGCAGCACCCCACCGAGGGAGCCGTTCGCTCGATCGGCATCCCGGTCAAGTTCTCCGCCACGCCCGCCACCGTCCGCCGGCTCGCCCCGCTGCCCGGCCAGGACACCGCTGAAGTGTTGAAGGAGCTGTCATGAACGAGGTTCGCACCGAGCGCGTCGGTTCGGCACTGCTGATCACGATCGACCGGCCGGCGTCCCGCAACGCCGTCAACGCGGCCGTCGCGGCCGAGCTCTCCGCCGCGCTGGACCAGCTGGAGGCCGATCCGGAACTGCGCGTGGGCGTGCTCACCGGAGCGGGCGGCACGTTCAGCGCGGGCATGGACCTCAGGGCCGCGCTGAAGGGCGAGTCGCCGGAGGTCGCGGGTCGCGGGTTCGGCGGGCTCACCGAGGCCGAGCTGACCAAGCCGCTGATCGCCGCTGTCGAAGGCTTCGCGATGGGCGGTGGGTTCGAGATGGCCCTGGGCTGCGACCTGATCGTCGCCGCCGAGGACGCGAAGTTCGGGCTGCCGGAGGTGAAGCGCGGCCTGATCGCCGCCGGTGGAGGCGTTGTCCGCCTGCCGGAACGGATTCCGCACCACATCGCGATGGAGATCCTGCTGACCGGCGAGCCGATCGACGGCGTTCGCGCCGGGTCGCTGGGCCTGGCGAACCGGGTGGTGCCCGCCGGGGAGACCGCTGCCGTGGCGTTGCAACTGGCCGAGCAGATCGCGCTGAACGCCCCGTTGGCGTTGGCCGCGGTGAAGAGCGTGGTGCGTTCGGCTGATCGTTGGGCCGCGCAACGGGTTGAGATCGCCCGGCTGATGACCTCGGCCGACGTTCGTGAGGGCATGACCGCGTTCGCCGAGCGTCGCGCTCCACAGTGGACGGGGCGCTGACATGCTCGGGATCACGCCTCTGACCGCTCCCGCCTTTCCCGCGGTGCAGCCCCGGTTCTTCGACCGCGAGTACCTGAACATCGTCTACCGCACAGATGCCGACGCGTTGCGCGCCGTGGTGCCCGCGCCGTTGGAGATCGACGAACCGCTTGTCCGGTTCGAGGTCATGAAGATGAACGACGTCACCGGCTACGGCCCCTACACCGAGGCAGGCCAGGCGATCCAGGTGGTGTTCGACGGCGAACGCGGCGAGTACCTGCACGCGATGTACCTGGACAGCTTCGCCGCCACCGCGTCCGGCCGCGAGGTCAGCGCCTACCCGAAGGTGATGGGGTCGCCGAAGCTCTACGCCGACAACGGCGCGCTGGTGGGGACGTTGGACTACGGCACGCTGCGGGTCGCCACCGCGACCATGGGCTACAAGCAGTTCGAACTGGACCGCCGCGAGGCTGAGGCGGAGATCACGGTTCCGACGTTCATGGTGAAGACCATCCCTGACTATGACGGAACGCTTCGGGTCCAGGAGCTCGTGCGCACGGAGATCACCGACGTCGTGGTCAAGGCCGCGTACACCGGCCCGGCGCGCCTGCAGCTGTTCCAGCACGTTCTCGCGCCGCTCGCCGACCTTCCCGTGCTGGAGGTCGTGTCCGCCAGCCACATCATCACCGACCTGACGCTCGCTCCCGCCAAGCCGGTTCACAACTACTTGGAGGAGTCATGACAAAGGTCGCAGTGATTGGTGCAGGTGTCATCGGCCTGTCGTGGGCCAGGTTGTTCGTCGAGCACGGCATGACTGTGCGGGTCACCGATCCGCGTCCGGACCTCGCGGACGTCGTTCCATCAGGCGCGCTCGTGGCGTCGAGTGTTGCGGAAGCCGTGCGGGACGCGGACTTCGTGCAGGAGAACGGTCCGGAGAACCTGGAGTTCAAGAAGAACCTGTTCGCCGAGTTGGTCCGGGAGGCGCCTGCTGACGCGTTGTTGCTCAGCTCGTCGTCCGCCATCCCGTCCACCGCTTTCGCCGAGGGCATCGACGGTTCGCGGATCCTGATCGGGCACCCGTTCAACCCGCCGCACGTGATCCCGCTGGTCGAGGTCGTGCCGGGAGAGCAGACGAGCGAGGACTCCGTTCAGCGCGCCGTCGAGTTCTACCGCTCGCTCGGTCGCACGCCCGTCGTCGAGCGCAAGGAGATCCCCGGTTTCGTCGGCAACCGGCTGCAGGCCGCGCTGTCCCGTGAAGCCGCCTACCTCGTCGAACAGGGCGTGGTGACCCCGGCCGATCTCGACGCCGTCGTGACGAACTCGCTCGGCCTGCGCTGGGCGACCGTCGGCCCGTTCCTCGGCGCCCACCTCGGTGGTGGCCCCGGCGGCTACCGCCACCTCGCCGAGCACATCGGCAAGTCCATGCAGGGCCTGGAGCTCGGCTCCCCGTCCGGCAACCCGGAAAAGCTCATCGAAGCAGTGGAAGACGCTTACGGCTCCTCCACGTACTCGGCGCTCGCCGAGACGCGCGACCGCAAGCAGCTCGCCGTTCTGACGGCATTGGAGGAGAACTGATCATGACTGCGCCTAATTCTTTGGCCATGGAAGACCAGCTGGTGGCCGACTTCTACAACTACGAGGCGCTGCTCAGCGACGAAGAGCGCAAGATCCTGCTGAGCGCCCGCGAGTTCATGGCCACCGAGATCAAGCCGATGGTCAACGAGTACTGGGCCAAGGGCGAGTTCCCTCCCGAGCTGATCGAGAAGTTCCGCGGCGCGGGCCTCACCGCGTTGTCCTACGAGGGCTACGGCGAACACCCCGGAGCCGTCAGCAACCTGCTCACCGGCATGCTGGCCATGGAGCTGACCCGCACCGACGCGTCCGTCGCCACGTTCTTCGGTGTCCACAACGGACTCGCGATGTACTCGATCTACGCGGGTGGTGACCAGGAGCAGCGCGACCGCTGGCTGCCGGCGATGGCGGCGATGGACAAGATCGGCGCGTTCGCGATGACCGAACCGCTCGGCGGCTCCGACGTGGCCGGCGGCATGCGCACCACGGCGAAGCGCGACGGTGACACCTGGATCCTCAACGGCGCCAAGAAGTGGATCGGCAACGCCACGTTCGCCGACTACGTGATCGTGTGGGCGCGCGACCTCGACGACAACCACGTCAAGGGGTTCGTCGTCGAGAAGGGCACGCCCGGCTTCGTCGCGGAGAAGATCGAGGGCAAGATCGCGTTCCGGATCGTGGAGAACGCCGAGATCACGCTCACCGACGTCCGCGTGCCGGAAGCGAACCGGTTGCAGCGCATCAACTCGTTCCGCGACGTGGCCGAGATCCTGCGCGCCACCCGCGGCGGTGTCGCCTGGCAGGCGCTCGGCGTGATGATCGGCGCCTACGAGCTCGCGCTGGCCTACGCCCAGGAGCGCAAGCAGTTCGGCCGCCCGATCGCCCGGTTCCAGATGGTGCAGGACATGCTGGTGAAGTCGCTCGGCAACATCACCGCCTCGTGGGGCATGCTCGTGCAACTGGCCAAGCTGCAGGACGCGGGCATCTTCCAGGACGAGCACTCGTCGCTGGCCAAGGCGTTCGTCACCTCCCGGATGCGCGAGGTCGTCGCCTGGGCGCGGGAGATCTTCGGTGGCAACGGCATCGTGCTCGGCTACGACGTGGCGCGCTTCTTCGCCGACGCCGAGGCGATCTACTCGTTCGAGGGCACCCGCGAGATGAACACGCTGATCGTCGGCAAGGCGATCACCGGGCAGAGCGCCTTCGTGTGATCGCTGCTAGCGGGGATAGGTGTGAATCTCCGTTGCTTTGAGTGAAACCCACAACCTGTCGCCGGGCTGCAACCGCAGCTCGGCGACTGTCGCTGTGGTGATGTCCGCGAGCACGGCGGGGCTGCCGTCGAGATCCACGCGGGTGGTGTGGGCGTGCTGCTCGATCCCGGAAACGACGGCCTGCCAGGTGTTTCGCGGACTACCGGCGGGCTTCTCAGGGTAGAGGCTCACCGCGGACGGCGGGAACACCACGTGCACCGGGCCGTCCGCGGGTTCCGCGATGGTGAGCGTGCCACCGTCGTCGAGGCGGACTTCGGTGCCAGCTGCTGTACCGCGGTAGAAGTTGAGGCCGACGAGGTTCGCGACGTAGTTGGTGCGCGGCTGCCGGACGACCTCGCGCGGTGTGCCCTGCTGGACCACACGGCCTTCTTCGAGGATGACGATCCGGTCGGCGAGAACCATGGCGTCCAACGGGTCGTGGGTGACCAGCAGCGTGTGGCCTGGGTAGTTCTGCAGGTGCCTGCCCAGGTCGGAGCGCACCCGCAGGCGGGTACCGGCGTCCAGCGCGGCCAGGGGTTCGTCCAGCAGCAGCAGTTCCGGTGACGTGGCCAGGGCGCGGGCCAGGGCGACGCGCTGGGCCTGGCCGCCGGACAGCGTGCGGGGCTTGGCCTTCGCGAACTCGGCGAGCCCGACCTGGGTGAGCCAGCGCAGCGCGATCGCGTTGGCCTCGGCCTTGCGGGTGCCGCGGGCGCGCAGGCCGAACGCGACGTTGTCGAGCGCGCTCATCGTCGCGAACAGCAGGTAGTCCTGGAAAACCACGCCGATGGGCCGTTTCTCGGCGGGCAGTGTGTCCCAGGTGGACTCGCCGGTGCTGATCCGGCTGCCGTCGAGCAACCCGGCCAGGGCGCGCAGGGCCGTGGTCTTGCCGGCACCGTTGGGGCCGAGCAACGCCACGACCTCGCCCGGCTCGATCGCGAGGTCGAGCTCGAGCGAGAAGCCGCCGCGTTGAACGCGGAGTTCGGCGTGCAGAGTCATGCGCGGATCCACTTGTCTCGCAGCCCGGCCAGCACGGCGACGGACACCAGCAGCAACACGATGCTGAGCACGATCGCGGCGTCCGGGTCGGTCTCCAGCGCCAGGTACACGGCCAGGGGCATGGTCGTCGTCTTGCCGGGGAAGTTGCCGGCGAACGTGATCGTCGCGCCGAACTCGCCGAGCGCACGCGCCCAGCACAACACGGTTCCCGCGACGACACCCGGCATGACACTGGGCAGCGTCACCCGGCGGAACGTCAGCCAGCGCGAGGCACCGAGCGTGGCAGCGGCTTCTTCGTACCGCGGATCGGCGGCCCTGAGCGCGCCCTCGACCGAGATGACCAGGAACGGCATCGCGACGAACGCCTCGGCGAGCACGACTCCCGTGGTGGTGAAGGGAAGTGAGAGGCCGAACCACTGGTCGAGGTACTGGCCGACCAGCCCGCGCCGCCCGAGCACCAGCAGCAGCGCGACACCGCCCACCACTGGCGGCAGGACCAGCGGAACCGTGACGAGCGCACGCAG
Organism: Lentzea sp. NPDC054927; assembly: GCF_053610285.1. Lineage (NCBI taxonomy): Bacteria > Bacillati > Actinomycetota > Actinomycetes > Pseudonocardiales > Pseudonocardiaceae > Lentzea > Lentzea sp. NPDC054927. The sequence continues at coordinate 90,984 of NZ_JBSGXZ010000013.1, forward strand.
AACGCCCCGTCCCGGCAGTTCGCTGCGCGCTAGCAACCACGCGAGCGGCACGCCGAGGACGAGGCAGACGATCGTGGCGAGCGAGGCGCAGATCAGGGAAAGCTTCAGCGCCTCACCGACCTCCGCGCTGAACAGCTGGGACGGCAGGGTCGCCCAGGGAGCCTCGACGAGCAGACCCGCCAGCGGCACGAGCAGGAAGGCGAGCCCGACCAGCGCGGGCAGGACCAGGACGACCGGCAGCCTCGATCTCACGGCGCCGCGAAACCGGCTTCGGTCAGGATCTTTCGACCCTTGTCGGACAGCACGTAGTCGACGAATGCCTTGGCCGCAGCGGCGTTCGGTGCCTTGGCGGTCGGCGCGATCGGGTAGTCGTTGACCACCTTGCCGGCCTCCGCGAAGTCCAAGCCCTCGACCTTGGCGTTGGCCTTCACGTCCGTGCGGTAGACGAGTGCCGCGTCCACTTCACCCAGCGACACCTTGGTGAGCACGGCCTTCACGTCCTGCTCCAGCGTGTCCGGCGCGGCCGTGATCTTGGCCGCATCGAACACCTTCTTCGACGCCGCACCGCACGGCACCTGCTCCGCGCACAACGCGATCTTCAGGTCCGCCTTGGCGAAGTCCGCCAGCCCGGTGATCTTGCCGGGATTTCCCTTGGGCACCGCGATCTGCAGCGTGTTCTTGGCGAACGTCGTCGGCGTCGCCGTGATCGCCCCGGTATCGGTCACCTGCTTCATGTTCGCCGGCGCCGCGGACGCGAACACGTCGGCCGGCGCGCCCTGGTTGATCTGCTGCGCGAGCGCCGAGCTGCCGGCGAAGTTGAACGTGACCTTCGAACCGGGGTTCGCCGCCTCGAACTCCTTGCCCAGCGTCTTGAACGACTCGGTGAGCGACGCGGCCGCGAACACCGTGATCTCGCCGGTGACACCGGTGCTCGCCGGGGTGGTCGCCGGCGCCTGCGATCCGCAGCCCGCCAGCACCAGCGCCGCCGCGACTGCGAGCACTCTCTTCAACTCAGGCCTCCGGGATCTCGACGACGACGTGGGTGGACTTGATGGAGGCGACGGCGACACTGCCCACCTCGAGACCGAGCTCGTCCGCGGACTCGCGGCTCATCAGCGAGGTGATGCGGAACGGCCCGGCCTGCATGTCGACCTGGGCCATGACCCCGTCCTTGATGACCCGCGTGACGATGCCCTTCATCCGGTTGCGGGCAGAAGCCGCGACCGTCGCGCCAGGCTCGGCGATGTCCGTCATGGTCTGGGCGAACGCGGCGAGCTCCGTCCCGCTGACCCCCTTGCGCCCGTTGTCGAGCACAACGGACTCCAGGCGTCCCTGATCTATCCACCGGCGCAGGGTGTCGTCACTGACCCCGAGCAGCGCGGCGGCCTCACTGATCCGCAGATTCGGCACAAATTGGAGCATATATCCGCGTCTGCGGAACTCTCAAGCACGAAAGTCCTAGTTGTCGCGGTAACCCGACTTATCGGTGGCGTCTCACCTCGTGACCATCGGCGCTTCGCATCACCGCCGATGCTCATAGGGGAGTCATGCTTTCCAGGGTCGTAGCCGTCGTCCTCCTGCTCGCCACCGGATGTGCCGCGGAGCAGGGCGCCGGTCCCAGCGGCGAACCCGTCAAGATCGGATACCTCAACAACGCGTCCGGTGCGTTCGCCGTGCCGGAGCTGCAGACCGGCGCCGAGGTCGCCGTCGCCCACCTCAACCGCGGGGGCGGGGTCCGCAACCGTCCGTTCGAGCTCGTCACCTGTCCCACCGACGGCACGCCCGAGCAGTCCGATCAATGCGCCGCGAAGTTCGTCGCGGAGAAGGTCGAAGTGGTCGTGCAGGGCGTGGACACCGGCGCCGACGCCGCGATGCCCAAGCTCGCCGAGGCCGCCATTCCACTGGTCGGGCACGTGCAGTTCACGCCAGGCCTGATGAACCACAAGAACGCCTTCTTCTTCGGCGCCGCCGCCGTCGCGTACGGCACCGCGGCGCTCAAGTACTACGCCGACCAGGGCGTGCGAACGGTGGCCTGGCTGCTGCCCGAGTCACCGGCCACGCACGCCTTCACCGACACCGTGCTCGCCCCGGCCGCCCAGTGGTTCGGCCTCGGCTACCGCTCGGTCTACTACCCGGCGGACCGCCCGGACTGGGAGAGCCTCGCCCGCACCGTCATGACCGCGGAGGCGTCGGGCAGCATCGCCGCCACCGAAGAGCAGTGCACGCACATCGTCAGGGCGTTGCGGGAAGCCAGTTACGACGGGCGGATCCTCGCCGCGTCGTGCACCGGGTTGCAGAAGTCCGTGGGGAACCAGTCGATCGGCGTCGAGCTGTCCGCCGACTTCTGGCACCCCACGGACCCGCTGTCCGCGCCACCCGCGAACCAGGACGAGATCGAGGAGTACCGGCAGGCCATGAAGGACGCCGGTCACGACGAACCCGTCGCGGGCGCCGTGGTGTCGTTCGCGGACATCATGACGCTCGCGCGGGTGTTGTCCACTTCGGACGGTACGCCGGAGCAGGCGTTGCGGGCCGTGAAGAACCTCGACAGCTTCCTCGGCCCGCAGATCACCTGCGACCACGCCTGGTTCGGCAACTCGGCGTGCAGCACCGCCGTGCTGTTCTACCGGTTCCAGCCGAACGGGGCGCTGAAAGCCCAGATCCCCGACTTCATCGAGGTGGCGAAACTGGGCTAGTGGCGTGACCCGGAACGTTGGCGAGGTAATCCACGCTCAGCAGGGCACCTCGCGGCACCGCCCCCGCGCCCCCGTACAACCAGTACGACGGCGCGGGGGCGGCACCACGATGTACCCGTCTGACCGCGAATTCCCCCGGCAACGTTCCGCGCCACACCACTAGCTGTGTCCGGCGATGCGGTGCGGCACATACGCTTCCTCCAGCAGTCGCACCTCGTCGTCGGTCAGCGAGACCTCCAGCGACGCCACCGCGTCGTCGAGCTGCGCGGGCTTGGTCACGCCGAAGATCGGGGCCGTGACCACGGGGTTGCGGTGCAGCCAGGCCAGCGCGACCTGTGCCCGCGACACACCACGGGCGGCAGCCACCGCGGCCACCTGTTCGACGATCACGCGGTCGGAGTCGTTGTACAAAGTGGACCCGAACTCGTCGGTCTCGGCGCGCGCCGTGGACGCGTCCCACTCGCGGGTCAGGCGGCCGCGGGCCAGCGGACTCCACGGGATCACGGCGATGCCCTGGTCCGCGCACAGCGGCAGCATCTCGCGCTCCTCCTCGCGGTAGAGGAGGTTGTAGTGGTTCTGCATCGACACGAACTTCGTCCAGCCGTTCTGCCGTTGCGTGAACAACGCCTTGGCGAACTGCCACGCGTACATGGACGACGCACCGATGTAGCGCGCCTTGCCGGACTTCACCACGTCGTGCAGCGCTTCGAGAGTCTCCTCCAACGGGACGGACGCGTCGAAACGGTGGATCTGGTACAGGTCCACGTAGTCCGTGCCCAGGCGGCGCAGCGAGTTGTCGATCTCGGCGAAGATCGCCTTGCGGGACAGGCCGGCGCCGTTCGGGCCCTGGTGCATCCTGCCGTGCACCTTGGTGGCGAGCACGATCTCCTCGCGGTTGCCGAACTCCCGCAGAACGCGGCCGGTGATCTCCTCCGAGGAGCCGTCGGAGTAGACGTTGGCGGTGTCGAAGAAGTTGATGCCGGCGTCGAGCGCGGCCTTGATGAACGGCCGGGAGTCCTCCTCCGGCAACGACCACGGATGGCCGCCCCTCGACGGTTCTCCGTAGCTCATCATGCCGAGGCAGATCTCGGACACGTCCATGCCGGCGAGCTTGGTGTAGCGCATGGTCAGCCCCTCAGGGAAAAAGACGGTCACGGTCGGGTGATGGCGGCGACTACCCGTTCAACATCAACCTAGTCGCGCTCGCCGGATCGTGCCTCTCTTCAACACGAGAGTGGCAACCGCGCATGTGTGGTTGACCAGCGGGTTTAGCTTCATTTCCCGGGGTCTGAGAGGAATGCGCATGACGAGCATCGACGTGGTCGCGCCACCGCAGGACGTGCTGGAGCGCACCCGGACCATGGTCGAGCCGCTGCTGCACGCCGTGCTGGCCCAACTGCCGGACGAAACCCGCGAGGTGGTCGAGTACCAGCGGCCGGACTTCGCCACCGCGGCCCTCACACTGCTGGCCGCCGAGACGGTCGGTGACGTGGGCAACGCGATCCGGGTCGCCGTCGCCCTCGAACTGGCGCACCAGCACGAACAGCTGCACGCGGACCTGATGTCCCGTGCAGTCAGTCACGGCCACCAGCCGAGCGCGTGGGTGGAGTTCGGCGACGACCGGGTCGTGTCGGCGGCGGACGCGTTGCTGTCGCTCGCCTTCGCCCAGCTCACCAAGGCCGAGGTGATGGTCCTCAACGTCGCGCTGCTGTCCGTTGTGGACGGTTATGTCCAGGAACTCGAGATGGACGAACGGGACGACGTCGACATGGCCGAACATTTGGGCGTGGCGGCGGCGAAGCACTCCGCGCTGACGGCCTGCGCGTGCGAGCTGGGAGCCCTGGCCGCCGGTGCGAGCAGGAGCCAGGCCGGCCACCTCCGGGAGTTCGGCGACGACATCGGCCTGGCGCGCAAGCACGTGGACGACGTGCTGGCCATCTGGGGCGGCGCCACCGTCAGCGGCCGCCCGCTCTACGACGACCTCGCGCACCGCCGCCGCACCCTGCCGGTCGTGGCCGCGATCAACGCCGGCACCGACGTCTACGCGACGAATGCAGAGCCCCGCGAACTGGCCCGACTGGTCGAGGAGGCCGGCGGGCGGAAGTGGTGCGAGCAGCAGGCCGAACTGCTGCTCGCCCGCGCCCTCAACCACCTGCGGCAGGTGAAACCGAGGGCGCGGGCGGCGGACGAGCTGTTCGGGCTCGCCAGGGAGGTCACGACCGCCAGGTGTGCGCGGGCTCGAACCCCAGCACCCGTCGTGCCTTCTCAATCGACAGCAGAGTCTCGTGCGGACCAAACTCTCGCTTGAGCGGTACGCCGGGATAGACCTTCGCCACCAACTCGTCGTTCGGCGTCGTCATGCACGTGTCGGCGTTGGCGATGATGAACACGTCGAATCCCGTCGCTTCGTGCGTCAACGCCTTCCGCACGGCCTGAGCCCCGTCACGCGCGTCGATGTACGACCAGAGGTTCCACTTGCGCGAGAGAGGGTCGGCGTCGAACGGGAAACGCTCGTAGTCGTGCGGCTCCATGACGTTCGAGAACCGCAACCCGATGATCTTCATCTCGGGCTCCCACCGGCAGAACTGCTGGGCGAGCGTCTCGTCGACCAGCTTGCCCAGCGAGTACGACGTCTCCGGCCGTCCCGCGTACTCCTCGTCGATCGGGATGTACGGCGGGGGAGTGTCGAACGGCAGACCGAGCACCGTCTCGCTGGACGCCCACACGACATTGCGCACGCCGGCCAGCCGTGCCGCCGCAAACACGTTGTACGTGCTCGTCACGTTGTTGTGGAACGTGCGCGCGTTGGGCGCCACACCCGGCCCCGGAATCGCTGCCAGGTGCACCACGGCGTCCAGCCCGGCGTACCTGTCGTCGATGCCGCTGATCGCCTCCACGACCTGGCCGTAGTCGGTCAGGTCGACCCGCGTGAACTCACACCCCTGAGCTGCGGGCGGAGTGGCCTGGTCGAGGTTGTGGACCTCCCAGCCGTGCTCCAGCAGGTCGGCCACGACAGCTCGCCCGAGCTTGCCGCTGCCACCGGTCACCGCGACGCGTTGAGTCATGAGTCAAATTATTGCCTCACGACGACGTCCGCAGCACGATCTTGCCCGCGGCGTGACCGGTCGCGACCAGTTCCTGCGCCTTGGCGGCGTCGGCCAGCGGAAGGCTCTGCGCGACCCGCACCGCGAGCTTGCCGTCGGCGGCGAGGCGCGCGTACTCGGTGAGCCGGTCGCCGAACGGGCCACCGCCACCGGAGAACGTGACGCCCAGGTCGGCGGCCTGGGGGTCGGCGATGGTGATGATCCGGTCGGTGCCGCCGCGCAGCTCGATCGACATCGGCAGGTCGCCCTGCCCGGCAGCGTCGTAGACGGCGTCGACGCCCTGCGGTGCGGCGGCGCGGACGCGGTCGGCGAGGCCTTCCCCGTAGGCGACCGGCACGGCGCCCAACGAACGCAGGTAGTCGTGGTTGCGGGGAGAAGCGGTACCGATGACCGTGGCACCGCGGGCCACCGCGAGCTGGACGGCGACGGCGCCGACCACGCCGGCGGCCCCGTGCAGCAGGAGCGTGTCGCCCTCGCCGACCTTCAGGGCGTCGAGCACGCGGACGGAGGTCTCGACGGCCACGGGCAGTGCGGCGGCGGTGTCCCAGTCGAGGCCGGCGGGCTTCAGCGCGAAGTCGGAGGCCAGCGCGTACTCGGCGTAGGCGCCGGTGACGGTCCAGCCCATGACCTCGTCGCCCACCGCGACGCCGGTGACGCCCTCGCCGACCTCGTCGACGACGCCGACCGCCTCCACTCCGGGCGTGACCGGGAACGGGGGCGTCATCTGCGGTGGCATCCACCCGTTGCGGATCTTGTGGTCGAGCGGGTTGACTGCCGCGGCGACGACTCTCAACCGCACCTGTCCCGGTCCGGCGTGCGGCTCGTCGACCTCGTTCAGGCTCAGCACTTCCGGGCCGCCGAACGTGGTGTAGGTGATCGCCTTCATCTCTGACTCCCAGTGCTCGTCATTTGGTTGACGTGTCAACGCTACCGAGAGCAGAGTTCTTCCTGTCCCAGCACTTCGGCTAGTCCCACCTAGCCGAAAGGCCAGCCGGATGCTCGTCTGGGCGGGCTACGCTGGTCACCATGGACCTGCTGGCCGCCGCCGACGTGATCCGGGCACCGCTGAGCGAGACGCTGTCGCGGGTGTCGGCGGCGATCACCGGCGCCATTCCGCACCAGGCCGTGGCCGAGCTGTCCAACTGCTCGTTCGCGCCGTTCAAACTCCGCGGCGAGACGCCGGTGACGATCACCGACATCGCCGCGTTGCGTCCCCTGCTGCCGGACACGGGAGCCTGGCAGGGGCGGGCGGTCATGGCCGGGGTCGACGTGCCGGTCGTGGTGCTGGCGAGCGACGTGTCCGAACCGAGTGCGCTGCTCGTGCTCCTGCGCACCGACGACACCCCGGTCGCCGAAGAGGTGCTGGCGCCCGCTGTCGCGTTGTGGAACGTGGTGACGGCGTACATGGAGGGCATGCGCAACGAGGCGGTGCCCGCGACGCTTGCGGTGTCCCGGGCGGCCGCCGCGGCACGTGCCGTCGCCATCTCCGATCTCGGCGACGCGTACGGCGCCTCGCTGACCGCGCTGCTCGGTGTGCTGCGCGACCACGGCGTGGACGACGCGACCGCCCGCTCACGGTCCGTCGACCTCGCCGTCACCGCGCTGGTCGAACTGCGGTCGCGGGCCGAACTGGACCGGGAGCAGACCGAGGAACGGGCGGGAGAGGCCTTCGAACGGCTCGCCGAGTCGTTGCGCCGGGTGCTGCGCGGGCGCGACGTGCGCCTGGACCTCGGCACGCCCGGCGCGGAAGAGGGCGCGGACCGAATCGTGCCGACCGGGATCTCCGCCACGGCCGCCGCGGTGGTCAGGTCGGCCGTGCACGCGATGCTGGACGACCAGGGCGGCGTCGGCCGCGTCCACATCGGCTGGAAGATCGTCGGAACCGTGCTGCGGGCGACCGTGCGCGATGACGGTCCCGGCACCCTGTCCTGCGGCAGCCTCGACCGGCGCCGGGTGCCGGAACGCCTCGGGCCGCTCGGCGGCAAGGTCGAGGTCGACGCGGTGCCGGGCTGGGGCGCGACCGTGACGATCGAGGTGCCGCTCGGCCCACCGGAGAACCCGCGCGAGGACCCGCTGACCGTGCTGGGCGCGCGGGAGCTGGAGGTGCTCGGCCATCTCGCCCGCGGCCGCCGCAACCGCGACATCGCCGGTGACCTGCACATCAGCGAGTCCACGGTGAAGTTCCACGTGGCGAAGATCCTGGAGAAGCTGGCCGTCGGCTCCCGCGGCGAGGCGGCCGCCCTGGCCCACGAGTGGGGCGCTGCCCGCTAACCGATCTCGTCGATCCGGTGCTGGATCAGGTCCCGGACGACGTCATCCGGCAGCGGGCTGTCCGGCGTGAACCGGATCGTGCCCTTGGAGAGTGAGAAGCCGGTCAGCCGGTCGCGCACCGCGTCCACGGCGGCCGGGCTGAACGGGAACACGGCCAGGTGATCTTTCGAGGCCTTGAATCCGAGCAGCGGCTTGCCGTGGTGCCGCAGCGCCGCCATGCCGTAGCTCATGCCCTGCTCGGCGTCCGGCACCGACTCCTCGGCCAGCGCGCGGACCCGTTCGAACGCGGCCCGCGCCGGAGCGTCGAGTCCGGCGAAGTAGTCGTCGACAGCGGCCATGGCGGCCACGCTACCTGCACGAAGTGCTCCGCGAGCGAACCTGTGGCCTGCCGGGCGACGATGTGATTTTCGTGCTCGATACAGAGACCTGGGCCACCCTCAGTTGCACGTCCAATAGTAGGAAGTCAAACTATTCTCATGGCGGTCACCACTTCTGGCACTCTGCACAAGCCGGCGAACCCGGTGCGGTTTGTGACCGCGTCCAGCCTGTTCGACGGCCACGACGCGGCGATCAACATCATGCGGAGGATCCTGCAGTCGCAGGGCGCGGAGGTCATCCACCTCGGCCACAACCGGTCGGTGGCGGAGGTCGTCAACGCCGCGATCCAGGAGGACGCGCAGGGCATCGCGATCAGCGCCTACCAGGGCGGGCACGTCGAGTACTTCTCGTACCTGGTTGAACTCCTGCGGGAACGCGGCGCCGGGCACATCAGGGTCTACGGCGGCGGTGGCGGTGTCATCGTCCCCGAGGAGATCGAGCTGCTGCACTCGCGCGGGGTCGCGCGGATCTTCTCGCCGCAGGACGGGCAGACGCTCGGCCTGGCCCGCATGATCAACCTGATGATCGAGGAGTGCGACCACGCGCTCACCGAGCCGTTCAGCCACGACGCGTTGCTGACCGGCGCGGACGACGCCCTGGCGCGCGCGATCACGCACATCGAGGCCGGCACCGCCGAGGGCGTCGAGACCACCCGCAAGGTGCCGGTTCTCGGCATCACCGGCACCGGTGGCTCTGGCAAGTCGTCGCTCACCGACGAGCTGGTCCGCCGCTTTCGGCTCGATCAGCAGGACAAGCTGCGCATCGCCGTCCTCGCGGTCGACCCCACGCGCCGTCGTGGTGGTGGCGCGCTGCTCGGCGACCGCATCCGGATGAACTGCCTCGACGGCGACCGCGTGTTCTTCCGTTCGCTGGCCACGCGCCGTGCGGGCAGCGAGATCCCGGACGGGCTGGAGCAGGCCATCGTGGCGTGCAAGGCGTCCGGTGCGGACCTGGTCATCGTCGAGACGCCCGGTATCGGTCAGGGTGACGCGGCGATCGTGCCGTTCGTCGACTTCTCGCTGTACGTGATGACGCCGGAGTTCGGTGCCGCGTCGCAGCTCGAGAAGATCGACATGCTCGACTACGCCGACGCCGTGGCGATCAACAAGTTCGAGCGCCGCGGTGCCGAGGACGCGCGCCGCGACGTGGCACGGCAGATGGTGCGCAACCGCGAGGCGTTCGGCGTGAAGTGGGAGGAGATGCCGGTCTACGGCACGTCCGCCGCGACGTTCAACGACGACGGTGTCACCGCGCTCTACCAGTTCCTGCGTGACGGTCTCGTCGAGCACGGCCTCCAGACAGAAGAAGGCGCGCTCGCGACCGTCAACGGCAAGACGTCCACCAGCGCGTCCACGATCGTGCCTGCCGCACGCGCGCGCTACCTGTCCGACATCGCGGACACCGTGCGCGGCTACCACCGCAAGACCGACGAACAGGTCGAGGCGGTCCGTACGCACACGCAGCTCACCGGCGCGCAGAAGGCGTTGGAAGCAGCCGGAAAGGCCGTCTCGGACATCGCCGAACTGGCGGACGCGGCGGAGCGCAAGCTCGACCGCGACACCGCGGAGCTGCTGGGAGGCTGGGAGAAGACCCGCGAGCAGTACTCCGGCGACGAGCTCGTGTTCAAGGTGAGGGACAAGGAGATCCACACCAAGCTCACGCGGGAGACGTTGTCCGGCAACCAGGTCCGCCGGGTCAGCCTGCCGCGCTACGACGACGAGGGCTCGCTGCTGCGGTTCCTGCGCAAGGAGAACCTGCCGGGCTTCTTCCCGTACACCGCGGGCGTTTTCCCGTTCAAGCGCGAGGGCGAGGACCCGGCGCGCATGTTCGCCGGCGAGGGCGACGCGTTCCGCACCAACCGCCGCTTCAAGTACCTCTCCAAGGGTAACCCGGCCACGCGGCTGTCCACCGCGTTCGACTCGGTGACGCTCTACGGCCGCGACCCCGACACCCCGCCGGACGTCTACGGCAAGATCGGCACCTCGGGCGTCTCCATCGCGTCGCTGGACGACATGAAGGCGCTGTACGACGGGTTCGACCTCGTCGCGCCGACGACGTCCGTGTCGATGACGATCAACGGCCCGGCGCCGACGATCCTCGCGTACTTCCTGAACACCGTGATCGATCAGGAGGTCGGGAAGTTCAGGGACGCGGAAGGCCGTGAGCCGAACGCCGAGGAGTACGAGAAGGTCAGGGCGTTCGCGCTGGCCAACGTCCGCGGCACCGTTCAGGCCGACATCCTCAAGGAGGACCAGGGCCAGAACACCTGCATCTTCTCCACGGAGTTCTCGCTGCGGATGATGGCGGACATCCAGGAGTGGTTCATCCAGCAGCAGGTCCGCAACTTCTACTCGGTGTCGATCTCCGGCTACCACATCGCCGAGGCCGGCGCGAACCCCATCAGCCAGCTCGCCTTCACTCTCGCCAACGGCTTCACCTACGTCGAGTCGTACCTGGCGCGCGGCATGAACATCGACGACTTCGCGCCGAACCTGAGCTTCTTCTTCTCCAACGGCATGGACGCCGAGTACAGCGTCATCGGCCGGGTCGCCCGCAGGATCTGGGCCGTGGCCATGCGCGACCGCTACGGCGCCGCGGAGCGTTCGCAGAAGTTCAAGTACCACGTGCAGACCTCGGGCCGTTCGCTGCACGCGCAGGAGATGGACTTCAACGACATCCGCACCACCCTGCAGGCCCTGTGCGCCCTGTACGACAACTGCAACTCCTTGCACACCAACGCATACGACGAGGCGATCACCACTCCCACGGAGTCGTCCGTCCGCCGCGCGATGGCCATCCAGATGATCATCAACAAGGAGTGGGGCCTCTCCGCCAACGAGAACCCGCTGCAGGGCTCGTTCGTCATCGACGAGCTGACCGACCTCGTCGAAGAAGCGGTGCTGATGGAGTTCGACCGCATCTCCGAACGCGGCGGCGTGCTCGGCGCGATGGAGACCGGCTACCAGCGCGGCCGCATCCAGGACGAGTCGATGCTCTACGAACAGCGCAAGCACGACGGCTCACTGCCGTTGATCGGCGTCAACACCTTCCTGCCGGAGGACGGCACGCGCGAGGTCGTGAAGATCGAGCTCGCCCGCGCCACCGAGGAGGAGAAGGAGTCGCAGGTCGACCGCACGCGGGCGTACCAGGCGGCGCACCGCGACGAGGCGCAGAAGGCGCTCGCCCGGCTGCGTGAGGTCGCGCAGACGAACGAGAACGTGTTCGCCGTGCTGATGGACGCGGCGCGCGTGTGCACGCTCGGCCAGATCACCGAGGCGTTCTTCGAGGTGGGCGGCCAGTACCGGCGCAACATCTAGGCACACCAACGACAAGACGAACGCTCATCAACCGAAGTTGATGAGCGTTCGTCTTGTTTTAACCTGCATTAACATCCGTCGAGACGTTCCGGCACCCTTACGAGTGTTGGCAGCGGGGGCTGCCAAAGTGCGCATTGAATGCCTTGGGGGCACAGATGCACGGCATCAGACGTGTTTTCAGCCTGCTCGCGATCATCCTGGCCATCGGGGCGCTGACGGTGCCCGCGGGCACCGCGTCACCCGGCAGCGCTGCGGAAGGCGAGACGACGATCGCCGCGGCGCCCTACGACACCGTCACGACCCAGGAGGCCTGGCTGCGCCAGTGCGCAAGCCTGAGCTGCGGCTATCACGTTCTTCGAGGTGGGCGGCCAGTACCGGCGCAACATCTAGGCACACCAACGACAAGACGAACGCTCATCAACCGAAGTTGATGGGCGTTCGTCTGGTTTTAACCTGCATTGACATCCGTCCAGGCGCTCCGGCACCCTTACGAGTGTCGGCAGCGCTGCGGAAGGCGAGGCGGCGATCGCCGCGGCGCCCTACGACACCGTCACGACCCAGGACGCCTGGCTGCGCCAGTGCACACCGAGGACATCCACTCGTAGCCCGCCGCTAGACCGCGTAGGGCCGGCCGACGATCCACCCGCCGATGTGGTCCGGGAGCTCGTCGGTCGGCACCAGCTCCACCGCGTCGCCCACGTTGACCACGCCCGGCCGGATCACCCAGCTGTCCAGGCACAGCACGCCACCGAACTCGTGCCGGATCCGCCGGTGCACGTCGAGGTCCTGCGCCCCGGTGTCCGGGTCGATGGTCGTCACGACGCAACGGGCACGCTTGTTGTGCATGCCGATCACGACGTCTCCGATCACCAGCGCGTGCCCCGGCCAGCTGTCCTCCTCACCGGCCTCGACGCCGCCGATGAGGATGTTCGGCCGCAACCGCCGCACGTCGACGCCCGCCGCCTCGACCTGGCCGTCCGTGGCCACCAGGACGTTGAGCACGTCGAAGCGTTCCGGTCCGGCGTAGTGGGTCAGCCGGCCGCCGTAGGGGAGCACCAGCTCGTGCGCCGCCCAGCTGTCCCACGGGTGTCCGTCGACCAACGGGCCGTCCGGGCCGGTGGAGGCGGGGATGGTGAGCAGGCCGTACCGGGTGCGGCCGGTCAGGACACCGCGCGGTCCCTGCACGTGCACGAGACGGTCGCCCTCGACCCCGTCGGAGGTGAAGGTGGCCTCCTGCAGCGGTTCGCCGCCCAGTGACTTCACCGGGTAGCGCCACAACGATTCGACGTGCATCGCGCTACTCCGTCGGGATGTCGTAGGTGGACCGAGGGTCGATGCGGCGCTCGGATTCCAGGATCTTCACGTCGTTGATGCTCGCCTCACGCCGCGCCATCAGGCCGGACGGCGCGAACTCCCAGTTCTCGTTGCCGTAGCTGCGCCACCACTGGCCCTCGTCGTCGTGCCACTCGTACTGGAAGCGCACGGCGATGCGGTCGTCGCCGAACGCCCACAGCGACTTGCGCAGCACGTACTCGTGCTCGCGCTCCCACTTCTTGGTGAGGAAAGCGACGATCTCGTCGGTGCCGCGGACGAACTCGGACCTGTTGCGCCACACCGAATCCGGCGTGTACGCGCCGGCCACGCGCTGCGGGTCGCGGGTGTTCCAGGCGTCCTGGGCCGCCTGCACCTTGAGCCGGGCGGTGTCGGCGTCGAACGGGGGAACTAGCTTCACGAGCAGTCCTTCCAACGGTTGGGCGACGTTGTAAACGTTAGAACGAGAACCTAACGGATGCAAGCCTGTGTTACCGTTAGACGTGCTGACGCCCGACGAACCCCGTCCGGTCCTCCTGATGAACACGGTGTGGGCCAATCGGTCACAGGTGTACGACGACCTGACCACTGTGAGCGGGCTTCGCGACTTCCTGGGGGTACCGGCGGATCAGGGCGATCTCACGGCTTTCCGCGCGCTGCGGCAGGCACTTCGCGACCTGGCCGGTGTGCTCACGGAGGACACGCGTGCGGTCGCGCAAGACCGTGATCTGGCGCGTGCGGTGGGTGAGGTGAACCGTGCGGCGAGGAGCGCGCGGCAGTGGCCGCAGCTGGCGGTGCGCGACGGGGAGCTGTTGCGGCACAACGAAAGTGAGGGCTCGCTTGCACTTCAGGCGCTCGCCTCGATCGCCGCGGAGGCCGTGGAGCTGTTCACCGGCGAGAACCGGGTTCTGTTGCGCGCCTGTTATGCGCCGGGCTGCGTGCTGTACTTCGTGAAGGACCATCCACGCCGCGAATGGTGCTCGCCGTCGTGCGGCAACAGGGTCCGCGCGGCACGCCACTACCGGCGCAATCGGGGTGAATCGCCTGGTCCGAACGGGTTTTCCTGATCGCGGAGGCTACACAAGAGCCGCCCCAGTTCCGATATACGGAAGAACGAGTTGGGCGCGTTTTGTGTGGTGGTGATCCGCGATGTCCCGAGAATCCGTGCCAGGTCACGACATCAGCTATCACCTCGTCTGTTTCGACGAGACCGGCAACGAGCGGGGGCGTGAGAGCGCGGACGTCGTGTACGACGCCCGCGGTGGTGTCACCGATGTGTTCTTCTTCATCCACGGGTGGAACGGCGATGTGCCCGCCGCCCGTCTGCAGTACGGGCAGTGGGTCAGGACGATGGCCGACTGCCGCGCCGAACGTGAAGCGGCGCACCGGCTTCCCGGCGGCTTCAAGTCGTTGCTCGTCGGCCTGCACTGGCCGTCGAAGGCGTGGGGCGACGAGGACGTCCGGTCCGACGAGTTCATCAAGGCACAGGCTCAGCGCCTCGGTGGAGGCGCCGGCCGCACCGCCGCGGTGCGCACGATCGTCGAGGCCGCGCGCGAACATCCGTGCCGGATGTCGGCCGCGGTCAAGCAGGCCTACGACTACCTGGAGAGCTCGGTACCCGACCTGCCGGGCGACGACGGGATGGTGTTCGACGCCGAGCAGCTCTACCGGGCGTGCCTGGAGGATCCGGCGCTGGGCGGGATCCTGTCACCGTTGCGGATCCTGACGTTCTGGAAGATGAAGCGGCGCGCCAGGGTGTTCGGCGAGAGCGGTGCCGCGCGCCTCGCCCGCGAGGTCGCCCAGGCCGCCCCGAACGCCCGCGTCCACCTGATGGGCCACAGCTTCGGCTGCATCACCGCGACCGCGATGGCGAACGTGGTGCCGGCCGCGACGCTGACCCTGGTGCAGGGCGCGATGTCGCTGTGGTCGTTCGCGGAACGGCTGCCCGGCGAACCCGGCTCCGGCTACTTCCGCGGCGTGCTCGGCCGGGTGCCGGGCCCGATCATCGTCACGACCTCCCAGCACGACCACGCGATCGGCCGCTTCTACCCGCTGGCCGCGAGGTCGGGCCGCCAGGTCGACCTGGACGAGTACCCGAAGTACGGCGGCATCGGCTCGCACGGCGTGCAGGGCACCTACGTGCACGGCCACAACATCGGATCTCCTGGTGAGCTGAGCAGGGGGCAGGTGCACAACGTCGACTGCACCTCGGTGATCCGCCGTGTCGATGGGATCGCCGGTGCGCACAACGACATCTGCCACCCTGAATTGGCCCGTTTGCTGTGGCGGGCGGTGATGACGCGCTAGTGCCGTGACCGCCAACCTTCGCCGCGTCTTCAACGCTCAGCAGGGCGCCTCACGGCACCGCCCCACGCCCACAGCCAACCAGGATGAGGACGCGGGGGCGGCACCGCGATGCACCCGTCTGACCGCCGAACACGGGGCAAAGGCCGGCGGCCACGGCACTAGATATTGTCCGTTTTCAGAAACACGCGATTCCGTTGACTGCTCCGATGTCTCGGTTCTACGGTGGGTTGCACCGTCGCTGCCGAAAAACCTCGGAGCCGAGGACGGTAACAAATGTTTCGTCGTCCATTGTGGATAGCCGCTGCCTTCGTGCTGGCGCTCGTCGCGGGCATGACCCCGGCGCGAGCCGCGGATCCCGTGCTGGTGCCCATCTTCGACGGCAAGACGCTCGACGGGTGGACCGCCCACGCGAAGGACGCCTTCGTCGTGAAGAACGGCGCGATCCACAGCCAGAAGAACGCGTCGCGCGGCTGGATCTACTACAACAAGCAGCAGTACAAGAGCTTCCGCTGGATCTTCAAGCTGCGCCAGGTCTCCGGCAACCACAAGCCGACCGTGCTGATCTGGGGCAAGATCGCGACACCGCCCTTGAACGGCCTGGGAGCCATCCAGTTCCAGCCGCCCAACGGCGGCGCGTGGGACTACCGGCCGGGCCACAACAACGGCGGCGGCAAGCTGTTCACGAAGTACCCGCACCCGAGCTGGGACGTCAAGAAGTGGGCTCAGTGCGAGATCCTGGCCAACGGTGAGACCGGAATCGCGCGCATGGCGTGCTGCCCGCTGCCCGACGGCGCCACCAAGTGCAAGGCGCAGGAAGTCCTGAAGTTCGAGGACAAGAAGGAACCCGCCGGCCGCGAGGCGCCGCTGGCGATCCAGATCCACAACAAGGGCATCGAGGACGAGTACAAGGACCTCGTCGTCGAGTCACCGGTCGCCGACCCGACGAAGTTCATCACCACATGACCAACGGGAACAGAGCCTCCGGGTAGAGGGAACCGTGCCCGCCCGCGCCGCGAGTCAGTCGACCCCCGCGCGGCGTGGGGCGGCCACGGTCTACTCCGCGCCCAGCCGCAGGACCATCTGCGGCACCAAGGTGCTGCCGAGGCACGGGCGCAGGTCCGCGCGCAACGCGGACAGGCTGATCGGTTCTGGCGGCGGGGTGACGGCGATCCCGACGGTCCCCGCGGTCAGCACGACGCGTTGCATCGCCTGCCCCGCACGGATCTCCGCCGCGGCCCCCTGGTTGAACGTGCACAGGACCAGCTCGCTGCCGTCCTTCACGTGCACCCACGCCCGTTCCACTTCGGCCGCGCGCGACAACAACCCGCGCCACAAAGCCAGTTCGGGGAACGCCGTCCACGTGCGACGGTTCGTGCGCAACGCGTGCAACAACGCCAGCACGTCCGGGCTCGGCTCCTGATACCCGCCGAGCCGCACGGCCGCCGCCGCGTCCGACGCGCTCGGACCGGGCAGCAGCGTCACGAGTGGACGGATCCCGTGTCCTTGCAGGGCCAGCCGGACGTTGAGCAGCGCGACACCGCACTCGATCCGGGTTTCCCTGTTGTGCGGTGAGGTCGTGTGCAGCTCGATCTGCTCGGAACGCACCTCGAACCGCACATCGGGCGTCGACGCTCTCGCGAGCGCCAGGACGCCGCGCACGTCCTCACCCGTGAGTCCGAGTGAGTCGGGCACAGCGATGGTCATGCCAACACTGTCCGGGCGGGGCCGTTGGCGGGCCACGGTCGAAGGTCCTCATTTGCTAGGGCCGTGCGGGGCCGAAAAGTGTGCGAATCTAGTCGTCGTGTCTGACGTGCCTGGTCGCCGGGACCTCGACGAGCTGCTCGACGAGGTGCGTGATCGCATGGACGAGATCGTCACCACTCGTGACCACATGCAGGAGCTGCTCGGCGCCGTGCTCGCCGTCGCGTCCGGGCTCGAACTCGAACCCACGCTACTGCGGATCGTCCAGGCGGCCGTCGACCTCGTCGGGGCCCGCTACGGCGCGCTCGGCGTGCTCGGCACGCGCGACGACCTGTCCGAGTTCCTCCACGTGGGCGTGGAGGACGAGACCCGCAAGTCGATGGGCCATCTGCCAGAAGGCAAGGGCCTGCTCGGTCTGCTCATCAAGGACCCGACGCCGCTGCGGTTGCGCGACCTGGCCCAGCACGACATGTCGGTCGGCTTCCCGCCGAACCACCCGCCGATGCACAGCTTCCTGGGCGTGCCGGTGCGCGTGCGCGACGAGATCTTCGGCAACCTCTACATGACCGAGAAGATCGACGCCGCCGAGTTCACCGCCGACGACGAGGCCGTGCTGCTGGCGCTGGCCGCCGCCGCGGGCATCGCGATCGAGAACGCGCGGCTGTTCGAGCGTTCCCGCATGCGTGAGCGGTGGCTGGAGGCGATCGGCGAGGTCAACTCGGAACTGCTCGGTGGAGCGTCCGGCGAGTACGCCCTGCGCCTGATCACCCAGCGCACCGTGGAACTGACCGGTGCCGACTCCGCCCTCGTCGTGCTCGGCGACGGTCAGCACACGCCGCTGCGGGTCGCGGCGAGCGCGGGCGTGAAGATCGACGACTTCAACGCCTCCGACTACGCCGTCGACGAGGTCGTCCGCTCCGGCATCCCGCTGCTGGTGGACGACCTGGGCTCGGCGTTCGGCCCCGCCCTGGCCGTCCCGCTGCGCTCCGGCCCGGAGGTCACCGGTGCTTTGGTGGTGCTGAGGAAGGGCGGCGAGACGCGGTTCCTGCCCGACCAGGTGCCGGTGCTGGCGTCGTTCGCGGACCAGGCGGCGGTGGCGCTGGAGTTCGCAGAGCAGCAACGCTCGCAGCGCCTGCTCGACGTGCTGGAGGACCGCGACCGCATCGCCCGCGACCTGCACGACCACGTGATCCAACGCCTGTTCGTCACCGGCCTGACCCTGCAGGCGACCATGCGCCGTATCACCGAACCGGAGGTCGCCGCCCGCCTGCAGACCGCCGTGGAACAGCTCGACGAGACCGTGCGCGAGATCCGCACGTCCATCTTCGACCTGCACTCGACCGACAACACCTCGCTGCGGCGCAGGCTGCTGGACCTCGTCGCCGGTCTGACCGAGGCCACGCACCTGTCGCCGGCGGTGCGGATGTCCGGCACCGTCGACAACTCCGTGCCCCCGGAACTCGCCGAACACGTCGAGGCGGTGGTGCGCGAAGCCGTCACGAACGCCGTGCGGCACGCCGAAGCGACCGAGCTGACCGTGCTGATCGACGCCGCCGAGGACGTCGTGATCACCGTGCAGGACAACGGGATCGGCATCCCAGCGGACACCGCGCGCAGCGGCCTGCGCAACCTCGCCCACCGCGCGGCGAAGTTCGGTGGCTCGCTCGCGGTGCGGGCGACGGAAGGCGGCGGCGCCTGCGTGGTGTGGCGAGTCCCGCTGCCAACCGAGTAACTGCCCGCCGACCAGCTAGTGGGGCCTGTCGACGTCCTTGCGGAACTGCGACGCGAACACGGCGGCCTGGGTGCGGCGTTGCATGCCGAGCTTCGCCAGCAGGTGCGAGACGTAGTTCTTGACCGTCTTCTCGGCGAGGAACATGCGTTCGGCGATCTGCCGGTTGGTCAGGCCCTCGCCGATGAGGTCGAGCACCGTGCGCTCCTGCTCGCTGAGCATGCGCAGCGGGTCGCCCTCCTCGCGTTCCCGGCGGATGCGGTTGAGCAGGGCGGAGGTGGTGCGGGCGTCCAGCAGGGACTGGCCGGCGGCGACCGTGCGGACGGCGTTGACCAGGTCGGCGCCCAGGATCTGCTTCAGCACGAAGCCGGAGGCGCCCGCCATGATCGCGTCGAACAGGGCCTCGTCGTCGGCGAAGCTCGTCAGCATCAGGCACTGCAGGCCGGGCAACCGGCTGCGGAGCTCGCGGCACAGCTCGATGCCGTTGCCGTCGGGGAGCCTGATGTCGAGCACCGCCACGTCGGCGCGCGCCGAGGGCACCTTGGCCAGGGCCTCCGCCACCGACGCGGCGTCGCCGACCACTTCGAGGTCGGATTCCTCGCCCAGCAGGTCCGCGATGCCGCGGCGGACGATTTCGTGGTCGTCGACCAGGAAGACTCGCGTCGCCATGGAGGTCACGGTAGCCCAAAGACCCTGACATGAGGGGACCAACGGCACGCGGCTCGCTACATCATCTGGGCCTACTTTGGGATCATGAGCAGTCTTCCCGTTGTTGTCGGAGTCGACGGTTCCTCGTCCGCGCTGGCCGCGGTGGCGTGGGCGGCTCGGGCCTGTGCGCGGCATTCGGTGCCGTTGCGGCTGGTGCACGCGTACACGCTGCCGACACGCGGGTACCCCGAGGTCATCTCATCAGCGCGTGAGCTGCGGTCGGCGATGTACGACCAAGGGCGGATGTGGCTCTCTCAGGCCGTTGCCGTCGCACGGGCAGAAGCGCCTGATGTGCCTGTTGAGCACGACCTCCGGATGGAACACCCCACGCCCGTGTTGCTCGCGGAGTCTGCACGCGCGCGGGAAGTGGTGGTGGGGTCGCACGGTCTGGGCGGGTTCACCGGAGCCTTGGTGGGCTCAACGGCGGTGGCGCTGTCGGCGCACGGTGAGTGCCCGGTAGTGGTGGTGCGAGGCAACGGACATGACGGGCCCGTGGTGGTGGGTGTCGACCTCTCACCCGGCTCGGACCCCGCTCTGGGCTTCGGGTTCGAGGAGGCGGCGGCGGCCGGGGTGCCGCTGGTGGCGGCGATGGCGCACGTCGACGAACAGTCGTCGCTGCTGCACACGCGAATGTCCGGGTGGCTGGAGAAGTACCCGGACGTCGCGGTGGAACAGCTCGTGGTGGGGGAGCGGCCGATCCCCCTGCTGCTGGAGCTGGGGGAACGCGCCGGACTGCTGGTGGTCGGTTCACGGGGGCGTGGCGGGTTCGCCGGGATGCTGCTCGGGTCTACCTCGCAGGCCCTGATCTACCACGCCCCGTGTCCGGTGGCCGTGGTCAGGCCTGCTTGACCGCGGAGATCTCGAACTCCAGGACGACCTTCTCGCTGACCAGCACGCCGCCGGTCTCGAGGGCGGCGTTCCAGGTGACGCCGTAGTCCTTGCGGTTGATGGTGTGCGAGCCCTCGAAGCCCACGCGGGTCTGGCCGTACGGGTCGACGGCGGTGCCCTCGAAGGCGAACGGGATGGAGATGCTCTTGGTGACACCCTTGATGGTGAGGTCACCGGTGATCTCGAAGTTGTCGTCGTCGATCTGCTTCGCGGAGGTCGAGACGAACGTGATCTCCGGGTAGGTCTCGGCGTCGAGGAAGTCGTTCGTCGCCAGGTGACCGTCGCGCTGCGCGTTGCGGGTGTCGATGCTCGCGACCTTCAGGGTCACCGCGGCGGTGGTGTTCTCCGGCTTGTCACCGTCGATCGAGATCTTGCCGTCGAACTCGTTGAACGCACCACGAACCTTGGTGACCATCGCGTGGCGTGCGACGAAGCCGATGCGGGAGTGCGAGCCGTCGATGACGTAGTCGCCGGTCAGTGCGGAGAGGTTGGTGGCGGTGGTCATGGTGATGTGTCCTTCGGTTGCTCGATTTGGTTGAAGTGTCATCCACCTTGCCGGAACGTGGATGATGTGTCAACTATTCCCGTATGCTGAACGAGTGACACGATGGTTGGAACCTGAGCAGCAGCGGGCGTGGCGTGCGTACGTCCGCATGCAGGGGGAGCTCAATGCGCACCTGAACAGGCAGATGTCGGTCGATTCGGACATCTCGATGGCCGACTTCGCCGTCCTCGTTCAACTCACGGACAGGCCCGACGGGCGTGTGCGCGTGTTGGAGCTCGCGCGGTACCTGCACTGGGAGAAGAGCCGCATCTCACATCACGTGGCCCGGATGGAGAAGCGCGGGCTGGTGCGCAGGGAGAACTGCAGCAGCGACGGGCGCGGGTCGTTCGTCGTGCTGACCGACCAGGGCCGGTCCGCGATCGAGGCAGCCGCGCCCTCGCACGCCGAGATCGTGCGGGCGCTGGTGTTCGACCAGCTCTCCGACACCGAGGTCGAGGCGCTGCGGGAGATCTCCGAGAAGATCTTCACGCGCCTAACGACAGGAGAATGTGCGGCGGTAATCGCTCGGAGCGACGCCGACGACCCGATGGAAGTGGTGCCGGAGGAGGGCGGCTGTCCCGAATCCGGATCTGGCGGCGACGGCGTCGACGTCCAGGTCGGTCTCCTCGAGGAGCCGGCGCGCGTGCAGGACCCGCTGGAGTGACAGCCACTTGTTCGGGGTGGTGCCGGTCTCCGCGACGAACCTGCGCGCGAACGTCCGCTCGGACATGACGGCGAGCTTCGCCATCGTGGCCACCGTGTGGTTGTCCGCGATCGTGCCGAGCACCTGCTCGAGCACCGGTTCGAGGCTGTCGGAGCTGCACTCCGGGATCGGCAGCTCCACGAACTGGCGCTGACCGCCGTCGCGCTGCGGCGCCACGACCATCCTGCGCGCGATGATGTTGGCGACCTTGGTGCCGAGCTCCCGGCGGACCAGGTGCAGGCACGCGTCGATGCCCGCGGCCGTGCCGGCGCTGGTGATGATGTTGCCGTCGTCCACGAACAGCACGTCCGGGTCGAGCTGCGCCTTCGGGAAGCGTTCGCGGAACTGCCGCACCTCGTGCCAGTGCGTGGTGCAGTGCCGGTCGTCGAGCAGGCCCGCCGCGCCGAGGATGAACGCCCCGCTGCACACGCTGAGGAGCGTCGCGTCGGTCTCTCTGAGCGCTTTGACGAGCTTCTCCGGGTAGTGGTCGCGGACCCGCGCGGCGGGGAGTGCGACGAGGTCGACGCTCTGCAGCGCGTCGAACCCGTACTCCGGCGTGATGCTCACGCCGCGGATGCTCGTCGGTACCGGCGAGTGCGGGGTCTCGCCGCACACGCGGAAGTCGACCAGCGGCACGCCCTCCTCGGTCCGGTCGATCCCGAACACCTCGCAGAGCAGGCCGAATTCGAACGGCGCGACGCCGTCGATGAGGGGAACCGCCACCGATCGCAGCATGGCAGGATATTAGCGCGCCACGTCAGATCTGCCACTGTTGGCAGGATGTAGTAGGTCGCAAACTTAGTGCCATGACTCTTGCAGCGATCGTCCTCGTGGTGGCAGGCATCTCCGTCTGGCTCGACCGGCACCGTGACCGCACCGCCGGCCTGGCAGGCTCGACCGACGTCAACGACCGTGACCGCACCCGCGTGCGCAACGACCTGCGGTACCTCACCTGACAGCAGGCCGGGTGATTGTGCGCCGGGTGATGGTGGGCTGCGTGATGGTCGGCTGGGGTCCCGTGTAGCGGGCGACCGGGCGGATGATCTTCGTGTCCTCGGACTGTTCGAGCGCGTTGGCGCACCACCCGATCACCCGGCTGCACGCGAACGTCGGCGTGAACATCTCCCGCGGGATATCGCACAGCTCCATCACCACGCCGGCGTAGAACTCCACGTTCGCGTACAGCTGCCGGCCGGGCTTGAGCTCGGCCAGCAGCTCGGTGACCTTCTGCTCGACGGTGACGGCGAACTCGGTCAGCGGCGTCGGGTGCTCCAGCGCGATCTCCTTGAGCAGACGCGCCCGCGGGTCCTCCGTCTTGTAGACGGCGTGCCCGAAGCCCATGATCCGGTCGCCCTGCTCGATGCGGTCCCTGACCCAGACGTCGATGTTGTCCGGCGACCCGATGAGGTCGAGGGCCTCCAGCGCCCGGTCCGGCGCACCGCCGTGCAGCGGTCCGGAGAACGTCCCGATCGCCGCCGTCACGGCCGACACGACGTCGGCACCCGATGACGCGACCACGCGTGCGGTGAACGTCGACGCGTTGAAGCCGTGGTCGATCGTGGCGATCAAGTACTGCTCTACTGCACGGCTCGTCCACGTTGACGGCTCCAGTCCAGTCAACATGTACAACCAGTTCGCCGACGTTGACAAATCAACCCTGGGGTTGACGGGATCAAGTCCCAGCTTGAGCCGGTGCAGTGCCGCGAGGATGGTCGGCGTCATCGCGCTGATCCGCAGCGCGTCCGCCTTCCTGGTGCTCATCGGCGCGTCCCACATCGGTTGCGCCGGCAGCATCGACAACGCGGTCCGGAGCCCGGCCAGCGCCGTGCAGCCCGATCGCGCGATCGCCGGCAGTACCTCGCTGACAGCCGCTGGTAGCTGCCTCAGCGCGGCGGTGCGCGTCGCGAACAGCGCGGCCTCGTCCCTGCTCGGCAGGCGGCCCTCCGCGAACAGGAACCACACCTCCTCGAACGACCGGGTCCTGGCCAGCTCGATCGCGTCGTGCTCGCGGTAGTGGTAGTAGCCCGCGGCACCGTTCACGTCCCCGATCAGGGTCGTGGTGACGACGACGTCTTTAAGCCCTTTGGGTGCATCAATCAACATGGACACCAGGCTCCGTCAACATGTCTTGTACAGTCAACGTTGATGGAATCAATGTTGACGACGAATCAAGCTGCCCGGCGCCTGGGCGTGAAACCGGCGACGGTCTACGCGTACGTCAGCCGTGGGCTCCTGACCAGCACGAAGCTCAACCGCCAGAGCATGTTCGGCGTCGCCGAGGTGGAAGCCCTGGCACAACGCACTGGTGCACGCGGAGCAGTGGCCGCTGTGACCGATCGCATCCGCACCCGCATCTCCCTGCTGGAGAACGACCGCCTCTACTATCGCGGCCGGTCCGTCCCCGAACTCTCGAGCACCAAGCGCTTCGAGGACGTCGCGCACTGGCTGTGGACCGAGAGCGACTCGACGGGCATGCAGTTCCCCGAGGGCCAGGAGATCTGGATGGCCCTGCCCGACAGCGCCACCCTCACCGACCGGGTCCGCGTGGCCATCGCCCTGGCCAGCGTCGGCGACCCGCTGCGCTACGACCTGGACCGGGCCGTCACCACGGCCAAGTCCCTGATCGCCGACGTCGTCGAGTCCCTGACACTGGTGGGCAGGCCTCAGGGCACCGACATCGCCGAACGCCTGTGGGCCCGCCTCTCGCCGGAGCCCGCCCAGCCGGACCTCCTCAACGCCGCCCTGATCCTGCTGGCCGACCACGACCTGGCCATCTCGACCATGGCCGCCAGGGTCGCCGCCTCCGCCCACGCCAACCCGTACGCCGTCGTGTCCGCGGGCATGGGCGCCATGGAGGGCCAGAAGCACGGCGCCGCCACCACGATCGCGTACCGGTTCCTGCTGCAGGCCCAGTCCGATCCGATGGGTACCGTCGCAGAGCACCTGCGGTCAGGCCACCCCATCCCGGGCTTCGGTCACCGCGTCTACTCCGCACGTGACCCGCGCGCCGACCACCTCTTCGCCCTGCTGCGCAGCCACGGCGATCTGGTGGCGGACAAGGTGATCGCCACCCAGCCGCAGACGTTCCCGAACGTCGACCTGGCGCTGGCCCAGTTCGCCCTGCTGTTCAAGATGCCGCCGGACGCAGGCGAGGCGATCTTCGCGATCGCACGGGTCGTGGGGTGGATCGCGCACGCGATGGAGGAGTACCGGGAGCCGGGGCTGCGGTTCCGGACGATGGGTGTGTACACAGGCGACAGGCCGTAGCCGCGTGAGGCGCCAGGCGACCCCCAGGACGCCTGGCACCTCAGAGCTCGTTCAGTCCGGCAGGCCGGCGTGGTTCTCCTTGGCGAAGGCGAGGATCCGCGCGATGGTCAGCTCGGGTTCCTCCAGGTTCAGCGCATGGGTCGCCCTGGGCACGATCTCGGTGCGCACGTGCGGGACGAGGGACTCGACGCGCGCGGCGAGCTCCCGTGCGTCGAGCAGCGTGCGCTCGCCCAAGATGAAGTAGGTGGGCACGTCGATCGACCGCAACTCGTCGTCGGTGAACACGTGCTGCGGAGCCATCTGGACCTTGTACTTGAGGCCGCGGAACACCAGCGGGCGCATCGTGTGGCGCACGGCGGGATCGCCGGCGCTGACCCGGCGCAGGATCGGGGCGGGCAGCCACCAGCGGGACAGCTCGCCGATGCTCCAGAGGACGAACCTCAGGAAGGCGATCCCGAACCCGCCCGGTTCGACTGCGAGGACGCCGGCGACCCCGGTGGGACGCCGGGTGGCGAGGTTCAACGCCAGGTAGGCGCCGCGCGAGATCCCGACCAGGTGGACCTTCTCGTGGCCGAGGCCCGCGAGGACGTCGGCGAGCCAATCCGCCTCGTCGTCGGTGCTCTCCAAGGGCCGAGTCTGGACCGAGTGCCCCGGTTCACCGATCGTGTCGACGGCGTACACGGTGTGCCGCGCCGCCAGTTCGGCGACGAAGGCGTACCAGGACAACGACGTGCCCATCGCACCAGCCAGCAGCACGATCGGCGCACCGGTGCCGCTGCGCCGGACGCGGGTCGAGCCGAACCGCGTCTCCACGTCCAGTTCCTCCGACGGCACCGGCCACTTCCGCCGGATCGCCTCGTAGGTGGCGAAGTACCGCTCCTGTGCCTTCTGGTCCACGAACTTCCCGACCATCACACCCCCCAGGTAGTTTTTCTAATGCAGATGCAATGTAACAGCGTCGCGTGGTGCCCGTCGACACCGGCCGCTGTGACACAGTGATCACATGCCGAAGCGCGTCGACCACGAGGAGAAACGGCGTGACCTCGCGGAGGCGCTCTTCCGGATCGCTTCGACGCGAGGCCTTCAGTCGGTGACGTTGCGCGCGGTCGCGGCGGAGGCGGGCGTGTCGATGTTCCAGATCCAGTACTACTTCCCGACCAAGGAAGAGATGCTGCGTCACGCCTGGCAGCGGATCACCGAGCTGGGCGCCGAACGTGCCGGGCACCGCATCGCGGAGGCGATGCGGACGAGTGACGAACGCGCCGTCATGCGGGCATGTCTGCTCGCGGTCCTGCCGACGGACGAGCGCAGCCGCATGCTCTGCGCGGTGCAGATCGCCTACTTCGCGCTGGACGTCACGCGCGGCGGTCAGGCGCCGGACCAGCAGGCGATGATGCCCTACCTCGTGCGCCTGCTCGTTGACCAGCTCGGACTCGCCCGGAAACGCGACCGGGTCCCATCACACCTCGACCTCCAGCTGGAGGCGGACGCGCTCGCGACCATGACGGGCGGCCTGCTCAGCGCGATGCTGGTCGATGCCTACGACGTGGACCAGGCCACGCGGATCGTCGACTACCGGCTCGACCAGCTGTTCGGCAGTGAGGCCGGCTAGCGAGGTCTGCCGCTCTTGGGCTCTGGCGTGATCGCATCGCGAAGCGGACCATCGAAACCATGAGATTGTCCGCTGTGGACAACCTGAAGGTGATCCTGGTGGCGTGGGTCATCGGTGGCCACGCGCTGCTCGGCTACGCCGCGATCGGCGGCTGGCCGTACGACGAGGTCAACGAGGTCACCTTCCACCCCGGCGTCGAGACCGCTCTGGCGGCGTTGGTCGGCCCGTCGGGGTTGTTCTTCATGGGCACCTTCTACTTCATGGCCGGGATCTTCACGCCCGGCTCGATCGAGCGCAAAGGTTCCAGGAGGTTCATCACCGAACGCCTGATCCGGCTCGGCACGCCGTGGATCGTCAGCGCTGTGGTCGTCTGGCCGACGTTCGTGTGGATCGCCTACAACGGAGCCGGGCGCAACGTCTCGTGGTGGCATGCGTTCACGCACCGCGACCCGTTCCTGGACAGCGGGTCGTTGTGGTTCGTCGGCGTGCTGCTGATCTTCTCGATCGCGATCGCCCTGGGCCCGCCGATCAAGGAGCGCGCCATCACCCCGAAAACGGTGGTGGGCATGACCATGTTGGTGGCCGGAACCACGTTCCTGACGCGGCTGGTGTTCCCCGCCCGCAGCGGACAGGTCGGCGACCTGCACCTGTGGTGGTGGCCGCAGTGCCTCGGCATGCTGCTGCTCGGCGCGATCGGCGGTCGCAAGCTCGCGGAACGGGTGCCGGACGAGATCTACCGGATGACCCGCAACGTCGTCATCGCCACCATCGCGGTCCTGCCGATCGCCGCGGTGCTGCTCGGAGTGCTGGACCTGGCCAGGAACGCCGACCCGTTCCTCGGCGGATTCACCTGGCAGGCACTGACACTTGCGGTGATCGAAGGAATTCTGGTGGTGGCGGGGAGTTTGTGGCTGATCGGGCTGGCGCAGCGCAGGCTGACCCGCCAGGGGCCCTTCGCCGAGGGGCTGGCGCGGTCCGCCTACGTCGCGTTCGTCGTGCAGGGGCCGATCCTGCTCAGCCTCGCGACCGCCCTGCGCCCACTGGAGCTGCCGGCCGAGGCCAAGGCACCGCTGGTGGGCGCGGGAGCGATCGCGTTGTCGTTCGCGATCGGCTGGTACGTCACTTCACGCCGAGGCGCTTCAGCACGCTCGTCGTGATGCCGGCCGCGTCCAAGCCGTGCGCGCGCAGGATGCGGGCGCGAGAGTCGTGCGGCAGGAAACGGGGCGGTAGCGCGAAAGTCGCGACACAGGTCGATGTACCGGTCAGTGCCTGACCGAGCCGTGCGCCCAACGCACCCGTTGACGTCGTGTCCTCGACAGCGAGCACCAAACGGTGCTGCCCGCTGTACTTGACGAGGTGCGGATCCAACGGCGCGGTCCAGCGCGGATCGACCACGGTGACGCGTACGTCGTGCGCGGCCAGTTCCTCGGCGGCGGCCAGGCACGGTCCGGCGAGAGGGCCGACCGCGATCAGCAGCACCTCGGCGTCCGGTACCTCGTGCAGCACGTCGAAATGGCTCACCCGGCGCACGGCGGGCACATCGGCGCCGACGGAAGCCTTCGGATAGCGCACGACCGTCGGACCGTCCGACACGTCGACGGCCTCGCGCAGCAACTCGGCCAGCGAAGCCGGATCGCGGGGAGCGGCCAGCCGCAGGCCGGGCACGACGGGCAGGATCGAGGCGTCCCACATGCCGTGGTGCGAGGCCCCGTCCGGACCGGTCACGCCGGCGCGGTCCAGCACGAACGTCACGGGTAACCGGTGCAGCGCCACGTCCATCAACAGCTGGTCGAACGCCCGCGACAGGAAGGTCGCGTAGACGGCGACGACCGGGTGCAGCCCGCCCATCGCCATGCCGGCGGCGGACGTCACGGCGTGCTGCTCGGCGATGCCCACGTCGAAGACCCGCGACGGGAACTTCGAGGCGAACGGCCGCAACCCCACCGGTTCCAGCATCGCCGCGGTCAGGCAGACGACGTCGGGACGTTCCGCACCGATCGCCAGGATCTCGTCGGAGAACGCGTCGGTCCAGGTCCGGCCACCGGACGCACCGGAAGCGCCGACCGCGTGCATCCGATCGGCCTCGTCGGTCTCCGCGGCGTCGTAACCCTTGCCCTTCACCGTCTTGCAGTGCACGACGACCGGACGCCCCAGAGTTTTCGCCTCCCACAGTGCGTTCTCGACGGCGTGCACGTCGTGGCCGTCGACCTCGCCGATGTAGGCCAGCCCCAGCGCCTCGAAGAGACCACGGGCCGACCCGTTCAGCAACGACGCCGCGAACCCTCCGGCGGTCGGGTCGTAGGAGCGGCCGTTGTCGTTCAGCAGCACCACGACCGGACGGGACGAGCCGCCGATGTTGTTCAACGCCTCCCAGCACATCCCGCCGGTCAAAGCTCCGTCACCGACGATGGCCACGACCCGGCGCTCGGTGCCGCCCAGCTCGAACGCCTTGGCCAGACCGTCCGCATAGGACAGTGCGGTCGAGGCGTGCGAGTTCTCGATGACGTCGTGCGCGGACTCGGCCGCGGACGGGTAGCCGGACATGCCACCGGCCTGGCGCAAGGAGTCGAAGTCCGAGCAACGGCCGGTCAGCATCTTGTGCACGTACGACTGGTGCCCGGTGTCGAACAGCACCACGTCGGTCGGCGAGGTGAAGACCCGGTGCACCGCGATGGTCAGCTCGACCGCGCCCAGGTTCGGCCCGAGGTGGCCGCCGGTCCGGTGCACCTTGGAGATCAGGAACGACCGGATCTCGCCCGACAGCGCGCAGAGCGAGGCGGAGGGAAGCGCCCGGACGTCCGCGGGCGAGGTGATGTCAGCCAGCACGGCGCACCGCCAGCGGCAAGGTGAAGGCGATCGTCTCGGTCGCCGCCGTGTGCGTGGACACCGACACCGAACCCAACGCCTGCAACGCGGACACGACCTCGTCCACCAGTTCGGGAGGGGCCGAGGCACCGGCCGACAACCCCACCGCCGACACCCCGTCCAGCCAGGCCGGGTCGATCTCCGAGGCGTCGTCGATCAGGTAGGCGGGTGTGCCGCCCCGCGCCGCCAGCTCGACCATCCGCACCGAGTTGGAGGAGTTCTTCGAACCCACGACCAGCACCAGGTCCGACCGAGCGGCGACGTCCCTGATCGCGACCTGCCGATTCGTGGTGGCGTAACAGATGTCGTCCGACCCCGGCCCGCGCAGCTGCGGGAACTTCCGCTCCAGAGCCTCGATCACCTCAAGCGTCTCGTCGACGGCCAGCGTCGTCTGCGTCAGGTACGACACCGGGCCGGAGATCTCCAGCGCGTCGACGTCCTCGACGGTCTCGACCAGCACCATGCGCTCGGGAGCTTCTCCCAGCGTGCCTTCGACCTCCTCGTGCCCGGCGTGCCCGATCAGCACGATCGTGTCGCCGCGGTCGGCGAAACGGCGTGCCTCCGCGTGCACCTTGGTCACGAGCGGACAGGTCGCGTCCAGCACGTCCAACGACCGCTCCACGGCCTCAGCGCGCACAGCGGGAGAGACGCCGTGCGCGGAGAAGACCGCCGTGGCACCACGAGGTACTTCCGACAGCTCCTCCACGAACACAGCGCCCCGAGCCTCCAGCCCACGCACGACGTGGACGTTGTGCACGATCTGCTTGCGCACGTAGATGGGGCCGCCGCGCTGGTCGAGAAGTCGTTCCACGATCTCGATGGCCCGCTCGACCCCGGCGCAGAACGACCGGGGTGAGGCGAGCAGCACCGAACGCGGCGGGTGTTCCGTCATCGAGTGCCTTCCGAAGGATCTTGATTCAGTGGTCTCGGTGGGTGACCAGTTGAGCGAGCGTGCCGAGCTCCACGGCCGCACGCGCGGTCGGGGACGCCTCGCCGAGATGGAGCAGCGCCTGCGTGTGCAGCTCGTCGGCCTGCGTCTGGCTCCACGCGCGTCCGCCGGCCGCGTCGACCAGGTAAGCCGCCCGCGCAAGCGTTTCCGCGTTCATCTCCTGCGAACCGAAGTAGAACGACGCCAGCTCCGCGGAGGCGGGAACGCCGTTGGTCAGTGCGTACACGACCGGCAGCGACTTCTTGTGGTTCGCCAGATCCGAGTGCGCCGCCTTGCCGGTCACCGCCGGGTCGCCCCAGATGCCGAGCAGGTCGTCCACGTGCTGGAACGCCAGTCCCAGCTCGGCGCCGTAGCCGCGCATGGCCTCGATCTGCGCGTCGGTCCCGTCGCCGTACAGCGCGCCCAGAGCCGTTGAGGCGCCGAGCAAAGCGCCTGTCTTGCCGCGCGCCATCCGCTCCACCTCGGACACGACGACATCGGACCGCGTCTCGAAGTCGAGGTCGTAGGCCTGTCCGTCGAGCAACGCCACCACGGCGTCGCCCAGCGTCCTGATCGCCTCCAGCGCACGTGGATGTCCTGATGCCGCGAGGACGTCCACGGCCAGCGCCTGCAGCGCGTCACCGGCCAGGATCGCCGCGTTGACGCCGAACACCGTCCACGCCGTGGCCCGGTGGCGCCGGGTCGTGTCGCGGTCCATCACGTCGTCGTGCAGCAGCGAGAAGTTGTGGATCAGCTCCACCGCGACCGCCGCCGGGACAGCGGCGGAGGCGGTGCCGCCGACGGCCTCGGCCGCCAGCAGCACCAGCGCGGGCCGGATCGCCTTGCCGCCGTTCTCCAGCACCGGGTTGCCGTACTCGTCGCGCCACCCGTGGTGGTACTCCGCGATCGTGCGCATCGACGGCGGCAGCTGTTCGACGGCCTTGCGCAGAGCCGGAAGCACGAGGCTCCGGCTCCACGCGAGCACCTCACCGGCCGGCCTGCCGGCTGCCAGTGGTTCGGTCATTTCGGCGGTCATGGCTTAGAGACCGATCTCCACGTTCTCCAGCACACCCAGCGCGTCCGGCACCAGCACGGCGGCCGAGTAGTACGTCGACACCAGGTACTTGAGCATCGCGTGCTCGTCGATGCCCATGAACCGCACGTTGAGGCCGGGCTCGTACTCGTCCGGGATGCCGGTCTGGCGCAGGCCGATGACGCCCTGCTTCTCCTCGCCCAGGCGCATCGCGAGGATCGACGTGGTGCCGTTCTTGTTGACCGGGATCTTGTCGCACGGCGCGATCGGGATGCCCCGCCACGACTGCATCGGCTTGCCCTCCAGCTCCACCGTCGGCGCGTAGAGCCCGCGCGACGACAGCTGCCTGCCCAGCGCGGCGATCGCCTTGGGGTGCGCCAGGATCAGCTTGGTGTTGCGGCGCCGCGAGATCAGCTCGTCCATGTCGTCCGGCGTCACCGGCCCGGACTGGGTGCTGACCCGCTGCTTGAGGTCGGCGTTGGCGAGCAGGCCGAACTCCTTGTTGTTGATGAGCTCGAACTCCTGCCGCTCGCGCAGGGCCTCGATCGTCAGCCGCAACTGGTGCTCGACCTGGTCCATCGGCTGGCTGTAGAGGTCCGCCACACGCGTGTGGACGCGCAGGATCGTCTGTGCCACCGAGAGTTCGTACTCGCGCGGCCGCAGTTCGTAGTCCACGAACGTGCCGGGCAGCGTCGGTTCGCCGTCGTGGCCCGACGCGATGTCGATCTCCGCCTCGCCGTGCTTGTTCGACGCGTTCGACGGGTTCGCCAACTGCAGGGCGATGTGCGCGCGCAACGGTTCGATCTGCCCGTTGAGCTGGTTGAACGTGGCCCGCGTCAGCACCACGGCGGTCGTCGGCGTCAACGCACGCGCGGTGAAGCTCCACTGCTTCTCGATGCCGGACAGCACCGGCTCGTCACCGAGGTACTCGCCGTCCGCGATCGTGCCCAGCGCCACGTCGTCGCCGTACTCGCCGAGGCCGGTCTTGGTGACCTTGCCGTGCGCGATGACGATGATCTCGTCGACGGACCCGCCCCGTTCCGCGATCACCTCACCCGGCTGGTACTCGCGCTGCTCGAAGCGGTTCGCGACCGCGGTCAGCGCCTCCTCGTCGTCGAACCCGCGCAGCAGCACGAACTCCGCCAGCTCCTGCGGCACGATCCGCACCTCGGAACCGACGCTGGTGAACGTCACCCGGCCGTCGCCGATCGCGTAGGTGAGCCGCCGGTTGACGCGGAACGCCCCACCCTTCGCCTCGACCCACGGCAGCATCTTCAGCAACCAGCGGGGGGAGATCCCCTGCATCTGCGGTGCGGACTTGGTGGTCGTCGCGAGGTTGCGAGCCGCTGCCCTCGACAGGGACATCGGCTGGTCCTCGACCCCAAGACCCGGATCGGTAACGGTCACTGCGAATCCTGCCAATCTGTTGGTGCGGTGCTGGATCTATGGAACTAGGACTGCGGCTGTGCCGAGTCCGGACGGTGCGTGGAACGACCGTCGGGTGGGGGAGGGGGAGAAGCTGAAACGGCTGGATCTCTGCGACCAGAGCAGTTCGCCGGCCAGCCACGACTTCAACGCCTCGACGTACCGGTGCAGCCCGGCGCGGGCCGCCTCGTCGAGGGCGTACTCGTCGGCGATCGACGGCAGTTCCGCGATGATCGAGCCGATCTGCCGCAACCGCGCGGCCACCAGGTCGGCGACGACCGAGACGGCCTGGTGCAGTTCGCACTCGAAGAACTGCTGCACCGCGAGCACCGCGCTGGTCGTGCTGGCACCCGTGGCGTAGAGCGGGCCGAACCCGAGGATCTCCTGGCGCAGCCCCGGAACGTCGCCGAACGAGTCGACCAGCGCCCGCATCGTGGAGTTGCGCAACAGCTCCGCGGGCAGTTCGGCGCCCACGGACTTCATCGCGAGCGCCGCCGACAGGTCACCGGCGTTGGTCTTGCGGCGCATCTCGACGAGGTCGATCGGGTCGGGCACCCGGCCCTGGGCGGTGTTGTGCAGCTCCCACAACAGTCCGTCCAGGAGATCCGTGACGCCGGCGCGATCGTCGTCGTCCAAAGTGGAACGGGAGACGAGGTCGGTCAGACCTTGCTCGGCCGGGTTCAGCGGCACTGCCGTGCCCGAGCCGAGGATGTCCTTGAGCCGCGCGATGAACGTCCTGCCGCCCGGCACGTTGCGTGGCCGCAGGAACCCCTCGCGGAACGTGTCGTGCAGGTAGAAACCCCACGTGTGCCAGTCGTTGATGTGCTTCAGGTCTTCCAGCGATGCCGTGGGATGCGTCAGCGGGCCGAAGCCGCCGTAGTCCGCCGCGTCGTAGAACGCCTCGGTCCACGGCGCGCCGTTGAGCATGCCCATGTCCCGCACCCACGTCTTGGTGTGCTGGCGGACGCGGTCGACGTGCGGCGAAAGCCTTGCCGCGAAAGGCATGTCGAACTCAACCACGAGCCACCCCCAGCCACGCGGCGGACGTGCCCAGGCCGGTCGGCCCGCGCAGGATCGTGCGGAAGAACGCGCTGTTGCCCGCACCCGCGTTCTCGGCCTTGGTGTAGCGACCGGCGTGCAGGTGCCACTCGTGCCCGCCGGACTGCCAGTCCTGCAGGCCCTTCACGTACTTGAGCACGCGGGCCTGCTCCAGCGGGTCGACGCCGTGCTCGGTGAACAACACCGGCAGCTCGGTGAACACGGTGTTCTCGAACTGGTGCAGCCGGGAGGTCAGCAGGCTGTTCACGGCCTCGACCGCGGTCTGCGTGTCGTGGCCGAAGAACTTCTCGAACACGAGCACCCCGTTGGAGTTCTCGCCCTCCCGCAGCACTTCCCGTTCGTACGAGAAGATGTCGTTGCGCAGGTGGATCGCGTCGGAGAACGTGTCGGACAGGACCCGCAGCGGCCGGGTGCCCGCGATGGACGCGGGCACCTCGGCTGCTTCGGAGACCTCCACCAGGTTCGCCGACCACGGCGCGCCACCGACCTTGCGGCGCATCTCGATGTACTCGATCGGGTTGGCGACCGTGCCGCTCTCGATGTTCTTGATCTCCCACATGCACTCGAGCAGCAGGTTGTGGGTGCTCGTGGTGAACCGGCGCCGCCAGTCCTGCGACATCAGCGGAATGGTCCGCTGCCACAGGTCGACGAGCCCGCGTTCGGTCGGGTTCTGCGGCTCCGGCGACGGGTCCGTGCCGTTGATGGGCATGAACGCCGGCAACCGGTCGAGATACGCCTTGGCCCGAGACACGCCCTTGCCCTGCTTGAGCTGTACATCTTCCTTGAAGAGGGCGAAGAACTCGTCGTCGAAGTAGAAGACCCAGACGTACCAGTCGGTGATGAGGTCGAGGATCTCCGCGGGCGCGTCCGGATGGGTCCACGCGCACATGAACCCGTAGTCGTCGCCCGCGAGGATCTCGTCGGTCCACACCCCGGTGTCGAGCATCCCCATGTCCCGCGCCCACTGCGTCGAGTGGACGCGGGCGCGTTCGAGGTGCGGGTTCATCCGTGCCGGGTGCGGCACGTAGAACTCCGGCATGGTGAAGGAGGCCAAGACCTATCCCTCGCGACCGAGCTCGACGTGCTCCAGCACGCCGATCGCGTCGGGCACCATGATGGCGGCCGAGTAGTAGGCGCTGACCAGGTAGTTGATGATCGCCTGGTCGTTGATCCCCATGAACCGCACCGAA
Organism: Lentzea sp. NPDC054927; assembly: GCF_053610285.1. Taxonomy (NCBI): domain Bacteria; kingdom Bacillati; phylum Actinomycetota; class Actinomycetes; order Pseudonocardiales; family Pseudonocardiaceae; genus Lentzea; species Lentzea sp. NPDC054927. The sequence goes on from NZ_JBSGXZ010000013.1 coordinate 126,020, forward strand.
AGGCCCGGCTGGTACTCGTCCGGGATGCCGGTCTGGTGCAGGCCGATGACGCCCTGGTTCTGCTCGCCGGTGCGGATCAGCATCACCGACGACGTGCGGGTGTCCGAGATCGGGATCTTGTTGCACGGCAGCACCGGGATGCCGCGCCAGGCCGGCACCTGCTGGCCGTTGAAGTCGATGTGCTGCGGGTAGATGCCGCGCTTGTTGAGCTCACGGCCGAACGCCGCGATGGTGCGCGGGTGGGCGAGGAAGTAGCCGGGGTCCTTCCACACGATCGACAGCAGCTCGTCGAAGTCGTCCGGGGTGGGCGGGCCGGTGCGGGTGTGGATGCGCTGCTTGAGGTCCGCGTTGTGCAGCAGGCCGAACGACCTGTTGTTGACGATCTCGTGCTCCTGGCGCTCGCGCAGGGCTTCGATCGTGAGCCGCAACTGCTGCTCGACCTGGTCCATCGGGTGGTTGTAGAGGTCCGCGACCCGGCTGTGGACCTGCAGCACGGTCTGCGCGACGCTCAGCTCGTACTCGCGCGGCGAGAGCTCGTAGTCGACGAACGTGCCGGGCAGCACGGGCTCGCCGTCGTGACCGGACGACATGCCGATCTCGGCCTCGCCGTACTCGTCCTGCGGCTTGTTGCGGCTGTTGAAGGCCTGCTGGATGTGTGCGCGCAGGCCGCCCGCTTCGCCGTTGAGGGCCTGGAAGTCCTGCCAGGACAACGTGAGCACGGTGACCGGCGTGACGGCCTTGGCGGAGTACTCCCACTCGCCCTGCGGGCCGGCCAGCACGGTCTCGCCGAAGTACTCGCCGTCGGCAAGGTTGCCGAGCACGGTGTCGCCGCCGTACTCACCGGTGCCGATCTTGTCGACCTTGCCGTGCGCGATCAGCACGACCTGGTCCTTCGGCCGGCCCTTCTCGACGATGACGTCGCCGACGCCGTACTCGTGCTGCGTGAAGCGGCCGGCGAGCGCGGCGAGGACGGCCTCGTCGTCGAAGCCGTGCAGCAGCGACAGTTCGGTGAGCTCCATCGGCACGACGCGGACCTCGGCGCCCGTGTTCGTGAACGAAACACGGCCATCGCCCAGCGTGTAGGTGAGACGGCGGTTGACGCGGTATGCACCACCTGCGGCCTGAACCCAGGGCAACACCTTGAGCAGCCAGCGGGAGGTGATTCCCTGCATCTGCGGGACGGACTTGGTCGTCGTGGCCAGATTACGTGCGGCGGCCGTGCCCAAACTCAGCTGCTGACGGCCCTCATTGAGGTCAGAATCCGTCACAGTCACAACCCACACCCACCTATCTCAATGCGCTAATGGACCAATCCGATAAGCCGGAATGGACGTTAGTTCGCGCGAATGAGGGCTGTGAAGGGGCCAAGAAGGCGACATTCGGGTGGGTGGTTTACGCCTACCGTTGCTACGGAGCGTACAACTACTGGCCCGCGCAACTACTCCGGTATCGGCAGGCGAGTGACGCGTCTCTATTCGTACATGTGTGGAATAGGACACTCGTTTGGCCCAGTAGGATCACCCTTTTGAGCGCATTGGTCACGCTTATTCGACTGCTATACAACACCACTCCGAGTGGGTTGAAATCCACTCGAAGTGGTGTGCGACAAAGCGTGATTGCACCTCTCGGTACGACTCGGTACTCATGTCCGAATTTTGTACCAAGGACTATTCGTGCTATTACGCGTCGCGGGAGTTCAGGAACGATTCCACCTGAGTCACGACGAACTCGTGGTCATCGGCCTGGGGCAGTCCGGAGACGCCGACGGTGCCCACCGGTCCGGTGCCGCGCAGGATGACCGGGAAGACGCCGCCGTGCGCCGCGTACAGATCAGGGTCGAGACGTGACTCCGCCTCGAACGTCGTCCCCTTTTCGCGGAACGTTTCGCCAACGTAGAACGAACTGTGGCCGAACAACTCGACCACGCGGGCCTTGCGCTCCAGCCACCTGTCGTTGTTCGGCGCGGTGCCGGGCAGCGCGGCGTGGAACAGCCGGTGCCCGTTGCGCTGCACCGAGATCGCGATCGGGAGGCCCTGCTCGCGGGCCGCGTCGAGCAGGTGCAGGCCGAGCTCGATCGCGACGTCGTTGCCGAAGCGGGTGAACTGCAGGCGCCGCTCCTGGGCGAGGAGTTCTTCGCTGGTGCTCACAGCTCCACCACCCGGTTCTCGCGCGCGGACGTGAACGCGGCCTCGATGACCTCGAGCGCGTGGACCGCGCCGGAGGGGTCCACGGGGATCCGCCCGGCCTGCAGTTCGGCGTAGAAGTTCTGGTACGCACCGGGTTCCACGAGGATCTCGGTGATCCGGTCGAGGATGCCGAGCCGGCCGGTGCGGGCCTCGCGGCCCCAGTGGGAGTCGGTCGGGCGGCGGCCCGCGGCGAGCGCGTCCTCCTGCTCGTCCAGGCCGTCGACCACGAAGGCGCCCTCGCTGCCGAGCACGCGGAACCGCGGCCCGTTGTGAGCCGCGTGCGCGCTGGCCCACAGGTGGGAGCGCACGCCGTTCTCATGCGTCAACGCCACGAACACGTCGTCGTCGACCTGGGCGCCGGGCCGGCGCAGGTCGAGTTCCGCGTACACGCTCCTGACCGGTCCGAACAGCTGCAGCGCCTGGTCGACGAGGTGGGCGCCGAGGTCGTACAGCAGGCCGCCGGCCTCCTCGGGTGAACCGAACTCGCGCCAGTTGTCCCAGATCTCCGGCACCCAGCGCTCGTATCGAGACTCGAACCGCCGAACTTCGCCCAATTGGCCGATGATCTTGCGGACGGTGAGGAAATCGCTGTCCCAGCGACGGTTCTGGAAGACCGTGAGCGGCACGCCCTTCGCCCGGGCAGAGGCCACGAGTTCCTTCGCCTCGGCGCTGCTGGGCGCGAACGGCTTGTCGACGACGACCGCGACACCCTTGTCGATCGCGCGCCCGGCGTACTCGACGTGCGTCTTGTTCGGGGTGCCGACGACGATGAGGTCGAGGTCCAGCTCGAACAGCTCGTCCGCGGTGACGATCTTGGCGTCGGGATAGGCGGCACGGGCCTGCGCCTGCCGCTCCGGGTTCGCCGTGACGATCGCGACGAGGTCCATGCCCTCGGTCGAGGAGATGAGCGGGGCGTGGAAGACCCGTCCCGCGATGCCGTAGCCCAGCAGTCCGACTCGTGTCATGCTTCTCATTAAAGCAACGCTGTTGCATAATCGCCATGTGGACCTCACCTCGCTGCGTTCGCACAACGATCGGACCGTGCTCCGGCTGGTCCGATCCGGGGCTCTGAGCAGGGCTTCCATCGCCGCGGAGGCCGGGCTGACCCCGCAGGCGGTCTCGAAGATCGTGGCGCGGCTCATGTCGGCGGGGCTGCTGGAGGAGACCGGCGCGGTCCGCGACGGAGGCCGGGGCAAGCCCAGGATGGCGCTCCAGCTGGTCGCCGGCGGGGCGTACGCGTACGGGGCGTACGTCGACCGCGACGAACTGCGGGTGGTGCGGCTCGACCTGACCGGTGAGGTGGTGTCGGCGTCGGTCGTGCCGCTCGCGCCGATGTTCACCCCGGACGACGTGCTGGACGCGCTGGCTCCGTTGATCACGCCGGACGAGAAGGTGCTCGGGCTCGGCATCGGGATCGCGGGCCCGCTGGACTTCCGCGACGGGGTGGTGTCGCCGAACGGCCTGCCGGGCTGGTCCTCGGTGCCGCTTCGCGCGCTGGCGGAGAAACGGCTCGGGCTCCCGGTCGTGGTCGACAAGGACACCAACGCGGCGGTGCTCGCCGAGGCCTGGCGAGGACCTCTGCGGGACGCGGCACTCGTGTTCGTCGGCACCGGTCTGGGCGTCGGGTTGCTGCTCGGGGGAGAGGTGCACCGCGGGGCACGGTCGGGCGCCGGCGAGTTCGGCCACACCACGATCCAGCTCGACGGGCCGCTGTGCGTGTGCGGGCGGCGGGGTTGCGTGGAAGCGGTGCACGCCGCCGCTGCCGGAGCGGAGGCCGCGCGGGTGCTCGCCGCCGCGGTGACGAACCTGGTGCAGCTGCTGGACCTCGACCAGATCGTCCTGAGTGGACGGAAGGTGCTGGAGTCGCCGGAGCTGTACCTGCGGGAGATGCGGGACATGGACGTGAGCGTCACGTCGTTCGGTGCCGATCTGGTGCCGGTGGGCGCAGGGCTGCTCGTGCTAGGAGAATTGTTTTAGCATCGACGGTGTGGACGTCGAGCACGTCGTCGGCCTGCCGCACCCGCGGCTGCGGCCGTTCGTCACGCGGTACTCCGGGTATCGGATGCGGACCGAGCCCGGGATTCACCGCGGCCTGCCGTCGCGCTCGCTCACGCTCGTCGTGACGATGGACGGCACGGTCGACCTCTCCGAAGGACGGTTCGCCACGTTGTGCGGCGGGCTGCACGACGAGGCCGTGATCATCACGCACGACGGGTTCCAGCACGGCGTCCAGTGCGACCTCACACCGTTGGGGATGCGGGCCTTCTTCGGCATGCCGGCCGCTGAGCTCGCCGCGACCACGGTCGGCTTGGACGTTCTCGACGCTCCTGCTGCTGAGCTGCGCGAACGGCTTCAGGACGCGACGACGTGGACCGATCGGTTCGCGCGGCTGGACTTGCTGCTCGGCGGCCTGGTCAGGCCGGTGCGGCAGCAGGTCGAGGTGGCGTGGGCCTGGCAGCGGCTCGCGTCCGGGGCGCCGGTCGGGGAGATCGCCGCCGAGGTCGGGTGGAGCCGGCAGCACCTCAGCGCGCGGTTCGCCGCGGAGTACGGGTTGACCCCCAAAGTGATGGGGCGCGTGATGCGGTTCGAGCGGGCGAACCGGATGCTGCGCGGCGAGCGGCGGCCCACGCTGACCGAGGTGGCCGCTGCCTGCGGTTACACCGACCAGGCGCACTTCAACCGGGACTGGCGGGCGCTGTGCGGGGCGACCCCGACCGAGTGGATCGCGGCCGAGCTTCCATTCGTACAAGGCAGCGAGCACGGTCAGGGCGCAGAGTTGCCGTCATGAGCACACCATCACCTACCTGTTGGCCCACTTTGTCCTATCAGGACGCTCCCGCCGCGATCCGGTTCCTGGTCGAGGCGTTCGGTTTCAAGGAACATCTCGTCGTACCCGGTGAGGCCGACGGCGAGGTCGTGCACTGCGAGATGGTCTGGCCCGAGGGCGGCGGCGTGATGCTGGGGTCCGTCGTCCGCTCGGTGGGCGAGGTCGAGGCGACCAGGGCCGGCGCCGGATCGATCTACGTGGTGACCGACCGGCCGGACGAGATCCACGCGCAGTGCATGACCCGCGGGGCCACGGAGATCCGCGGGCTGCGCGACGAGGACTACGGCTCGCGCGGGTTCACCGTGGCCGATCCCGAGGGCAACCGCTGGAGCTTCGGCACCTATCGCGGAGCGTGAAGCAACCTTCACAGGGCGTTTGGAGTCTTCTGGGTGGAGAGGTTCACACCTAGGGGAGGACACGTGCGCCTTGCACGATGTTTGGTGATCGCCGCGCTCGCCGCCGGGCTGCTCAGCCCGGCGGTGACGGCGCAGGCAGAACCGTTGAGAGCGCAGCAGACGTCGGCCATCACGCTGATCAGCGGTGACAAGGTCGTCGTCAACGAGCGTGGGGAACTCGTCCGGGTCGAGGGGCGGCCCGGCATGCAGTTCGCCCAGTACGTGCAGAACGACCACCAGTACGTGGTGCCGGCGGACGCGATCGACGCGGTGGGGCAGGATCGCGTCGACAAGCGCTTCTTCGACGTCACGTCGTTGCACGGCTACGGGTACACCGACGACAAGATCGACCGGATTCCGTTGCTGAGCAATGGTTTCCGTGCGGCGGGCGCGGTGCAGAAGAAGGACGCGGCCCAGCAGTGGACGGCGCGGCGCACGAATGCGTTGCGTGCCGAGAAGCTGTGGCTCGACGGCAAGTCGAAGATCTCGTTGAACGAGAGCGTGCCGATGGTGGGCGCGCCGGGCGCGTGGCAGGCCGGGTTCGACGGCACCGGGGTCACGGTCGCGGTGCTCGACACCGGGTACGACCAGAAGCATCCCGAACTCGCGGGCGTCGTCGCCGTGGCGAAGGACTTCACGCCGACGGGCATCCAGGACAACATCGGGCACGGCACGCACGTCGCGGCCACGGTCGCGGGGCGCGGCGGCCAGTACGTCGGTGTCGCGAAGGGCGCGAACCTCGCGGTCGGCCGCGTCTGCGAGGCCGAGTACTGCTTCGACAGCGCGGTGATCGCCGGCATGGAGTGGGCGGCGCGCGAGGTCAAGGCGAAGGTCGTCAACATGTCGCTGGGAGGCGACCAGTCCGACGGCAGGGACCCGATGTCCCTCAAGGTCAACGAGCTCACCGCCGAGACCGGTTCACTGTTCGTCGTGGCGGCGGGCAACGCGGGGGTGTACCGCAAGGTCGGGTCACCGGCGTCGGCGGACGCGGCGCTGGCCGTGGCCAACCTGACGAAGTCCGGTGGTGTCAACGAAGGATCGTCGCGCGGGCCGCGGCTGAGGGACTTCGCGGTCAAGCCGGACATCGCCGCGCCGGGCACGGACATCGTGGCCGCGCGGGCCGAGGGGACGTTGCCCGAGTACGCGGTGGACGACCTGCACGCACGGCTGACCGGCACGTCGATGGCGGCGCCGCACGTGGCGGGCGCGGCGGCGGTTCTCGCGCAGCGCAACCCCTCTTGGACGGCCGCCGAGCTGAAGGCGCACCTGATGTCGACGGTGAAGCCGGTCGCGGACTCGCCCGTGAACGTCGGAACCGGTCTGCTCGACGTCGAACGCGCGGTGAAGCAGCAGGTGCGGGCGTCGGCGGGCAGTCTGTCGTTCGGGCTGCTGGAATGGCCGCACACCGGGACGTCCACGAAGACGATCACCTACTCGAACGCGGGTACGTCGCCGGTTTCCCTTTCGTTGCAGCACAATCTCGGCGCGGACTTCACGGTGCCGGCGTCGGTGACCGTGCCGGCTCAGGGCAGCGCCGCGGTCGACGTGGTGCTGGACCCGCGCAAGGGCGACGGCACGTTCTTCGGGCACGTCAAGGCTTCCGGTGCGGGCGTCGAGCTGACCACGTCGGTCGGCGCGTACGTGCAGGAGGAACGGCACGCGCTGACGTTGTCGATGATCGGCCGCGACGGCAAGCCGGTCCCGTCCGAGTTCGTCGTCGTGGTGAACATGACGACGAAGGAAGCGTCGGTGATCTCCATCGTGGACGGCACCGGCTCCGCGCGGCTGCCGGTCGCGGACTACGCGGTGATCGGCCGGATCGACGAGCTGACGCCGAACTACGCCTGGTTCACCCCGGTCTCCGCGACCGAGGTGGCCGGCCGCGTCTCGCTGCGGGCGGACCTGTCCGTGACGCTGGACGCCAGGCAGGGCAAGCAGATCAGCGTCGAGCTGCCCGAACGCGACTCGGTCGTCTGGTACCGCGAGGCCCGGCTGCGCGTGCCGTTCGCACCCGGCAAGATCAGCGGTGTCGCGAGCGTCATCGACGGCAGGGTTCCGCTGTACGGCCTGTCCTTCGGCGCACCGCTGCCGGAGCTGACCTACGACTCCGGGCTCAAGGGCGGACAGCCCCTGATCTCCGTCGTCGGCGGGTTCCCCGTGCGGTACTACGAGAGCAGCAAGTACCTGCCGCCCGGCGAGCACGAGCTCGACGTGGCCGAGCGCGGCACCGATGTGCGCGGCAAGCTCGCACTCGTGCGCCCGGCGGGCGAGGACGTCTACGAGGTGGCCCGGGCGATGAAGGACGCCGGCGCGGTCGCCGTGCTGTGGGCAGGGCCGACGCCGTTCGGTTTCGAGGAGCAGACCGCGATCCCGCTGATCGCCGTGGCGGAACACCACGTGGCCACGACGCCGGCGAAACTAAAGTTGCGCGCCATCGCGGGTTCGCCGGTCTCGTACACGTTGTTCCTGCAGGACAAGGGCGCGTTGCCGGCCGGGACCAAGAAGATCCGGCACGCGGAGCTCGCCGAGGTCAAGGCGCGGTACCACACGTCCGGTGGCGACGGCTCGATCAACCAGCGGAACAACCCGCTCGTCAACGGTCAGATCGGCATGGTGCTCGACGAACGGCTCGCGGCGCCCGTGCAGCGCACCGAGTACTTCAGCGCCGGCAACGGAATCAGCTGGTACCAGGAGGGCTTCGACGGCCGCGCCGACGGTGCCGGCGACGACCCGATGACGACCTCGTGGGCGGACCTCGAGCCGGTGACCTTCAAGCCTGGCAAGAAGTACGAGAAGACCAACCTGCGGGCGGTCACCTCACCCCGGCTCAGTGGGTCGTCGGTCGTGACGTGGGCGGACGGCGGCGGTGTCGAGCGGGCGGGTGACCTGATCAACACCCGGATCTCGCCGTTCGGCGGCTCGGGCTGGGTGGAGAACTGGCGGCAGACCGGCGGCGGCTGGCTGGAGTTGCAGCACAACGGCGTCACGCAGGGCTATGCCGAGGTCCGGCGGGGTTCCTTCTACGCTCCCGCCCGCGACGGCCGGTACAAGTTCGTGCTGGACGCGTCGCGCGACACGTCGGCGTTGTCCACCAACGTGAAGACGACGTGGGAGTTCTCGGCCGCCACCGACGGCAAGCTGCCGTTGCTGGAGGTCGACTACTCGGTGCCGGTCGACCTGCGCAACAGCACGAAGGCGGGTGCTCCGATGCCGATCAAGTTCTCCGCGGCACGTCAGGCCGGAGCGGGCAAGGCGACCTTGCGCGATCTGAAGGCCTACGCGTCGTTCGACGACGGGGTCACGTGGGTGCCGGTGAAGTCCGTCGTCCCGCCTGGCGGTCAGGCGGGCGGGTTCGTATCGCTGCGCGTCGTGGCCAGTGACACCGAGGGCAACACGGTCGATCAAACGGTCCTGCGGGCGTACCGCCTGCGGGCCTGACCGATGAAGAGGCCTTCACCGGCGAAGTTCACCGCTTCGCGGCCGTTCGACAGCTGCGCGCCTACGCGTCGTTCGAGGACGGACCCGAGTGGGTGCCGGTGAAGGCTCTCGTTCCCCCTGGTGGGATGGCTGGAGGCGCCGTGTCGCTACGCGTTGTGGCCACGGACGCCGACGGCCGCCCTGTAGGCCAAACGGTCCTGCTGGCTTACCGCCTCAGGGCGTAACCCGGCGGCTGTTCGGTCGTTGTAACCACCTGCGGCACCTGCCTTGTCGTGCGCGAGACGATCCAGGGACGCGGCGTCTCGCCGCCCGAGGCAGGTGCCGCCATTTTCGGTGGCACCGGTGATCGGCCTGTGGTGGCATTCCGGTCATGAGGTCGTTCGAGGAACTGGTGGCGGAGGGGGCGTCGGTCCCGCTGGAGGGCTGGGACTTCTCCTGGTTCGAGGGCCGCGCCACCGAGGAACGCCCGCCGTGGGGGTACGCGGCGCTGATCGCGTCGAAGCTGGCGGCGGTGGAGTCCGCACTGGACCTGCAGACCGGCGGGGGAGAGGTGACGGCGTCCGCGCCCGTGAAGCCGCCGTTGCTCGCGGCCACCGAGTCGTGGCCGCCGAACGCGGCCGTGGCCAAGCGGAACCTGCCGGACGCGTTCGTCGTCCAGGCACCCGACGAGGGCCCGTTGCCGTTCCACGACGCGTTGTTCGACCTGGTCATCAGCCGGCACCCGGTGGTGACCCCGTGGGCGGAGATCGCACGGGTGCTCAAACCCGGCGGCACGTACTTCTCGCAGCAGATCGGCGCCGGCACGAACCGCGAGCTGACGGACTTCATGATGGGCCCGCAGCCGGTGAGCGAGGCTCGGGGCACCGAACGGGCGCGGGTGGACGCCGAGGCCGCCGGGCTGGAAGTGCTGCGGCTGGAACCGGTGGCGTTGCGCGTGGCGTTCTTCGACGTCGGCGCGGTCGTGCACTTCCTGCGCAAGGTGCTGTGGACGGTGCCGGGGTTCAGCGTGGAGCGGTATCGGGACCGGCTCCTGGACATGCACGCGCACATCCAGGAGCACGGCGAGTTCGTCAGCACCTCGACCCGGTTCCTGATCGAGGCCCGCAGGCGTTAACCCTGCTGTGTCAACCGTTCGACGTCCTCGGCGGTGATCGGCAGCAGTGTGCCGTCCACGTGTCCTCTGCCGATGTCGTCCCGGACGAAGCTGGGAACCCAGCCGCCGATGCCGCGGGAGTACATCTGCTCCCGGTCAGTTCCGCCGGCCGTGACCCAGGTGCGGATCACGCCCACCGGGTTGTCGGCCGGGTGGTCAGCGTCCACCCACGCGAGGTAGTCGTACTTGCCGTCCGCCGGGTTGTCGGGGTGGAACCGGCTGCGCTGAACCGCTTCGAACCGCTGGGCCGCTTCCTCCGAGATGAGGCGTGCCTCAGCGCCCGCATGGCCGGATTCGAGCGCGACCAGGTCGTCGGTGGGAATCCAGGTGAGCCCCGGTGAGTACCCCTCGTCGTGAGCCTGGCCGTCCTGGTCCACCCAGCGGCGAACGACGCCGACCGGCTCGTCCTCGTGTGGATGTGACTCGGTCACGATCGCGTAGTACTGGTACCGCCGGTTCATCCGGACCTCGTTCGGGATGGGGATGCGCCCCGGAACGTGACGTCCCGGGGCGCATCTCGGTCAGTTCTGTCAGGGAGTTTCGTTGCCGGACTTGACCTTGTCCGCGTTGACCGGCTTGGTGACCGGGCCGAAGATGGTCTTGGACAGCTCCAGCTTCTTGTCCCGTGCGATGATCAGGTCACTGATCTCCGCGTCCTTCACGGACTTCAGCTTGCCAGGATCCGCTCCGATCAACGCCATCGCCGCCCGTAGCGTGCGGCTCTCTCCGTAGTTCCTGTGTTCTTTGCCCTTGGCGTCGTAGCTGTCCGGCGTGTGGAACTGGACCTCGAAGAAGAACCCGTCCTTCTCGTAGGTGACGTTGATGCCGGGATACCCGCTGTCCTTCGCGTCCTTGTAGAAGTTCTTGAAGTCCACCTCGTTGTACTGCTTGGCGAACTGCCGGATCGCTGCCTGGGCCTTGTCCGCGAAGACGTTCTCGGGGAACGTGATCGTGTACCGGAGCGCGTCGTTCATTTTCGGCGCGACCTCTGCCAGCGTCCGCTTCGGCAGGTTCGTCTCGTACTCGAGCGGGTTCTTCGGCTGCGGGTTCAACTCCTCCTGAAGCTTGCGCTTCGTTCCCGGGTACGGCCACTCGCCCTCGTCCTTGAAGCGCTTGTCCAGGCCTGCCGGACTTCCGGCGTTGTCGCTCGCGAGCTTCTTGATCGCCTTGGTGATGTCCGGCTCGAGCTCCTTCGCCCTTCCTAGCAGTGCGTCCACCCAGCGGTTCTCCTCGGCGTTCAGCCGGATGTTCAGCCAGCCGAGGTCCTTGCCGCCGGACGTGCCGAGGTGGATGTCGTGCTTGAAGCCGTTGGCATCGCTGACAGGAGTGGCGAACTCGCCGCAACCGGACGCCGAGGCCGCCGCACGAGCGGCGAGACCGGGGACGCAGCCCTTCGGCGGTTCGACCTTCAGCTTGGCGCCGTCGATCTTCGCCACGCCGTTCTCGATCCGCAGCGTGCCGCCCTCGATCCGGACGATCGCCCCGTCGACGAGGTTCGGGTTGCCGTCCGGCCGGAGCGTGAACGACTCCACCCGGTACAGCTGGCCGTCGATCACCGCGACGCTGCCGTCGAACTTGGCGTTGCCGTTCTCGAACTTCGCCCTGAGGTTGAGGATCTCGCTCAGCCCGTTGGGCAGCTTGTCCCGCACCGATTCGTGCAGCTTGACCGCCAGGCTGTCCAGCTCGGCCAGGCCCTTCTCGAGCTTGCCCGAACCGCCGTCGAGCTTGCGGGCCAGGGTGCGCGTGGCCTTCCACGCGGCGCCGCCGGCACCGCCCGCCTCGATGGTGGCGATGGTGGCGACGATGTCGAACATCGTGCCGCCGAGGGCCTTGCCGGGGTTGGTCTGCCACTCGTCGAGGTTGATCCACGTGTACGGGTTCTCGACGGTGTAGACGAAGCCGTCCCACATCTGCTTGCACTTGCTCCAGTCGCCCGTCGCGCCCAGACCAAGGCATCCGCCGAGTTCCCACACGGCGACGACCGGGCTGACCGCGGCTTCACCGAAGCCCTTGACCGCTTCCCACGCGAAGGAGCCGATCTTCTTCGAGTTCTCGGTCCAGCGCTGGCACGCCTGCTCGTCGTCGCCGCTCGCGCACTTGTAGGCGTCCTCGACGTAGTTGCCCGCGGCGTCGAGTCCCTGGCCGACCTTCTCCTTGACCTTGCCCAGGAGCTGCTGGCAGCGCGCGTCCCAGACGGTCTTGGTGCACCCGAGGACGCCGTTCATGAGCTCGAGCGCCTGGGCGTTCAGCTCCTGACGTTTGCGCTCGGCCTCCTCCTTGGCGATGCGCTTCGCCTCGTCGTAGCGGTGGCGGATGTCGACGACCTGGTTGAGGCGGTCGATGATGGCGTTCTCGAACGTGTCGAAGTTCTTCGCGATGTTCAGCGCGACACTGCGGAGGTTCTCGGCCGCTGCCGCCGCCTGGCCAGCCACCGCTGCCGCGTGGGTGGCCGCGTTCGCCGAGTCGCCGGCGAGCGTCGCGTCGGAACGGGCCGAGCTCGCCCAGCCCGCGGCCGTCGCGGCCGAACCCGAGGCGGCACCGGCGTGCTGTGCCGCTGTGTTCGCCGCGTCGTTGGCCTGGAGCGCGTCGGCCGCGGCCCGGTTCGCCGCCTCGACCGCTTCGGCCGCGGCTTCGAAGGCGGGTTTGATGTCGCCGATGGCCTGGTCGGCCGCCTTGCGGGCCCTGACGGCGGCCTCACCGGCCTCCGTGGCCTTCTCCCGTGCGGCCCTGGACTGTTCCTCACTGATGAGGAGCGCCTCGGACACCGCCGTCAGCGCCCTGCGGGCGTCGGCGTTGATCGCGGCGTAGGGCTTGAGGATGTTCTCCGCCGCCCGCACCGGGTCGATGATCATCTCGGCGGACGCCGCCGCCGCTGCCGCCGCCCGGTCCGCGACCACGGACTGGTAGACGGCCTGGTTGGCCTCACGCACGGCGTCTTCGGCCTCGGACTGCACCATCTCGGCACCGTCCTTGGCGGCCAGTGCCGCGCTGGTGGTCTCGAGCGCGAGGCGGTGCGTCTCGTCGGCGGCGCGGCGGGCCGTCACCGCTTCCTGGTTCGCCCGGTTCGCCGCCGCCTGAGCCGCGTTGGCCGCGTTCGTGGCGGCCTGCGCCTCTGCCTGTGCGGTCGCCGCCGCGGCCCTGGCCCTGCCCGCCGCCGCGGACGACTCGTCGGCCGCGCTCTTGGCGGCGTTGGTCTCGCCCTCGATGCGCCGGTACTCGTCCCAGGCCTCGCCGCCGAGTTCCTCGGCCTTCTGACGGGCCTTCTCCAGTTCCCTCGCGTACTGGTTGTAGACCTGGATGCGCTTGCCGAAGACGGTTTCCGCGACCCGCAGCTGCTTGCCGAGCTTCTCGGCCTTGCCGACCGTCTCGTCCATGGCGGCCTTGTGCTGGACCGCGTTGGCGTAGGCGGCGGTGGCGTCCTTCGACTTGGAGATAGCGGTCGCCGCCGCCGACTGCGCGTTCACGCGGGCGGTGCGGGCGTTCGCGGCGTGCTGCTGTGCCTGGGACGCCTTCTGGGCGGCCAGGTTCTTCTGCTGCTCGGCCCGGTTGCGAGCCGCCACCGCGATGTCGAGCTGCGTCCTCGCCGCCGCGGCCAGCTCGAGTGCCTTGTCCCGCTGGCGTTTGGTCTCTTCGAGGTACTTGCGGGCGTTGTTCGCGTGTTCCTGGGCGTTGCGGTCGGCGTCGAGCGCGCGGCTGTCGGCCAGGGTGGCCTCGGCGGCGTGCTGCGAGGTCTCGGCCGCCAGCGCCGCTGCTTCCACGGCGTGGGTGATGCCGATGGTGACCTTGGCCCAGTCCAGGCCGTTGGTCTGGCCGGACTCCACCAGCCTGGCCGCCACCTGGTGGACACCGGCGTTGATCCGGTCGGCCTCCAGCGCGACGCGGTCGGCTCGGGCGGCGTACTCGGCCGCCTCGGCGCGCAGGGCGTCGAGTTCCTGGTCGCGGCCCTTCTGGCCGTTGGCACGGCCGGGCTTGTCCTCCTGGAAGATCTTGTCGGCCTTGTGCGCGGCCTTCACCGCCATCTGCATCGCGAAGATGCTGTCTTCCATGGCTTTGACGGCGCCGATGTTCGCGCGCATGATCTCGGCGCGTGCCTTGGCCGAGGCCTCCGAACGCCTCGCGAACTGGTCGAGCTCGGTCAGCGCCTTGTTGCGGTCCGCCAGGGCCTTCTCGATGACCAGCTGGAAGTCGGCGTCCCGCTTGTGCGCCTCGTGGTAGCCGGTGAGGTAGAACTCGCGGATCTTCGCGTAGTCGTTGAGGAGGAGGACCGCGTCGCCCTCGACCTTCACCTGGGGGCCGCCGTGGGCCACCATGTCGCGGACGCGGGCGATGATGCGGTCCTGCTCGGCCTTGTCGTCCTCGGCCTGTTGCTTGTCCTGCTTCAGCGCGATCTCGTAGCCGAAGGCGACGAAGTCCGCGATGGCGCGGTCGCCGGAGTTCAGCGCGGCCTGCGCGCCGGACTTGACGTTCGGGCCGCCGGTGCGGGCCCACTCCTCGACCTTCTTGCGGTTCTCCGCGCGTTCGACGGTCTTGCGCTGGTCGGCGCGGGCCTGCGCCTCCGCCTGACCGTGGTCGAGGAACCAGAGGAGTTTTTCCTTGGTACCGATGGCAAGGGCGGCCGCGGCGGCGTCGCGGACCTCCACGTCCTCGGCGTGGTCGCGGATGTCGCCGACGAGCTGCTTGTAGAACTCGAGCTCCTCGTCGACCTCACCGCCGGGGTCGGCGCTCGCGTTGACCTGCTGGAGCAACGGGACCGGAATCGGTGCGGCGACGGCGGGCGTGGTGCTGCTCAGCAGGGCGAGCACCAGCGTGATGATGAGCGGCGCCAGGGATTTGGCGATGACTGACCGGCGCCGCGGCGAGGCGGCGCTGAAAGGTGTTCTGTTCATTTGGTTACTGATCCCCCCGGTCGCGGTCGCGCGCGGCGTCCGCGTTCTTCTTCGCGTCGGCGGCCAGGGCCAGCCAGGTCGCGGCCTGCGAACGTGCCCAGGCCGCTTCGTCCTCCCATGACGCGTTGGACGCGTCGGCGCGGGCCAGCACTGCCGCCCAGTCCTGCTCGCTTTGTGCCGCACGGGCGTGCGCGGCCACGGAAGCCCAGAAGGCGGCCTGTGTGTCGGCCTTGTTCTTCTCGGCGTTCCAGTCCACTGAGGACTTTCCGGCTTCTGCGTCGGCCAGTTCCCAGTTCGCGATGGCGTCCTGGCGGGCCTTGCGGGCGAACTCGCCGCTCGACTCGCGTTCGGCCTTCTCCGCTGCCAGAGCGGCGTCCACCAGTGCGCGGATCTTGCGCAGCCAGAGCTCGTTCTGCTCCAGCGTGCGCTGGCGGAAGCCCTCGTTGTCGAGATCGGCTCCGATGCCCCAGTAGTACTTGAAGAACAGGCCGATCGAGGCGTCGTCGCCCGCGGTGAGCGCGCGCTTGGCCGCGTCGCGGACCTGCACACCCGGATCGTTCGCGGCCAGGTAGGTCACGTAGTCGCGGTCCTCCTTGCTCAACCGCGCCAGGCGCTCGTCGCGCTTGTTGTCGTTGAGCCGGTCGAGTTCCTGGGCCTCGGAATATCCACTTTGGACGTACAGGCTCTGCGCGTTCGGCGTGCTGACCAACGCCTTGGCCGAGGTGACCTGGACGTTGCTGCCGGGGATCGCGAACTTGTTGATCTCCTGGATGTACCGGAGGTCGAGCTCGATCCGTTTGGTAGCACGGTTCTTGGCCGCCAGGTAGCCGCCGGGAAGGAACTCCAGGATCGCCTCGTCACCTCTGTTGCTCAGCAGTGCGAGCGTCGCCGCGGCCTGCACTTCGGGCAACGGATCGGTCGTGGCCATCCGTCTGACGGTGTCGCGCTGCCACGGTGCCAGGTTGACCTGGACGGCAGCGGTGATCATGACTTGGGCTGTCGCCGGTGTCACGCCGGTGGCGATGACGGACCCGAAAGCGATGGCGGCAGCGAGAATTGAGCGCAGCAAAGTATGGCGCCCCATACATTTCCCCCCAGAAAAAGTACGGTGTGGCCCAATGGCCCAGAGAGTTGTAGCACGGTTGCCGCCGGTGCCCAATGTGACGGGGATCACTTTGGTTGCGCTGTGTACTCGCCCCATGTCAAAGTCCTGCTCGGCATCAGCCGGCTGGGGAGCTGGTCAGAAACCGAAGCGATGCCTTGAGTCCTGGGGGATTACCAAGTTGTCCAGATCCAGTCTGGGCGGCCGCTGCATGCGCGCAATCGCTGCGCTGGCGGTCGTTTCCACGTTCATGTCCGGACCGTTCACGGCTGCGGCTACCGCTGAAGTCGCCGCTGCCGTCGCGCAGGCGGCGCCGCAGGCGACCGTCGACGAGAAGATCGCCGCGGCCCGCGAGATCGGCCTCAACCCCGAACCCGCGAAGTACCAGTTGAGTGACTGCGACTTCGTCATCTACCTGTGGGACAAGGCGAAGGTGCCCGACGACGCGCGGGTGAAGGAAGGCGCGGCAGCCGCCTTCACGAGCAGCTCGTCGGACCCGGCGGCCTGCCACCGGTTCATCACGCAGACGATCTTCACCCTGCACCGCGAGGACTTGGTGGAGCGCCTGCGCAAGGCCGACCGCGACCGGCAGCGGCTCGCGGCCGCGCAGGTCGTCAACTGGACCGGCCTGACGCAGGCCGATCTCGACAGCACCCTCAAGGAGTTCGTCTTCCGCGTCTGGGAACGCGCCGAGACGAACAGCGAGGTGAAGACGAAGGCGGCCGCCGTGCTGACGCCGACGTCGACCGACGAGCAGCGCACCACCTACGTCGTCACGGACATCTTCACCGCGAGGGACGTCGACCGGCAGCGCAAGCTGGAAGAGGCCGAGCGCATCGAGCGCGAGCGGCAGGAACGGCTCGCCAACGAGAACGCGCGCGCCAGCGGCTGGGCCGTCGCGACCGGGACCGTGATGGGTGACTCGCTCAAGCTCATCACCGACCGCGAGTTCGTCTACGAACTGTTCCGCAACGGCAAGGGCAAGTGGGTCAAGGCCGACGCCCAGGCCGCGGCCGACAGCCGTGAGCCGAGTGTGTGGAAGGCGTACATCTTCACCGGTGTGCACGCGGCGCACCAGAAGGATCTGGAGGAGCAGGACCGCCAGGACGCGATCGAGACCGAGCGGCGCATCCGCGAGATCCTCGACAGCGCCGAGCGCGACGGCTTCCTGCCGAACGTCGTGAGCGCGGCCCGCGCGGCACTCGCGGCCGACCTTCCCGCCCGCCACGCGTTCCTCAATGTCGGCCAGCACGAGGCCCTCAAGCGCGATCAGATCAAGCCGTCGAACCGCCGGGTGATCGAGCTGCAGGGCCTGGGTTCGAAGCGCTGCCTGCAGACCTTCGGCGTGTACGAGCAGGCGGACGACCCCGGCGCCCTCATGGAGCTGTGGGACTGCCTCGTCGGTCCCAAGCAGGTGTGGGAGCTGTTCAAGTACGAGAACGACCAGTACATGATCCGCGGCATGCACTCCAAGCTGTGCTTGGACGCCGTCGGTGACAACGTCGCGCAGAACAACTGCGACAGCGGCGCGGGCACGTTGCGCTGGAAGTTCATCGAGAACCCCGCAGACGGCACGTTCCAGCTGCAGAACGTTGCCACCGGTCGCTTCGCCACGGCGCAGTCGAGCGGTACCGCCAACGCGACGCTGATCGTCCAGACCGGCAACACCAAGAACGTCGACCAGCTCTGGCGCATCATCGACCCCACCCACCGTGCGGCCGTGGTGCCGGTCGAGACCGGCTGGGTGCAGGTGAAGGGCGTCGAGTCCGGTCGCTGCATGCAGACCGCGGGCGTGTGGGACGTGCCGAACCAGGGCGCGAACGCGGACCTCACCGCTCAGGAGCTGTGGGACTGCGTCGGCGGCAACAAGATGAAGTGGAAGATCGTCGCTCTGGGCGAGAACAAGTACGCGCTGGAGAACGCGCAGTCCGGCAAGTGCCTGGACGTCCGGTACGGCGACTGGGCGCGGGGGACCTCGCTGATCCAGTTCACCTGCCACTACGGCGGCACCCAGCAGTTCGTCTTCACGCAGGAGGGTGACCAGACCTACGGCCTGCAGAGCGCGCTGACCTCCGGGTTCGCCGACGCGGTCGGGCACGCGACCGGCAACGGCGCCTTGGTCCAGACGTGGGACTACACGGGTCTCGCGAACCAGCGCTGGACGCTGGTGCGCGTCTGATCTGTCGCACTGAACATCAGGCAGGACGATCGAAACAGCCCCTCCGGACGGGTTCCGGAGGGGCTGTTCCGCGTGCCGGGAGGTGCGCTAACTCTGCTGTGTCAACCGTTCGGCGTCCTCGGAGGTGATCGGCAGCAGGTGTCCGCGCTTGTGCTGGTCCCGCACGTCCTGGTACGTCCAGGTCGTCCGCCAGCCGTCAGGCGTGTGGGACTCCTCCTTGTCGGCGCCTTCCGGGCTCTTCCACGTCCGGATGACCTCCCGCGCGCCGTCCACAGAGGACTCGCCCTCGGCAAGCCAAGCCCAGTACCGGTACTCGGGGTCCACCAGAAACCTCATCTCGGTGCGGAAAGACGTGCCCCCGGCCGGAAACCGGGGGGCACGACCCACCGCGAGTCGGTGGTGCCGGTCGAGTCCGGCCACGTGATGATCAAGGGTGTCGAGTCCGGCCTCTGCATGCAGGTCGCCGGTCCGTGGGACGAGCCGGACGAGGCGCGAACGCGGACCTCGCCGCGATGGAGCTGTGGGACTGCACCGGCGGCGACAAGATGCGCTGGAAGATCATCCCGTTCGGCGAGAACAAGTGCGCGCTGCGCAACGAGCAGTCCGGCAAGTGCCTGGACGTCCAGTTCGGCGACTGGGAACTGGGCACCCCGCTGGTCCAGTACACCTGCCACAGCGACGGCACGCAGCAGTTCGTCTTCACGCGGGCCGGTGACAACACGTTCGGCCTGCAGAGCGCGCTGACCTCCGGGTACGCGGACGCCGTCGGGCACGAGTCCGGCAACGGTGCTGCGATCCAGACGTGGGACCACACCGGTCTCGCGAACCAGCGGTGGACGCTGGTGTACGAAACGGCCTGACCTGTCATGCGAAACAGCCCCTCCGGAACACGTCCGGAGGGGCTGTTTCACGTTGCCGTGCTAGCGGGGCTGGCGTTCGCGGCGGATCGTGACGCGCTTGCCCTTGATCGTGGCGTCGCGCAGCTGCTCGATCACGTCGGCCGCGGCCGTGCCGGGCACCTCGACCAGCGAGAACCGGTCGGCGATCTCGATCGCGCCGATGTCGCGGCCCTTCAGGCCCGTCTCGCCGGTGATGGCACCGACGATGTCCTGCGGCCGGATGCCCGACGAACGGCCGGCGCCCAGGAACAGCCTGGTCATGCCCTCGGACGGGCCACGGCGCTCGCGGCGCGGGCCTGCCGGGGCACCGTCGCGGCGCGGACGGTCCTCGCGCGGGCGCACCTCCGGGATCTCCTCCTCGTCCGCGGCGGCACCCGAGGCCTCGTGGGCGAGCTTCACCGCGGCCAGCGCGATGTCCATGACGTCGAACTCGTCCGCCAGGGTCTCGACGACCACGCGGAACCGCGAGAGGTCGTCCTCCATCAGCGACTCCTGCAGCGACGAGCGGGTCAGCTCCAGCTGACGCGCGCGCAGGTCGGCGACGGTCGGGACCTTCTCCATCGGGATCTTGGTCTTGGTGACGCGCTCGATGGTCTTGAGCATCGAGTTCTCGCGCGGCTCGACCAGCGTGATCGCGACGCCCTCACGGCCCGCGCGGCCGACGCGGCCGATGCGGTGCGTGTAGGCCTCGGGCGCGGACGGCACGTTGTAGTTCACGACGTGCGTGAGCTGCTCGATGTCGAGACCGCGGGCCGCGACGTCGGTGGCCACCAGCAGGTCGGCGGTGCCGCCGCGCAGACGACCCATCACGCGGTCGCGCTGCTCCTGGCTGATGCCGCCGTGCAGCGACTCGGCGCGGTAGCCGCGGCCGTTGAGCGTCTCGGTGAGCTGGTCGACCTCGTCACGCGTGCGGCAGAAGACGACGGCGGCGGTCGGCGACTCGACGTCCAGCACGCGGCCGAGGGCGGCGGGCTTGTGCTCGCGGCGCACCAGGTACGCGGTCTGCCGGACGCGCGGGGCCTCGCCCGGCTCGGTCTTCTCGCGCTCGATCTGGATCAGCACCGGCGTGCGCAGGTGGCTCTTGGCCATGCGGTCGATGCGCGGCGGCATCGTGGCCGAGAACAGCACGGTCTGCCGGTCGGCCGGCGTCTCGCTCAGGATCGCGTCGATGTCCTCCGCGAAGCCCATGTCGAGCATCTCGTCGGCCTCGTCGAGCACGACGACCTCGAGGTCGCCCAGCTGCAGCGTGCCCCGCTGCAGGTGGTCGATCGCGCGGCCCGGGGTCGCGACCACCACGTCGACGCCGCGGGACAGCTCGCGCAGCTGACGGCCGATCGGCTGGCCGCCGTAGATCGGCAGCACGCGCGTGCCCATGTGCCGGCCGTAGCGGTGCACGGCCTCGGAGACCTGCACGGCCAGCTCACGGGTGGGGGCGAGGACGAGAGCGAGGGGCTTCTCACCCTTGCCGATCTTGTCAGCGATGCGTTCGAGCAGAGGCAACGCGAAGGCCGCCGTCTTGCCCGTGCCCGTGGCGGCCTGCCCCAGCAGGTCGTTGCCCGCGAGCAGTGGCGGGATCGCTTCGCTCTGGATCGGCGTCGGCTCCTCGTAGCCCAGGGTGGTGAGTGCGTTGAGGATGTCGGAGCGCAGCCCCAGGTCGGCGAAACCGTTGTCGGCGGTGGTCATGGAGAGTATCTTCCCCCACCGCCCGACATCGCACTCACTCAGCACTCCTTCAGGCCAGGTCAGGCCACTTCCTGCAGGCTCACGCGGACGTCCGCGCTGCTCGTCACGCCGTTCACGGTCGCGGAGATCTTGACCTGACCAGGCCTTATCGCGGTGAGGACGCCGGAGCCGGCTTCGAGCCACGCCACGTGCCACGGCCTGATGCCGCTCCGCTCGCCCACGTGCAGACCGGGTGACCCTTCCCACACCGCGACCATCGGATACTTCACCGGCAGCGTCCGCGAACCCTGTTTCAACGTCGCCGCAACCGTTTCCCTGGCACCGGACCTCAGGTTGGCCGGAGCTTGGACCTGGAGTGCGTCCACATGAGGCCGGATCTCGGCCTTGATGCCGTTCCTGGCGACACCGACCAGCGTCCAGCCGGTGAACCCGCCCGCCTCCGCCGGTGCCTTGCCGGAGTTGCCGTTGATCACGGTCGGCACGCCGTCCACAGTGGACGCGAAGAACCCGCCGACGTGCCCGCCGATGAACGCCGTCGGTTCGTCGCGTTCGGACAGCAGCCTCTCGAAGTAGGCCGCTTCCATCCGGTCGGAGAGCTGGCTCGTGCGCGCGGGCGTGGGGTCGCGTGGCGGGTGGTGCATCATCACGACGGCCTGGCCTTCGGCGGTGCTCAGCGCGTTCCTGAGCATCTCCATCTGGTCGAACCCGCCGCCCCGCAGCGTTCCGGTCGACGAGTCGAGCAGCACGAACCGCGTGCCCCTGTGGTCGAACGTGCGGTGGGTGGTGCCGAACTCGCGGCGGAAGTTGTCGATCGTGCCGGGGCCCATGATCTCGTGGTTGCCGGGCACGTAGTACCAGGGGAAGTCGCCGAGTTCCTCGGTCAGGATCCGTTTGGCCAGCTTCAAGTCCTCCGGGGACGCCTCGTCGACGAAGTCGCCGTTGATCACGACGAACTCCGCGCCGGACGCCTTGATCTCCTTGAGCGTGCGGCGGGCGGACCTGACCAGGTCGCTGTCCGGGTTGCGGGCAACGAATTGCGCGTCGGACATGACCGCGAACTTCCAGCCCTTCGCCGGGCCGATCACGTCCTCGCGCAGCTCTGGGGCGGGCGGCAGGGACACCTCGGGCGGGACTCGTGCGGTGATGTCGTCGACGAGCACCTCGCCCGTGTACGACCGGTCCGCCTTGGTCTCGATCGTGTAGAACCTGTTGACCTGGATGGGGAATTTGAGCTCCGGCGGGATCGGGACCTCGAGCTGCTTCCAGCCGTTCCAGGTGATGTAGGGGCCGTAGAGCGAGCGTGACTGGCCGGTCGCGTCGGTGACGGTGAACGCCGTCCACTCGCCCTTGCCGCTGCCGTTCACCCAGGCCGCGAGCGAGAGCGGCTGCCCGTCGATCTGGAGTGGCTTCGGTGGTACTGCGTAAGCGGTGCGCGTGCCGGTGGACTGGGTGAAGTCGTAGCTGAGCTTCAGGCCGCCGCCGGTGTGGCCGTGGGGATCCGGTGCCACAGAGCCGGTCGCGCGGGCCGATCCGAAGGTCCACTGTGGAGCGTCGTCGAATCCGGCGATCAGCTCGTCGTCGGCCCCGACGGTCACCGCCAGCTGGGTCTCCTTGCCCTGGGAGCGCGCCCTGATCGTGGTCGCGCCGGCGGTGAGCGCCCTGATCTGCAGGTCGGGCGTGACCTCGATGATCTTCCGGTCGTAGCTGAGGTCGAGGTCCGCCCGCTCGATCGGTGCGCTGAAGCCCTTGGCGTCGAAACCGTTGATCTGCAACGGTGTGCGCTCGTCCGGGTTCAGGCTGATCCTGGTGCTGGCCGGTGCGAGCCGGGCGAGTTTGCCCAGCACGGTCAGTTTGGCGGTCTTGGTGGTGAGGCCGCGGAAGGCGGTGAAGGATGCCGGTCCCGAGTGGGGTGCCGCGTGGAAGGTGTCGCCGATCGCCCAGCCACCTGTGGCGCGCGTGACGTGCTCGTTGTTGGCAGCCGGACCGTACGTCTCGTCGTGGCCGCGCACAGTCATCCGGCGGGTCATGCCGGGGAAGACGCGCTTGTCCTCGGTCTGGACGTCGAACCCGACGAGCTTCCCCGTGCCGGCGGGGGAGTAGAGCGCGAGGCCGTTCGGGATGGGGCGCTCACCGCCGTCGGACGGCGTGTTGACGACCTTCAGCTCGGTGGTGCCGGGTTCGCGGGCGAGCATGGTCGACGAGCCGCCGCCGTCGAGGTTGAGGGCGTTGTGCGCGCCGAGCTCGATCATGGCGTCGGCGAGGTCTCTGAGGTTCAGACCGAGCAGGAACGCGCCCTGCCTGCCGTCGACGGTCAGCATCACCATCTTCTTGCCGTCCGCGGAGAACCCGACGGCCGTGCGCGGGTGCAGCGGATCGGCCGGCGCGACGTTCTTGCCGTCCTTGACCAGCAGCTGCCGTCCGCCGATCGCGGTCCTGGGCTCGCTGCCGTTGCTCGTGCGGCTCCGGTAGTCGACGGTGAGCCGGTCGCCGGGTTCGAGCGCCTTGAGGACGTCCGCGCCCTTGTCCCGGCCCACGAGCGCGTAGCCCTGGACGGGTTCGGCGCTGGGGGCGCCGACGCGTTCCACGATGTCGTCTTTGACGATCACTTCGGCCGTGTTGGTCGCACCTTGGGTAGCGCGCGCTCTGCTGTAGGTGCCCCACAACGGGTTGAAGACGCCGATCCCGTCCACGTCAATCCGCGCGCTGTTGAGCTGCGTCAGCTTGTGCGTGCCGTTGAGCGTGCCTTCGAAGAATGTCTCCATCACGCTGCCGACGCCCGCCGCGTCGATGCCGACGGCTCTGCCCTGGCCGGACTTCCTGAGCTGCCCGTCCTGGACGCCGACGCCCTCGGGTGCGTTGGAGTTGTTTATGTCGAAGAAGTCGCCGTTGATCGCCGCGACGGCTCTCGTCGTCTGCTGGGAGAGCGGCGCCGCCTGCGCGACGGTGCCGTTGTCGACGTACCCGACCTGGGCTTTGGTGAGGTCGACGGCGAGCGCGTCACCGCGGATCCAGCCACCGGATCCGCCGGGCTCGTACCAGTCGAAGGAGCTCAGCGTGACGCCCGCGGCGACCGGTCTCTCGGTCCGCTCGGTCTCGATGCGTCTGGTGATGTCAGCGTGAGCAGGGGAAACGGGCGCCATCACGACGGCGGCGATGATCACCGCAAGTGCACGTCTCGTCACGCCCCGGAACCTAGACTGGCCCGGTGAAGAATCGCCTAACGGTCTGCGCCTCGCACCTGATCACCTTGCCAAGTGCTCCCCACGGCCCGGTCCGTGCAGCGATCGCGGCCGCCCGCGACGCCGTTGCCCGGTTCGACCCGGAGCTCGTCGTCTTCTTCGGCACCGACCACCGCCGTGCGTTCCGTTCCGTCGTGCCGACCTTCGCCGTGGTCCTGGAGGCAACAGCCCAGGGCGACGTCGCCGGCCCAACCGGTTCGTACGACGTGCCTTCTTCTTCGGGACGCGCTCTGATCGCGGACCTGGTGGCACACGACTTCGACATCGCCACCGCCTACCGCGCGGAGCTGGACCACGCGTTCGGCCACACGACCCGCGACCTGCTGGGCTCGATCTCCTCGAAGCCCGTGCTGCCCGTCTTCATCAACTGCGCCTCACCACCACACGCCTCGTTCCGCCGCGCGGCGTCACTGGGACGCCGCGTCGGGGAGTTCTTCGCTGATCGGCGCGTTCTCTACGTCGGTTCGGGCGGCCTGGCCCACGACCTGCCTGGCTTCCGCGAACCCGAAACGGGCGTGGTGCTCACCGAGGAGGAGCGCCAGACGTGGATCAAATCGGTCAACGAACGCGCCCGCTCCGAAGGCACCATCCGCTCGCTGGTGCAGTCGTGGGACGAGGCCTTCCTCGCCGGCATCGCCGACACGTCCTGGGAGTGGCTCGACACCATCGGCGACGACCTGGTCGAACGCGGCGGCAACGGCGCAGCCGAGTGCCTGACCTGGACGGCCGCGTGGGCCGCCGGCGGCCAGGCGCTGACGACGCTCGCGCACGAGTTCGACACCAACGGCCGTGCCGTCGCGATGTCCCAGTAGTAGTCGCAGTAGTAACAGCTCTCCGCAAGGGCGCGATCCCCTTTCGCGTACCGAAACGGAGAGCCGCCGTGACAACGACCGAAAGCCACGTGCCGTGGCGACGGATGCCGCTCTTCGTCGCCTCGACGTTCCGTGACATGGACCGCGAACGCGACCTGCTGGCCCGTGTGGTCATCCCGCGCGTCAACGAACGGCTGCGCGAACGCGGGCACGGCGTGTCGATCTACCCGGTGGACCTGCGCTGGGGCGTCGAGACCGACGACCGCCTCGACGCCGAAACCCGCCAGCGGGTGATCCTCCAGGTGTGCGCGGGGGAGGTGCGCCGCTGCCGGCCGCTCTTCCTGGGCCTGCTGGGCGGCGAGTACGGCTGGGTGCCGCCGGCGCACATCGGCGAGGAGACACGGGTCGCCGCCGGCGTGGACGACCCCGGCTTCCCGTTGTCCGTCACCGCGCTGGAGATTCTCTCTGCGGTGCGGGAGAGCCGGGACGACGGCGTCGCACCTGTGCTGCTCGCTCGGGCGGAGGCTCAGGAAGTGCCCGCGCAGACGCGGTTCCGGGAGCACCTCGGGGATCTGCCGATCGCGTACGAGCCGCCGGCGTTCACCGAGACGGCGACGGCGGAACTGGTGCGATTGCTGGACTCGGTGCTCTCGGCACCGGCACCGGGCGACTGGCTGGCGGAGGAGGTCCGCGCCCACCGCTGGGCGGCGGAACAGGAGGCGCAGCACTTCGTGGGGCGGCAGGCCGAGCTCGGTCGCATCGGCACGTTCTGGGACTTCATGCAGCAGAAGTACCTCTGGGGAAAAGGGGACGAGGCGAACAACCCTGTTCATCGCCGGCGCGTGCAGTTCGCGCCGACAGCCCTGGCACTCGTGGGTCCGTCGGGATGTGGCAAGTCCGCTCTCCTGGCGATGGCCGCCACCCGGATGGAGTTCTGGGACATCGGCGTCAAGGCGGAACCGGTCCGCGCGTTCGTGCGCGTCGGCGCGACCCCCGCGAGCAGGAACGTCGCGGTCTGCGTCCTGGTGTTGCTGGCCCAGCTGGACCCGGATGCGGCGCGAGCCGTCGCGGCCCGGCACACACCCGAGAGCCTCACGCTCGACGACGTGCTGGAGCCGTGGCTGGCGGTGCTGCGTGCGGGGTGGAGGGGCAACCGGCCGGTGGTCGTCGTGGACGGGATCGACAGGTTCGACGGCTTGATGACCGAGTCGACCCCCTTGGCGTGGTTGCCCATCGACCTGGGCGATCGGGTGCGCCTGCTGCTTTCCGCCGCTGAGGACTCCTACGAGGCCGAGATGCTCGGGCTGCGCCCGGCCACGGAGGTCATGCACGTCGGTGAGCTCCGGCTCCAGGACGCGAGCGCACTCGTGGCGCGGCGGATCGCGGACCACCACAAGGCCATGCCCGCGGCGCTGATCGAGCGGCTGGTCCAGCGCTCGACCACCGCGCGCTGGCTCGTCGTGGCGAGCGATCTGCTCACCACCCTGACCGCGCACGACTACGTGGTGCTGCGCAACGTCGATCAGCGCGAGGCCGACCCGGAGGCTGCACTGCGGGCCCTGCTCGCGACGGTGGTGGAGGACCTGTCGCCCGATCTGGGGGACGTGCAGCTGGAGGCGATGTCCCGCCTGATCGAACTGGTCGACCACCGGCTGGGAGTGATGCTGTGCGCGGTCGGTGTGTCGATGGCTGGCGTGACGGAGGACGACCTCCGCGGGATCGTCGGCGATGTCGGCCTTTCCGCGGTGAGCACCGCGGAAATGGCTCTGTTCCGAGACGTGCTGTCAGCGTTCGTGAGCGTCCAGGGCGAGCGTTGGACGTTCGTGCACGACACCGTGGAGGTGGCCGTCGACCGCCTGCTGGCCGAGGCGTCCGAGGCGGTCGGGACGGATGTCGAGGACCGCTACCGCGCCCTGCTCATCCGCCGGCTGCTGGCACGTCCGGTCACCGACGTCTCCCGCTCAGCCGAGTTGCTCCCGCAACTGTTCATCGCGGACGAACTGCCTCTGCTGGTCTCGCTGCTGACAGATCCGGAACGCTCGACGGCCGGCTCCGTGCGCGACTTCTCCGCGCTGCTGCTGGGCTTCATCCGCGCGGGAGGGGCCGATCTGGCCTGCGCGTTGATCACCGCCGGTGCCACCGACGGCGAGAGGTTGACCGCCGCGGATCTGCTGGCGTCGAACCTCCCCGCCGTGGCAGAACGCGATGACGCCGCCAGAATCGCCGCCACCTGCCGCAGCGTGATCGACGCGGCCTCGCCTGCCGCGGTCGACAGGTTCGGCCGCACCGCACAGGATCTCGCGGCGGTGCTCGACAGGATCACCTTCGACCCGTTCACCTCCGAGGGCATGCCGGACCCGGACACGATCTGGCTCGACGCGGTGCTGCGCGGCGGCGCGGGTTCTCTCGCGGAAGCACCGGACACCCCCGAAGTCGCCCACGACCTGCAGTCTCAGATGCACGTTCTCACGGCTGCGGTGGTGCTGACCGAGTACGCCATCTTCGTGTACGCCGGAATGGTGATCCCGGCACCCGGCGACGCGGAACTGGCAGCGTCGCGTCTGGTCCGATGGCGAAGAACGCTCCACGAAGCGCAGTGGTTCGACCCGAGTTCGGCTCGGTTCCTCGAGTTGCAACTGCTGCTCACCGAACGGGCGTCGCTGCTGGCGTGGCCCGAGCACGGCTTCACGGCGGACGAGACCGACTTCGCACAGGTGCGCGCCTTCTTGGACAGAGCCCGCGGAAACCCCGGCGTCGTGGCGATGTTCGGGACGGCCGCCAGGCTCCGTGCGCTCGGGTGCGTCGAGGGGATGTCCGACGACCTGGCCTCGCCGTTGGTTCAGGACACGCTGACGTGTCTCGACGAGGCGATCTGGGAAATGGACGTCCAGCGGTTCCTGACCCCGGACGCCTTCCTCGTCGAGCTTCGCATGATCCAGTGCCGGCTGGCCCACATGTCGATGCTGGCCTCGTTCGGCCAACTGGGCTCGGCCTGCGCGACAGGCCTGCCCGCGCTGACGACCCAGCACGCGGTCGAGGTGATCGGCTGGCCCGATTTCGTCGAACGTGCGGCGCAGTGGTGCATCTGGTGGACCGAGGTGCTCGGCAACGACGACCCGCGCCCCGTCGTCGAACGGTTCGCCTTCGAGATCGATCAGCGGCCGTGGACCCTCGACGCCGAGGACACGCAACTGTGCGAGGAGCTCACGCTGGGAACGGCGGCACGAGCCGCCAAGCGCTTCGGCCACTTCGACCTCGCGGAACGAATGGTCGAGCGCACGTCCGAGCGGGTCGGCGCGGGCTTGGTCGCGGAGCCGGAAGACGGGCCGTTCGCCGGCGTCGTCCTCGAGGTCGTGGAGGAGATGGAGGTCCAGATCGAGGCGGCGTCCCGCGAAGACCTGGATGAAGAGGACGAGGAGGAGGTCCTGAAGACGACGACCGCGGTGCGGCGCCTACGGGACTTGACGGAGCGGCTGTTGCGGTAGCGCGCCCTCAGGCCCCTCCTCGTCCTGCGGGTGTAAAGGGCTCATGGTTGCTGCGGCATGTCGACGGTGGTGAGCGCGTCGGCCTCCGCCAAGTAGAGGCGGCCGAGATCTATGAGGAGCGTGCCGAGCTCCCTGTAGTGCTCCGCGCGCTCGACATCAGGAATGAGGCCGCACGTGCGCAACATATTCTGCGCGAGCAACTCGCCGAACTGTGGATAAGTCTTCACCACCTCACGCGAGAGGCGCTGAAGAGATATGCGCAGCAGGTCTTCGGTCAGGATTTCCGCGGCCATGGCAGGATCCCCTCGTGCTCGCGCCAGACGCCGTCGCAGTCCCAGCAGGTCGGCCAGGTGTTCTTCTCTCGCCACATGCTCACCTGTTGCGGCACAACAGGATCGCCGCACAGTGTCTCGACGAGCTGCCCCCTGGTCAGCTCGTCGGGGATGGCGTGACGTCGCCCCTCGTGGGGCGTCCAACGAAACTTCACCTATTTATGGTCGCGCTTGGAGGGGCTCCAAGCTAGCCGCCTTTGGGCGTGTTGCGTCCGAATGGATCGGAGTTTCGGGTAATCGGTATACCGTCATCTTCATGCCGAAGAGATACTCCACTGTGAGGGGCCGTGAGTTCGGTGACGGCCTTCGCGCAGCTATTGCCAACGCAGGCATGACCTCGCGCGCGGTCGCCGAACTCCTGAATTGGGAGGAAAGCAAGCTTTCGGACCTCGTCAACGGCAAAGGGGGATCGAGCGAGTTGGAGCTGGCGCTGCTCCTGGGCGTTTGCCGTACGCCGGCCGAGGAGCGCGACCGACTGCTCTCGATCTTCCGCGTCATCCATGTCAAAAGCTGGTTGCACGAGCACGGTGCCGCCGAGCCGGCCACGCGACGCACGCTCGCCCAGCACGAGAAGATGGCGAAGACGTACGTGGGCTGGCAGCCCTTGCTGGTGCCCGGCACGTTGCAGATTCCCGGCTACGCGCGGGCCGTGGTGGAGGCGTGTGCGAACCCGCCAGAAGGTGACGTGGAGGAGTGGGTCGCGGCGCGGGTAGCGCGGAAGGAGGCGCTTCGGCCCGGGATGACCGCGACCTATTACATCCACGAGTCGGTGCTGAGGACGCCCGTCGGGGGTGAGGAGGTGATGCGCGCGCAGTTGCAGCACTTGTCGCGAGTTTCGGCGCGGCCGTATGTCGCCATCAGGGTCGTATCGACATCGGTAGGCGCGCATGCGGGACTGGCGGGCGGGTTCAGTTTGCTGAGGTTCCACAAGCACGAGCCGGTGGTGTTCGTGGAGAGTGAGAACACTTGCCTGTACATCGAGACGGGGAACCTCATCAAGACCTATGACGCGGTGATCGAGTCACTCGCTCGGACGGCGCTGAACGAGGACGAGTCGAGGAAGCTCATCGATGACATCGCAGGTGGCGCGAGCAGCTGAGGAACGGACGACCGTCGCTCACCTCGAGGCCGGCGCGGTGGCGTGAGAGGCGTTCCTCGCGGACGTCACACGGGAGCCTTAACGGGCGGTCGTTACGATCCGAACCATGACCATGCCCGCAGCGATCGAAGCCGTCCGCGCCGCGTTCATCGGGCTCGCCGCGGAGGAGTTCGACCTGCCGCCGCGGCTGGCGTTCAGCGAGAGCGGTTCGCTGGTGATGGCGGTGCACCACCGGCCCACGCGGTCGACGGCGGTCAAGGTGATCAGCATCGAGATCGAGCGCGATCCGGTGATCACGGGCACTGTTGTCTACTCGCATCCGGATGGGCAGTTCGTCACGGACGCGGTGCCGTTGACGACGCTCAGGACCGGGGCTGTTGTTGGTGTGGCCACGGATTTGCTCGCTGATGAGGACGCTTCGCACCTCGCGTTGCTGGGGGCCGGGGCGCAGGCGGCGGATCAGGTTCGGGCGGTGCATGCGGTGCGGCCGTTGAAGAAGCTTGTCGTGTTCAACCGGAACGCCAAGAAGGCCGAGGCGTTGCTGGAGGACCTCAAGGACGAGCTGCCGGACACGGTGATGGATGTCGCGGCCAACGCGGACGAAGCGGTTGAGAGTGCGGACGTCGTGTGTTGTGCCACGGCGTCGACTGTGCCGTTGTTCCGGTGCGACTCGCTCAAGGAACGGGTGCACGTCAACGCGATCGGGTCGTATCGGCCGGTGATGCGGGAGCTGCCCGAGAACCTGCTCGCCACGGCGGAAGTTGTGGTGGTGGACCAGGTTGAGGCTGCGCTGAGCGAGGCCGGGGAGATCATCCGGGCGGTGCAGTCCGGAGTGCTGCGGCTGGAGTCGCTGGTCGAACTCGGTGCGGCGCTGGGGAATCCGCCGCTGAAGGAAGGCCGGACGGTGTTCAAGTCGGTCGGGGTCGCGGTGCAGGACTGGGCGGTGGCAAGGCTTCTGGCCTAGAGCATGAAGAAGCGCTGGACGTGAACCCGTCCGCCGCAGGGGTTCACGTCCAGCGCTGTGTTTCTCCTGGCCCGATCATGCGCTACCGGGCTGGGAGAAGCTTCACACCTGCCACTTCTGGCTGGCGACGCCGAGGCAGTCCCAGATGTGGAGTTTGGTGCCGTCGGCCGAGGAGCCGCCCACGGCGTCCAGGCACTTGTTGGCCTGCGGGTTCACGATGTCCTGTGCCCCGCTGACGGCCCATTGCTGGGCAGCCGAGCCGTTGCAGTCCCAAAGCTGGACCACTGTGCCGTTGCCGGTGCCGCCGCCGTTGACGTCGAGGCACTTGCCCAGTGCGCGGATCGTGCCGTCGCCGGGACGGCTCCACTTCTGGGCCGCGTTGCCGTTGCAGCCGGTGATCTGGACCTGCGTGCCGTTGGCGGTGTTGGCCCAGGGCACGTCGACGCACTTGCCGCCGATGCCGCGGATCTCCGAGCCACCGCTGGGCGGCGGGCTGTCGTTGGAGACGCGGACCCAGTCGATCACGAGTTGCTGCGGGAACGTCGTGCTGCCGTCCGGGTAGCCCGGCCATTCACCACCGACCGCGAGGTTGATGATGATGAAGAAGGGCTTGTTGAACACCCACGGGTTGCCGTTGACGTCGGTCGGGGTGTTGCGGGCGTAGACGTTGCCGTCCACCGACCACGTGATCTCGCCGGGCTTCCAGTCAACCGCGAAGTTGTGGAAGCCGTCGGCGAAGTTCGGGCCGTTGTAGGCGTGGGACTTGCCGCCCGCGCCGCTGTAACCGGGGCCGTGGATCGTGCCGTACACGGTGTTCGTCTGGTGTCCCAGGAACTCCATGATGTCGATCTCGCCAGAGCCTGGCCACGGGTTACCGCTGTTGATGTCCGCACCCAGCATCCAGAAGGCCGGCCAAATGCCCTTGCCGCGCGGCATCTTCATGCGCGCTTCGAACCGGCCGTAGGTCTGGGTGAACTTCCCGGCGGTGTTGATCCGGGCGGAGGTGTACTGACACCTGCCGTACCAGCAGTTGTAGTTGCCGGGGTTCTCGCGCTTGGCGGTGATCACGAGATTGCCCTGGCCGTCGTGCGCCGCGTTCGACGTACCGGCCTGGTACCACTGATGTTCTTTGTTGTTGCCGTTGTTGTTACCGACTTCCATTTGCCACTTGCCGCCGTCGACACCTGTGCCGGCGGGGGCGTTGAACTCGTCGGCCCAGGTCACCGCCGCGTTGGCAGGGGGAGCTTGGCTGGTGGTGGCGACGGTGATCCCTGCGGCCACCATCAAGGCGGCAGCGAGGGCCGTCCCGATGCGTCGCTGCATCGAACCGACCTTTCCGGGTGTTTAGTTGTGCGCCCAGTGGTTCGGAAGTGTTGTCGTGCCGTGACTCTCGGTCAACGTGTAAACGTTTTCACGAATTTGTCAGATGAGAGCGCTCTCAAGTGATCTAGAGCGTGACCTGCGGTGCAGTGGGCCGTTAAAACAGGTTGCGGCGAGTTGTGGTGGGCAGACAGGTTCGGACCATGACTCGGGGGATGCTCTGGCTGTCGGCGATCGCGTGCGGTGTCGCGGTCGGCAACGTGTACTTCCCGCAGGCGGTCACCCCGCTGGTGGCGGAGGGTCTGCGCCTGCCCGCCGACAGAGCGGCGCTCGTCGTCACCGCGGCACAGATCGGGTACGCGTGCGGGATCTTCCTGTTGGTGCCGCTGGGCGACCGCGTGCCGTACCGGCCGTTGCTCGCGACGCTGTTCGCGGTGACCGGGTTGGGCCTCGCGACGGCGGGGCTGGCGCCGTCGTTCGGGCCGTTGCTCGCCGCGGGGGTCGCGGTCGGGGTGACCACGGTGATCGCGCCGATCATCGGCCCGATGGTCGCCGGGATGGCGGCCCCCGAGGCCAGAGGCGCGGCCAGCGGGACGATGCTCGCCGGGTCGATCGGCGGGATGCTGCTCGCCCGCACGTTCGCCGGGGCGCTCGGGGACTGGCTGGACTGGCGCGCGCCGTACCTGGTCGCGGCGGGGCTTGCGGTCGTGATGGCGGTGGCGCTGTGGCGGACGTTGCCGGTGACGAAGCCGCACACCCGTCAGTCCTATCCGGACCTGTTGCTGGAACCGTTGCGGCTGCTGCGGAGCGAACCGGAGCTGCGGCGTTCCTGTCTGTACCAGGCCATGATCTTCGGGGCGTTCAGCGCGGTGTGGGGGAGTGTCGCGTTGCTGCTCACCGGGCCCTCGTACGGCTACGGCGCGCAGGCGGTGGGGCTGCTGGCGCTGGTCAACGCCGCCACGATGGTCGCCACCCCGATCGCGGGGCGGATCGTGGACCGGCGCGGATCGGATCCGGTGAACCTCGTGTGCATGATCGCCGTGATCGGCTCGGCGGTCGTGCTGGCGTTCGCGACGGCGGGCGGAACCGGTGGGCTGGTCGCGCTGGTGCTCGGCACGCTGGTGCTCGACGTCGCGATGCAGTGCGGCATGGTCGCGAACTCGATCCGCATGTACGCGTTGAGCGACACCCATCGCGGCCGCCTCAACACCGCCTACATGACCTGCGCGTACCTCGGTGGCGCGGTGGGCTCGTGGCTCGGCGTGCGGGCGTACACGGCGTTCGGGTGGCGTGGCGTTTGTGGCCTTGTCGTCCTGATGGCGGCCGTGGCCCTCACACGCCACGCCGTCGCCATCAAGCTGCCGCTTGACGAGCGAGGCTAATGCCATTAGCTTTTCGGCTATGGCAGTTCGCTCACGTCTCACCACCGCCAAGGTCGTGGACGCCGCGCTGGAGCTGGTCGACGAGCAGGGCGTCGAAGGACTGACGCTCGCCGCCGTCGCCACTCGCACCGGTGTCGCCACGCCCTCGCTGTACAAGCACGTCGCGAGCCTCGGCGAGCTGCGAGGCCACGTCGGCCTGCGAGTGCTGGAGGAGATGACCGCCCGGCTCACCGAAACGGTGCTGGGCCGAGCGGGCGACGACGCCGTGGAAGCGCTCATGCACGCCTACCGGGCGTACGTCCAAGAACGGCCGAAGCGCTACGCGGCCGCGCCGATGGATCCGCTGCACGACGAACTGCAGGCGGCCGCCGGCATGAAGTTCATGGAGGTCATCCTCGCGACGTTGCGGCAGTACGGCCTGGAGGGCTCGGAAGCCATCCACGCCACGCGACGGCTGAGGGTGATCGTGCACGGCTTCGCCTCGATCGAGTCCGGCGGCGGGTTCGGCCTGCCGGAAGGGCTCGACGAGACCTACGACCAGCTCGTTCAGATGTATCTCAACGATCTCAGGGGGACATTGTGAGACTGACACTCGCCGCCGCCGGCCTGCTTTTCTTGCTGTACCCGGCATTCCGGCCGTGGGAGGACGAGACCACCGCCGCGGGTGCCGCGGCCGCGATGGGGTCGACCGCCTGGGTCGCGTCGCACCTGTTCGCGATGATCGGGTTCATCCTGGTGCCGATCGCGCTGCTGGAGATCCACCGCACCGCCGCGATCACGTTCTGGGTCGGCGCCGGGCTCACGTTGCCCTACTACGGCGCCGAGGACTTCGGCCTGCACGAGATCGCCGGGCAGCCGAACATCCTCGAGCTCGCCGAGGCCGTGCGCTACAACCCCGTCGCCGTCACGACTTTCGCCGTCGGGCTGGTGACCATGGGCGTAGCGGCGGTCATGGTCGCGCTCAAACTCCGCACCACAGCGGCGATCCTGTTCGCCGCCGGGTTCGCGTTGTTCCTGCCGCAGTTCTTCACCCCGCCCGCGGCGAGGATCGCGCACGGCGTGCTGCTCGCGGTCGGCTGTGTGTGGCTCGCGTGGGAATCAACGCGGCGTGAGGCGAAAGACCCTCAGCTCGCGGCCGCCTGAGCGCTCGACGTAGTCCTGGAACGCGGGCCAGGCCGCCACCATCTTGCTCCAGGCGGCCTCTCGCTCTGCTCCTTCGAGCAGCGTTCCCCGCACGTCCCGGACGTCGCCGCGCAGGTTCACCTGGATGTCCGGGTTCTTCAGCAGGTTCGCGGTCCAGCCCGGGTGGTGCGGCTTGCCCCAGTTCGAGCCGACGACCAGCATGCCGTCCCCGTCCGCGACGTACTGGACCTGGTTCTCCCGCCGCTCACCGGACTTCGCGCCCACGGTGATCAGCGTCAGCCCGGTCTGCTTGCTGAACGAGACGGTCATGACCTTGCCGCCGGTCAGCTTGTACAGCAGGCGATCGGTGCCGATCACGGCCTTCTCGAACCAGGACATTCAGAGCGCTCCCGTCGACCTCGCCGCGTGGACGGCGGCGGTTCTGTTGTGCACCCCCAGCTTGCGCATCGCACCCTGGAGGTAGGCCTTGACGGTTTCGGTGCTCAACCCGAGCTCGGCGGCGATCTCCCGGTTGGACGCACCGACCGCGGCCAGCCGAAGCGTATCGAGTTCGCGCGGGGTCAGTCCGGTGGGGACGGTGACGGGAGATTCCCCGCCGAGATCCTGGTGGACCCGGCGAAGACGGTCGCGCAACGCGGGATCCCCGACGAGCTTGGCGACCTCGGCGAGCTCGCGCAGTGCGGCTTGTGTTTGGAGTGACGGCATGTCCAGGTCCTGTGCGAAGCCTTGCGCGATGGCGCCTGCCATTCTGATGGCCCGGTCACCGACTGTCGTCTGCCCTCGCACGGCCCCGTAGAGCACGCCGTGGACGGTGCCGCGGACCGCGACGGGATAGGCGAACACCGAGGTCAGGCGCTCGTCGACGACCACCATCTGGTCGAACTCGTGGGTGATCGCACGGGTGGTGGCGTAGTCGTTGACGCGCACCGCCGTGCCCATCGCGATCGCCGTGCCGCCCAGGCCGCGGCCGGTGCCGACGCGCAGTCCGTGCAACGAGCTGCCGTGCATGCCGTAGAAGCTGCTCAGCACCAGGTCGCGGCCAGGCGTGACGGCGCCGCCGAACACGACGGGCAACCCGGTGGCACGGCGGAGCATGTCCAGGCGTTGCGGCAGCAGTGCCTGGAAACGGTCTGGCAGCACGCTGGCAGTTTCGCCCACGAAAGCACCCTCGAAAAGGGGTGCACCCCCATCCGGGGGTATCCCGCAGGCTCCGGTCCTCCCACCCTCTGGAGCCAGCGAAGGAGGCCACCGATGTCCAGCCACGACACCTACCGCGCGGCCCGCGATCTGATGCTGACCGACCCCGAGTCGTTCACCTGGCCGAGCTTCGAGAACAGCTTCAACTGGGCGCACGACTGGTTCGACGTCATCGCCGAGGGCAACACCGCGACGGCGTTGCACATCGTCGAGGAGGACGGGACCGGGCGCGCCTACACGTTCGACGAGATGCGCCGCCGGTCGAACCGCGTCGCGCGCTGGCTCGCCTGGCACGGCGTCGGCAAGGGCGACAGCGTGATGATCATGCTCGGCAACCAGGTCGAGCTGTGGGAGTCGATGCTCGCCGTGATGAAGCTCGGCGCCGTGATCATGCCGACCACCACCGCGCTGGGTCCTGCCGACCTCGCGGACCGGCTGCACCGCGGCTCGGTCCGGCATGTGATCGCGCGAAAGGAAGACGCCGACAAGTTCGAAGATGGTCCGGTTCTGATCGCGGTGGGCGGTGCCACCGCTGGCTGGCTGGACTTCGCCGAGACCGCCGAGGCGCCAGACAACCCGTTGCCACATCCCAAGACCAGGGCGGACGACCGGCTGTTGCTCTACTTCACGTCCGGCACGACCAGCAAGCCGAAGCTCGTCGAGCACACCCAGACCTCGTACCCGGTCGGGCACGTCACGACCATGCGCTGGATCGGCATCAAGCCCGGCGACGTCCACCTGAACATCAGCTCACCTGGCTGGGCGAAGCACGCCTGGAGCTGCTTCTTCGCGCCGTGGATCGCCGAAGCGACGATCTTCGTCTACAACTACGCCCGGTTCGACGCGGCCGCGCTGCTCGGCCAGATCCGGGACAAGGCCGTGACGACGTTCTGCGCGCCGCCGACCGTGTGGCGGATGCTGATCAAGGCCGACCTCAGCGGCGGCCCCGGCGGGCTCAGGGAGGTCGTGGCCGCCGGCGAACCGCTCAACCCGGAGGTGATCGAGCAGGTCCAGAAGCAGTGGGGCCTCACGCTGCGGGACGGTTTCGGACAGACCGAGACCACGCTCTCGGTCGGCAACGTGCCCGGCGCACCGGTGAAGCTCGGCTCGATGGGCACACCGCTGCCGGGCGTCCCGGTCGTGCTCGTCGACCCGATCACCGGCGAACCGGCCCAGGAAGGCGAGATCTGCATCGACCTGTCGCGACGGCCGATGTCGCTGATGGTCGGCTACCACGGCGACGAGGAGCGCAACGCCGAGGCGATGGCCGGCGGTTACTACCACACCGGCGACATCGCGAGCCGGGACGAGGACGGTTACCTCTTCTACATCGGACGCACCGACGACGTGTTCAAGGCGTCGGACTACAAGATCTCGCCGTTCGAACTGGAGAGCGTGCTGATCGAGCACCCGGCCGTCACGGAGGCCGCCGTCGTCCCGTCGCCCGACCCGCTGCGCCTCGCCGTGCCCAAGGCGTACGTGGCGCTGAGCGCGGGCTGGGAGCCGAACCGGGAGACCGCGCTCGCGATCCTGAAGCACGCCCGCGCGAACCTGGCGCCGTTCCAGCGGATCCGGCGGCTGGAGTTCTTCGAGCTGCCCAAGACGGTGTCCGGCAAGATCCGCCGCGTCGACCTGCGCGCGCGGGAGGAACAGGGCGCCGGTGGAACGGGGGAGTGGCGGGACGACCAGTTCCCCGAGCTGCGCCAGTAGGGCGCTTGCCCATGGTGATCTACTGGTCACATGGTGCGAAAGATCGCGGGCCGCCCGGCGGTGATCACCGGGGCCGCCTCGGGAATCGGCCGCAGCCTCGCGCAACGGCTGTCCCGGCACGGCTCGCCGGTGGTCATCGCCGACGTCGACGAGGCCGGCCTGGAGGAGACCGCCAAGTCGCTGAACGGCCCGGTGCTGAGCCGCGTGCTCGACGTGCGGGACGCGGACGACTGGGAGCTGTTCGCCAAGGAGGTTAAGGACTGGCTCGACCTGCCCCTTGCCGCGCTGTTCAACAACGCGGGCGTTGCCACGTCCACGACCGTGCAGAACTCCGTGCCAGAAGACGACTCCTGGCTGTTCGACATCAACTACTGGGGTGTCGTCAACGGGACGCGGGCGTTCCTGCCGCAGCTGGTCAAGCAGAACTACGGCGTCATCGTGAACACCTCCAGCGTGTACGGGCTGCTCGGCATGCCGAAGAACAGCGCCTACTGCGCCGCGAAGTTCGCCGTCCGCGGGTTCACCGACTCGCTGCGCCAGGAGCTGCGCGGCACGGGCGTCTCGGCGGTCACCGTGCACCCCGGCGGGATCAAGACCAACATCGTCCGCAACGCCCGCATCCACACCGATCCCGACGGCCAGGGCCGGTCGCTGGAGGAGATGGCCGCGGACTTCGACAAGGTCGCGCTGACCACCCCGGACAAGGCGGCCGAGATCATCCACCGCGGGGTCGAACGCGGCAAGGCGCGGATCCTGGTCGGGCCGGACGCCTACGTGTTCGACGCGCTCGCCCGGATCGCGCCGACCTCGTACTTCACCGTGATGGCGCGCCTGTTCGAACGGTGAGGCATGATCCACGCCGTGGATTCCTCGACGGTGTTGCGGCGGACCGAACAGTGGTTCGTCCAGCAGGGTGCGCCGACCATGATCGAGGGCTACGGCTTCCGGTCGCACGTGCTGCCGCGGATGCTGCCCGCGCTGACGTTCGTCGCGGTCGGCAGCCTCGCGTGGCTCGTGCTGCTCAAGCCCACCGGTCTGTCGAAGTGGGTGCTGCTCGGCGTGATCGCCGCGGTGATGGTGTCCGCGTGGATCCTGCTGTCGTTGTTCGTGCGGCGGCTTCCGAGCTTCTCGCCGCGCACGACCGTGTTGTTGTTGGTCGCGTACGCGGCGATGCCGGTGATCGTGCCGGTGTTGCAGATGATCATCAACGACAAGCTGACCGCGCCAGGAGCTCCGGAGTTCGACCCCGAGTACAAGTGGCTCGTCGCTGTGGTGTGGTTCGTCCTCCTGTTCGGAGTGGCGTTCGTGGCGACGATGCTGGCGACCACCTACGGGTTGGGCGCACTGCTGAAGGCCGCCATCCGGGCCGTGATCTCCGACCTGCGCAACAGCGTGCACCTGCTCGGCAGGGCGCTGCCGCCGATGCTGTTCGTGACGCTGTTCCTGTTCTTCACCGGCGAGCTGTGGCAGGCGATGAACAAGCTGCTCTGGCCGCGGGTCAGCCTGGTCGTGCTGCTGTTCGCCGCGATCACCGTGCTGGCCGCGGCGGCGCGGTTGCGCGACGAGATCGGCAGGGTCGAGCAGGACCTGCGGCCGGAGATCCTGACCGGCGCGTGCAAGGGCACCCCGCTGGCCGGGGTGGAGATCGCCGAATCGTTGCAGCCCAAGCGGTTGAACCCGCGGCAGCAGCGCAACCTGCTGGTGATGCTCGCGATCCGGCAGCTCGTGCAGGCGGCCGTGGTCGGGCTCGGGCTGTTCGCGTTCTTCGTGGTGCTCGGCCTGATCGTCGTGACACCCGAGATCGCCGCGCAGTGGATCGGGGAGCCCGCGAAGCCGTCGGTGATTCCCGGCCTGCCGTCGGCGATGTTGCGCAACGCCACGTTGTTCGCGGCGTTCGGCAGCATGTACTTCTCGGTGATCTCGATGAGCGACGCCGAGCACCGTCGCCAGTTCTTCGCGCCAGTGCTGGAAAAGGTCGAACGGACCCTGGAAGTGCGCGCGGTGTACCTGGACGTCAGAACGCGGGCTGAGGCCTGAGCATCGCGTCCCGGCTGGGCGGCGCCCCGAACTGACGGCGGTACTCGCGGCTGAACTGCGATGGGCTGTCGTAGCCGACCCGGTGGCTGACCGTCGTCACATCCCGGTTCGTGGCGAGCAGCAACCTGGCCTCCTGCAACCGGATCTGCTTCTGGAACTGGATCGGGCTCATCGCCGTGACGGCCTGGAAGTTGCGGTAGAACGCCGACTCGCTCATGCCCGCGATCCGCGCGACGTTCTCGACCTTGAACGACTCGGCGAAGTTCTCGCGGATCCACTTCACGGCCTTGGCGATGTGGCTGAGGCTGCTGTCCTGCGACCCGAGCTGGCGCACGACCGTGCCCTGCTCGCCGGTCATCACCCGCCAGAGGA
This sequence comes from Lentzea sp. NPDC054927, assembly GCF_053610285.1. Taxonomy (NCBI): domain Bacteria; kingdom Bacillati; phylum Actinomycetota; class Actinomycetes; order Pseudonocardiales; family Pseudonocardiaceae; genus Lentzea; species Lentzea sp. NPDC054927. The sequence goes on from NZ_JBSGXZ010000013.1 coordinate 165,860, forward strand.
TCTCCTGCTTGATCAACGGTGCCAGCGCCCTGGCGTCGCGCGGCTGGTCCAGCAGCCGCGCGAGCCTGGTCACGGCGTCGACGAGCTCCGGCGTGGCATCACTGACGGCCAGGCCCTCCGGCGTGCCCGGTGTCGTCGGGACGTCGTTGCTCAGCAGCAGGTCGGCCACCGCTTCCGGGCGCAGCACCAGGCCGATGCCGAGCGCGGGTTCGGACGGGCTGATGTCGACGTAGTTGCCGGTGATGGGCATGTCGATCGACGCCACCAGGTACTGGCCGGCCCGGTAGTCGTAGACGCGGTCGCCCAGCGCGATGCGTTTGCGGCCCTGGGCGACGAACGCGAGGATCGTGCCGCTCATGCTCGGCGTCGGCGGACCGCCCAGGGTGGTCCGCGAGACGAGGACGTCGTCGATGGACGTGGTCAGGTCCGGCCGGGCGTGCTTGGCGAGCAACGCGCGTAATTCGTCCACGCCGTCGATGCTCCCCGCTGGTGGGACGATCAGGCAAGTCCGCCGGCGAAGGTGAGCGCCTCCGCGAGCGGTTTGCGGCGCAGGTCCGGCACCTCGCAGTCGTCGGCCGGGTAGCCGACGGGGAACAGGATGTACGGCCGTTCGCCGGGACGCCCCAGCAGTTCGCTCAGGAACGTCATCGGGTTCGGCGTGTGCGTCAGCGTCGCCAGGCCCATCGAATGCAGCGCAGCGATGAAGAACCCGCACGCGATGCCGACGCTTTCGTTGGTGTAGTAGGTCTTCCGGCCGTCCTGCTGCTTCTGCGCGAACGCCACCACCAGCCACGGCGCGATGTCCAGGAACTCCTTCGTCGCGTCGGTCTCCAGCGGTGCCAGCGCCGCACGCCACTCCGGGATCTCGCGCTCGTGGTAGAAGCGGCGTTCCTCTTCTTCCGCCGCTTCCCGGACGCGTGCCTTGAGCTCGGGGTCCTGGGTGGCGACGAACCGCCACGGCTGCTGGTGCGCGCCGCTCGGGGCGGTGTTCGCGGCCAGCACCGCCAGCTCGATCGCTTCCGCCGGAACGGGATCGGGCGAGAACCAGCGCACGGACCGGCGTCCGTCGAGCAGCTGGTGGAAGGCCCTGCCGCGGTCGAGTCCGTCCTCGATCGGCAGCCGCGGCGGTGAGTACGGGACGAACGGGTGGCGGTGCGGTCGGTTCACGGTTCGGACGATGCCTGGCTCCGACTCTTCTGACCAGCTCAAGTTTCTTGTACGAGTTATAAGGTCAGCTCATGAATCTGCCGAACGTGACCCTGCGGCAGCTCGAGTACCTGATCGCGGTGGCCGAGACCGGGTCGCTGACCACCGCCGCCGCCCGGTGCCACGTCTCCCAGTCGGCCATCTCGCTGGCGTTGAGCGAACTGGAGCGCGCACTGGACCTCCGGCTGGTCGTCAGGTCACCACGCCGGGGCGCCGCGCTGACGGCGGCGGGCACGCAGGTCCTGGCCGACGCCCGCCGGGTGATCGGCGCGATGGGCGACCTGGGTCTGGAGGCGCGCGGACTCAGCCGGCAGATCAGCGGCGTGCTGACGGTCGGCTGCTACGCGCCGATCGCGCCGTTCCACCTGCCCGCGGCGATCGCCACGTTCGAACGCGCGCACCCGGACGTGTCCGTGCGGTTCGTCGAGGGGAGCCTGCCGGAGATCGGCGAGGACCTGATCGCCGGACGCTGCGAGATCGCGTTCCTCTACGACCAGGACCTGCTGCCCGGCATCGCCTTCCGCACGCTGTACGACCAGGCGCCGAAGGTCCTGCTGCCCGCCGGCCACCGGCTGCGGCGGCGTCGTGCGGTCGCGTTGCGCGAACTGGCGGACGACCCGTTCATCCTGCTCGACGTCTCCCCGAGCGAGCACTACTTCCGCTCGGTGTTCGCCGCCGCGGGCGTCGAGATGGTCGTGACCCACCGGGCCCGCAGCTTCGAGCTCGCCCGGTCGCTGGTGGCGCGCGGGATCGGCTATTCGATGACCGTGCAGCAGCCTGCCGTGAGCTCGTCGTACGAGGGGCTGGAGGTCGTCGCCGTGCCGTTGCGCGATGCCGTGCCGACCACCCCGGTCGTGCTGGGGTGGGCCGGTGGCGGACCGCTGACGCGCCGGGCGCAAGCGTTCGCCGACCACTGCGAGACGTTGTTCAGGCCCTGAACTCGCTGAGATCGACGCCGTGGCGTTCGAGCACCCGCCGCAGCTCGGCGTCGGGGTCGTGGACTGCCTGCCGGTAGACCGGTGGCCGCGTCGGGTGCAGGTCGAGCAGGTCGTGGTCGGCGTCCCAGCCGAGCCAGACCTTCTCGTACCAGTCGGGGACGATCTCGTGGGCGTGCCCGAACAGCCGCAGCTTCTCCCGCAGCTCGGCGTCCGTGCGCACGTAGGACAGGTGCCGCAGCCAGATGTCCGAGAAGTGCGGCTCGGCGTCGACGAACCGCGTGCCGGTGAACCGGGCGCCCCGGCGGACCGCGATCGGGGCGGTCAGGTTCTCCGGCGGCTCGACGCGGTGCTCGATCGTCTTCCAGTAGGTCAGCAGGTGGGCGCTGATCGCCGAGTGCTCGTCCGCTTCGCAGAGTTTCACCAACTTGCGGAGGTCGGCGTCCAGCAGGATCTCGTCGGAGTCGAGGCACAGCACCCAGTCGCAGTCGGCCAGCGCGTCCAGGCCCGCGTTGCGCGTGTCCTGCTCGCTGCGCCACTCCTGCTCGACGATCTCGATCCGCGGATCCAGCGGCGGGATCGGTGTCAGCGTGGTCGGCGCGCCGGACTGGGCACGGGTGCCGCGCAGGACCACCAGCCGGTCCACGACCTGGAGCAACTGGCCCGCGACCGCGGGCAGGAACCGCCACTCGTTGAGGACCGGAACGGCGGCGCCGAGCTTCATGGTGATCATCCTATCCACTGCTACCGTGCGGGAACGAGGTCGGCGCGGACCCGCCGGCCCAGCGTGAGAAGGGTTGGCTCGATGAGCTTGCTGCGCAGCTACGTGTCGGGTGGATGGCACACGCCTTCCGTGGAGGGCGCGCCGTTGCACGACGCCGTGACGGGTGAGGAGATCGCCCGGATCTCGTCCGCGGGCGTCGACATGGGCGCCGCACTGGCCTACGGGCGTTCGGTGGGCGGCCCCGCGTTGCGCGAGCTCACGTTCCACCAGCGCGCGCAGCTGCTGAAGGCGCTCGGGCTGTACCTGAAGGAGCACAAGGCCGAGCTGTATGCGCTGTCCGCGCGCTCGGGTGCCACCAGGTCGGACTCGTGGATCGACATCGACGGCGGCTTCGGCGTGCTGCTCGGATACGCGTCCAAGGCCAAGCGCGAGTTGCCGAACGACACGGTCTACGTCGACGGCCCCGTGGAGCCGCTGGGGCGCGGTGGCACGTTCGTCGGCCAGCACATCTGCACGCCGTTGCGCGGTGTCGCGGTGCAGATCAACGCCTTCAACTTCCCCATGTGGGGGCCGCTCGAGAAGTTCGCGCCCGCGTTCATCGCCGGGGTGCCGTCGCTGATCAAGCCCGCCTCGCAGACGGCGTACGTGACCGAGAAGATGGTCGAGCTGATGCTCGCGTCCGGGTTGCTGCCGGAGGGGTCGCTGCAGCTGGTCTGCGGGTCGGCGGGCGATCTGCTGGACCACCTGACGCCACAGGACCTGGTCGGGTTCACCGGCTCCGCCTCCACCGCCCAGCACCTGCGCACGCACCAGGCCGTGATCCGGTCGTCCGTGCGGTTCAACGCCGAGGCCGACTCGCTGAACTGCTCGATCCTCGGGCCGGACGCTGTTGCCGGGACGCCCGAGTTCGACCTGTTCGTGGGTCAGCTGGTGTCCGAGATGACCACCAAGGCCGGACAGAAGTGCACCGCGATCCGGCGTGCGCTGGTGCCGGCCTCGTTGATGGACGCGGTGGCGGAGGCGACGGCGGCGAAGCTGGCCGAGGTCGTCATCGGCAACCCTGCCGACAAGTCGGTGAAGATGGGCGCGCTGGCCGGTCTGGAGCAGCGCGAGGAGGTTCGCCGGTCGCTCAAGGCGTTGCAGGAGAACGCCTCGGTCGTCTACGGCGACGGTGCTCTGTCTCTTGTGGACGCTGACGCCGAGCGCGGCGCGTTCATGTCACCGATGCTGCTGCGCGCCGCGGCCGATGCCGTGCAGCCGCACGAGGTCGAGGCGTTCGGGCCGGTGTCGACGCTGATGCCGTACGACTCGGTGGACGACGCGGTCGAGCTGGCGGCTCGGGGTGCCGGTTCGCTGGTCGGGTCGATCGTCTCGGCGGACACCGACTTCGTGCGGGACGTGGTGATCGGTGTGGCGCCGTGGCACGGACGGTTGCTGGTGCTCGACCGCGAAGATGCGGGCGAGTCGACCGGGCACGGGTCGCCGTTGCCGATGTTGGTGCACGGTGGTCCCGGCCGGGCCGGTGGTGGCGAGGAGATGGGCGGCATGCGCGGCGTGCTGCACCACATGCAGCGCACGGCCGTGCAGGGCAGCCCGAAGGCGTTGTCCGCCATCACGAACCGCTGGGTGACCGGCGCGCCCCGTCGTGAGGACTCGGTGCACCCGTTCCGCAAGACGCTGGCGGAGCTGCGATTGGGCGACACGGTGGTGGCCGGCCCGCGTGAGGTGACGCTGGAGGACATCGAGCACTTCGCGTCGTTCACCGGCGACACGTTCTACGCGCACATGGACGAGGAGGCCGCCGCGGCCAACCCGTTCTTCGGGGGCAGGGTCGCGCACGGCTACCTGGTGGTGTCGTTCGCCGCCGGTCTGTTCGTCTCGCCGGAGCCTGGGCCCGTGCTGGCCAACTACGGGCTGGAGAACCTGCGGTTCGTCACGCCCACGTTCCCCGGTGACACGCTGACGGTGACGTTGACCGTCAAGCAGATCACGCCTCGCGAGGACCAGGAGTACGGCGAGGTGCGCTGGGACGCGGACGTGGCGAACCAGAAGGGCGAATCCGTCGCCAAGTACGACGTGCTGACGTTGGTAGCTAAGAGCTAACGCCTTGCGTCGCATCCCGATCGGCTGATCGACGTCTGCAAGTACCGCCAACTCTTGATCAAATCGCCTCCAACTACACCCAACAGGCAGGCAGGCCGTGAACCAGGCGCTAGCGGGGTTCACGGCGGGGGAGGGGCTTGGTGGCAGGCCCCTCCAGCACCTCGCCGTCCACGTCGAAGCGCGAACCGTGGCACGGGCAGTCCCAGCTGCGTTCGGCCGCGTTGAACCGCACCAGGCAACCGAGGTGCGTGCAGCGCATCGACACGGCGTGCAGCTCGCCGTCCTCGTCGCGGTAGACGCCGGTCTTGCCCAGGCCGTCGCGGATCACGTGCGCGTGGCCGCGCGGCAGGTTCTCGCTGGAGGTGGCGTCGGCGGGCAGCACGCGATCGCCGACCATCTGCACGGCCACCTCGGCGTTCTTCTTCACCAGCTCCGGCAGGGACTTCAGCGAGAACCGGTGCGGGCTGAAGCGTTCGGCCAGGTCGTTCGGCTTGCCCGTGACGAGGTCCGCGAGCATCGACGCCGCGAACGTGCCGCTGGTCAGGCCCCACTTCATGTAACCGGTGGCGGTGAAGATCGTGTCGTTGCCCGGGGTGTAGGTGCCGATCATCGGCAGGTGGTCGTAGGACGTCGGGTCCTGGGCGGACCAGCGGTGCGTGATTTCCTCGACCTGCCAGTGCTTTCGCGCGAAGTCCTCGAGGCGGCGGAACGGCTCGACGACCGGCTGGCCGGTGGGGTGGCTCTGGCCGGCCAGGATCAACTTGTCCCCGTGCGCGGCGATGGACCAGGACGGGCTGCCGGTGCTGATCGCGAGGGTGTTCGGCGGTTCGGCGACGCGGGCGGCGATGCAGTAGGCGCGGGTCAGTTCCAGGCGGGGGAAGTACAGGCCGCGGTCCAGCGTCGGGTAGTGGGTGGCGATCACGATCTTCGCGGCCTCGACCCGTCCGTCCGCTGTGGACACCCGGTGGCCGGACACGTCGAGCACGCGGCTGTGTTCGCGGACCGCACTGCCGTCGCCGTCGATCGCGGCGGCGAGACCCAGCAGGTACTTCACCGGGTGCAGCGCGATCTGGTCGTCCAGGCGGACGCCCGCGTGCACCTCGAACGGCAGGCCGGCGTCGGTGCTCGCGCGCACGGGCAGGCCGACCTGGCGGGCGGTGATCAGTTCGTGGTCGACGTCGCTGACCTCCGCCTCGGTGTAGGCGTAGGTCATGGCGGGGGCGCGGCGCAGGTCGCAGGAGATGCCTTCGGTTTTCACGAGGTCGGCGACCTGGGCGACGGCGGCCAGCGACGCCGCGGCGTAGTCGGTGGCGGCGGCCAGGCCGTGGGTCCTGCGGATCTGGGAGTACACAGTGGACTGGAGGGCGGTCACCTTGGCGGTGTTGTTGCCGGACACGCCGGAGGCCACCCGGTCGGCTTCCAGCACCACGACCCGAAGGCCGCGGCGCTTGAGCAGCAGCGCGGTGGTCAGGCCGGTGATGCCGCCGCCGACCACCGCCACGTCGTAGGTGTGCGCGCCCGTCAGCGGCGGGCGCGGCGTCGTGGGCAGCGCGGCGAGCCAGAGCGACTGGTCAGCGGTGGTGGTCATGGCGGCCGGATACCCGGCGGGTGGAACGGGTATGCGACATCCATGGGCAAGCACCGGGTAGTCGTCGTCGGCGGTGGGTTCGGCGGACTGGGCGTCGTGCGCGGGTTGAAGCGCGCGGACGTCGAGGTCACGTTGATCGACCGCACCAACCATCACCTGTTCCAGCCGTTGCTCTACCAGGTGGCGACAGCGTTGCTACCCGCTGGAGACATCGCACCGGCGTTCCGGGCGATCCTGCGCAAGCAACGCAACGCGCGGGTGCTGCTGGGCGAGGTGACCGGGTTCGACACGAAGGCGAAGCGCGTCCACGTCGACCTGCCGGACGGTACGTCGAACAACGTCGAATACGACACGCTCGTCGTGGCGGCCGGATCCAGGGACAGCTACTTCGGGCACGACGACTGGGCCGAGTCGGCGCCGCCGATGAAGACCCTGGAACAGGCCGTCGACCTGCGGTCGAAGCTGCTGCGGGCGTTCGAGACGGCCGTGGTCGCGGACGATCCCAAGCAGTGGCTGTCGTTCGCCGTGGTCGGGGCCGGACCGACCGGCGTCGAACTGGCGGGGCAGCTCGCCGACCTGGCGCGCAGGGCGTTGAAGGGGCAGTTCCGCGAGATCGACCCGCGCGACATCCGGATCACGCTGCTGGACGCCGTACCGCACGTGCTGCCGCCGTTCTCCGCACCACTGCGCGAGCACGCCCGAGCCAAGCTGGAACGGCTCGGCGTGACCGTGATGACCAACGCCATGGTCGAGTCGATCGACGACGAAGGTCTCACCACCAAGGACGGCGACCGGGTCGAGGCACGGACGATCATCTGGGCGGCCGGGGTGCAGGCCTCGCCGCTGGCCCGCGAGCTGGCGGCGGCGACGGAGACCGACGTGGATCGCAAGGGCCGGATTCTGGTGAATCCCTCGGACTGCTCGGTCGCCCGCGACGTCTACGCGATCGGCGACATGGTCAACCTGAACGACCTGCCGGGCATCGCCGAGCCCGCGCTCCAGGAGGGCCACCACGTCGCCCGCGTGATCAAGGCACGCCTGCAGGGCCGCGAGACCAAGCCGTTCAGGTACCTGGACCTCGGCACGATGGCGACGATCTCGCCTGGTGACGCCGTCGCGGACATCAAGAAGCTGCGGCTCAAGGGGATCATCGGCAAGGCGGCGTGGGCGGTCGTGCACATCGCGTTCCTCGTCGGGTGGCGCAACCGGATCGCGGTGCTGACGCAGTGGGCGTGGAACCTCGTCACGGGCCGCCGCGCGCAGCCGATCATTCTGGAACCGATGCATGCGATAGAGCGGAAATAGCAGGCGCGGCTACCGTCCACGAACCCGATGGCCAGCGCCGCGGCCACGACGCTCGGTGCTCTCCGTGGTGGACCAACGGAAGTGGACGTATGTCGAACCTGGTGAACCAACTGCCCGTCGAGGTGGTGCGGTGGCCGTTGGACGCGGCGACCCGGGAAGCGTGCCAGCGCAGCGGGACGTTGTGCCTGCTGGTGCTGGAGAAGAACGTGCCCGCGCCGGTCCTGACGGACATGCGGGAGGACTGGGTGCGCGCTCCCGTGCCGCACCAGGACCTCGCCGTGCGCATCGCGATGTTGCGGGCCCGTGCGGCCCGCTACGCCGTGCCGGAGCTGGACATGTCCGGCATCCTGCGCTTCCGCACGCGTTCGGTGGTGCTCTCGCCCACCGAACGCGCTCTGGTCGCCGAGCTGCTCAGACGGTTCCGGTCGCTGACCTCGCGCGAGGACCTGCTGCTCTGCCTGCCCACCAAGGACGGCGACACCAGCAACGCCCTGCACCTGCACATCATGCGGTTGCGACGGCGGATCTCGCCGCTCGGCCTCGTGATCAAGACGCTGTGGAACCAGGGCTACCAGCTCGGTCCGGCCGGTTCGTAGGGTTCGGCGCGGGGTAACCGCCCGGTGTGAACACGGAGCTGCTGAGCATCTACCTCAACGACCACCTGGCCGGGGCGATGGCGGGCACCGAGCTCGCGCGCCGGATCAGCCGCACCCACCCTGAACTGCGCATCCTCTCGGACGACATCGAAGCCGACCGTCAGGAGCTGCTCGCCGTCATGACCGAGCTCGGTGTCGAGCAGCGCCTGCACAAGGCCGCGATCGGCTGGCTCACCGAGAAGGCGGGCCGGCTTAAGTTCAACGGCAGGGTGCTGGGCCGCTCCCCGCTGAGCGACGTCCTGGAACTGGAGACCCTGCGCATCGGCATCGAGGGCAAGTCCGCGATGTGGCGGGCGCTGCAGGCGCTGGGCGCCGTCGACGCCGAACGGCTGGAGCGGCTGCTGCAGCGGGCCGGCAGCCAGGCGGAACTCGTCGAGCAGTACCGGATCCACCTCGCCCCGAAGGCGTTCAACTCGCCGCACGTGTCCGGCGTCGACGTCGAGCGCGCGTTCACCGTCGCGTCCCCGCCCGAGGGCGTCGTCGAGTACCTGCGCGACTTCTCCCGCGCCGAGCAGTGGGATCCGGGCACGGTGACGTGCACGCGCATCGACGAGGGGCCGGTCGAGGTCGGTTCGCGCTGGCGCAACGTGTCGACGTTCCTCGGCCGCAAGACCGAGCTGGTCTACGAACTCACCCGCGAGGACGCGCACGGCCTGCAGTTCGTCGGCCGCAACGACACCGCCACCTCCACCGACGACATCTCGATCACCGCGGGACCCGCGCCCGGCACGACCCGGATCGGCTACCACGCCCACGTCGAGTTCAACGGCCTGGCGAAGCTCGGGGCACCGGTCGCGAAGCTCGCGCTGGAGAAGCTCGGCAACGACACCGAGAAGAACCTGATCCGCGTGCTCGGTGGTGTGGGATAGCCAGGACCGCGCGGTAAAGAGAACGGAAAACCCCAGGTCAGCCCGGATTCCCCGGGCTGGCCATGATCCCTAGACTGCCTCGCGCCGGTTCGTGAGACAGGCCTTCCTCCTGTCCGCTCCGGCTAGGACGCAGAGGGAGAACTGGGGTGTTCGAAAACAACGTCAGCAGGCGCGGTTTCGTCACGGGCGCGGCGGCTGTCGCCGGTCTCGCCGGCCTGTCCACCATCGCGCCGGGCCTCGCCGGTGCGGCTCCTGCCCATCCCGAAGGGCCCGCGAACGACCAGCACACCGACGCCGAGATCCAGGCCGCCGAGGTCGGCGCGCTGGCGATGATGACGTTCCAGAAGATCGACGGCACGCCCGTCTACTACTGGCGCTCCAACCGCGGCAACACGACCGCGCGCAACTGGCAGGCCACCGACGCGTTCTACAACGCGCTGGTCGCGTGGATCCGGGACCTGCGCTCGCTCTCGTCGAGCTACGGCTCGATCAGCTACGTCGTCTCCGCCGGTTTCTACGTCGACAAGCCCGGCCAGCACGGTGCCGGCACCGCGATGGACCTCGACCACGTGCGCTGGTCCAACGGCAACGTCACCTCGCCGCTCGACCAGCACCACGCGTCGGGCACCGCGGCTCTGCGCAAGCGCTACCTCGCGACGGAGGCCGTGTGCCGCCGCCGATTCCGTTACGTGCTCGACGGCTGGTACAACGCCGACCACCGCGACCACATCCACTCCGATTTCGGTGGAATGCCGGTGCGGGTGCTCAAGGATTCCGAGGCCGACACCAAGTTCGTTCAGGGCACCTGCAACAACTTCCGCGCCTCGGGCCTCGCGATCGACGGTATTTGGGGCCCGGCCACGCAGAGCGCTTTCAACGGCCTGAAGTCCGCGCTCGGCGTGACGGGTGACCCGCACACCAGCACTTCCGTGTGGCAGGGAATGCTGTCGAAGATTGCGACCAAGGGCTTCGCGAACCAGAACATCTGATAGGAAAACAGCAGAACCAGCAGAAACGACAAGGCCGAAGCCCGGAGACGCGGGGGCTTCGGCCTTGCCGTGCGAGGGCCTGCTAATCGTTTACTCGTGATCCTCTACTCGGGATCGTTTACTTGGGACACTTCTTCCACGCGAAGTGGTAGATGGTCTCGATCGAGCCGTCCGTCGAGTCCATCGCCATGAAGCTGGTCTTCTTCGGATCCGACGTGCCCTTGTCCAGGCGCAGCTCGGTGTTGATGTTGAAGTTCCGCTTCGCCCCGCACGGGTGGTAGATGATGGACGCGATGTCGGTCTTGTGCGTCACCTGGAAGCTGTCGCTCATCGCGCCGCTCCAGGTCTTCGACCGCTGGTCGTTGTCGGACATTCCCTGGAAGTAGTAGCTGGCCTTCTGTGTTCCCTTCGCACCCTTTTCCAGGTGGGCGAATCCTCTGTAGTCGGCCTGTGCGATGCCGTAGGTGAACCCGCCCGGCACGTTGACTTTGAGGTTCAGCTGGCAGTTCTTCCGGAAATCGGTCGGCTTCGCCTGCGGGCCGACCTGGGCCAGGTAGTCGCTGTAGGTGACCGTGAACGCCTTGTTGTCCGGGGAGACGGCGATGGCGGCCGTGCCGATGCGGCAGCCGGAGCCGTTGACCGTGACGACGTCGATGGTGATCTGGCCCGTCGGGGGCGGATCCGCGACCGGGGGAATGACGATGGTGGACAGAGCCAAGCCGGCCGCAGCCAACGTGCTAATCATGGGACACCTTTCCGAATGTGCAGGACATGTCGGGCGGCGTGGTACGAGACCGTATCGGAAAGGGTGTTAACGAACGTCCGCCAACCAGAGCAACATTGCCCGTCGTTAGCGCAGGTGAATGCGCATCGACCTATTGTCACCATTTGTGTTGGATCGGTTACCGCACTAATGGGCGGGTCAGGCCGGGCGTCGGACAATTTCCGCCCGTACCGAAAGAACGGCATTAAGAAACCTGATGGTCCAGGCCTCGGCCGAATGTAACACGCCTCGAACGGAGTACTGGTCGTCTGGGATGTGGAACTCAATTCGTGAAGCGTCCACACCTGTGAACCCCCGAACACCACAAGGGCGCATCCTCAGATGGATGCGCCCTTGTGGGTGAAACTCGAGATGAAGCGGTTTAGCGCTGGTTCCCGTTGCCCATCGAGCCGCCGAGACCGAACAGGATCCGCTGGATGAGCTCCGGATCGACGTCCGGCTCGTCGCCCAGCGCCTCGGCCGCGGGGGAGCGGCGCTTCTCGCGCCGGGGCAGTGGCACGGCGTTGGCGTTCACGCCGGTCGGCAGCTGGAGCTCGCACCAGATCAGCTTCACGCCGTTGCCGAGTTGCAGCTCGCCGGTGCGCAGGTCAGGTGAGGTGGGCGGCATCGTGAACCTGGCCGCCTCGAGCTCGACCACCAGGTAGTCGCCGCTCAGCCGCAGCCGGAGTGTGATGAGTCGTGACGTTTTGGGGTCAGCGGATTCGATAGCGGCCTCGACCAGGGCGCAAGCCACGGCCGAGCACTCGCCGATCATGTTGCGGAGCCGCCATTCACCGAGCGTGAAGCGGACGAACAGATCTGCGCAGTTCACCGCGGTGGGCAACGCGATGAGTGTCAGGTCGTCGACCTGGGCAGTCTGGGCGTTCACCGGCATGCAGCCTCCGTTCGCGTGCGGCGCGCGATCCAGCGACGGTCACCCGAATGGCCGTCGCGGTGTGCGGGAATCTACATGGGTATACGCGGGAAGCAATGGCCTGGTTGACTCGCCCGTCAAAAGTCACGTCCGGGTCACGGCAAGAGGCCCCGGCACTCACTGTGGGTAGAGCGCCGGGAGCACTCAGTGATCAAATTCGCTCAGCATCGCTTCCAGGCGAACTGGTAGCGGGTGTTGACGCTGCCGTCGGTCGAGTCCATGGACACGAACGCCGGCTGGTTCGAGGAGTTCGTGAACGCGCGGACCTCGGTGTTCACGTTGAGGTGCCGCACCATGCCGCACGGCGCGTAGACGATCTCCCCGACGTTGGTGGAGTCGGTGAACTGCCAGTTGTCGGTCTTGGGGCCGTTGATGTTGTGCGTGCTCGCCACCGTCGAGGACTGGCCCGCGAAGTAGTAGCTCGCCTTCTGCATGCCCTTCGCGCCTCTGGGTAATTGTGCGAACCCGCGGTAGTCGGCCTTCGCGATCCCGAAGGTGAAGCCCTGCGGGTAGTGCACGCGCAGGTTCAGCTGGCAGTTCTTGCGGAACTGCGTCGGTGTCGAACCGGCACCGGCCTGAGCCGTGTAGTCGCTGTAGGTGACCGTGAATGCCGTGTTGTCGTCGGAGACCGCGACGGCGGCTGTTCCCGCTGGGCAACCCGAACCGTTGACCGTCACGACGTCGACGGTGATTTTTCCGGGAGGAACATCCGCGGCGCCGGACGTCTCGGGGGCGACGAGGAGTGACAGTGCCAAAGTCGTAGCTGCCATCACAGTGAGCATGAGGCGCCTTCCATTTCGGGGGATGGATGGCGGCGGAGTGGCAGTGACGTTATCTTAAATAGACTTAAGGCACGGACAGCCGACCGGGCGAACTTAAATATATTTAAAACGGATTAATCGTCTGAACGGTGGATTGGCGACGGCAGGTCGTGGGCTAACTTCGTGTCAGATCAGAAAAACGATCACACAGACCAAGGTGAATACACCGGTCCCCACACCCGGCGCCGAGAGCCCCGGCTGATCCACCTCGTTACACCGGTGTGGGAAGGCAAGCGCGCACTGCTCATCGGGTTCCTTCCTCCTGCTCGGAGCTCGGTGGTGCGGCAGCGGTGCCGCGCAGCCGGCTGGTGCCCGCCGGCGGCGTCGGACCCATCCCACGGTCCGAACGCCGCCGGCGGTGTTCTTTTTCCGGCCCTGCACCCCCTGCCAGGGCTGGAAGCGATCCCTAGAGCCTCCGGAGCCTCAATTGCACGCGCGCCCCACCCAGCGGCCCGCGGTCGACGTGGAGAGAGCCACCAGTGCTTTCCGCGGCGCGGCGGGCGATGTCGAGCCCCAGCCCGGTGGAACCACCACCGCTGGCGCCGCGCCGGACCGCCTCTTCGGTGTCCGCGATGCCGGGACCGGCGTCCTCGACCACCAGCACGACCAGGTCGGCCTGGTGCACCAGCGTCACGGCGAACCGGGTGCCCTCCGGGGTGTAGCGGAAGACGTTGCCCAGCAAGGCGTCCAGCGCGGCGGTGAGATCGGTGCGGGCGAGCGGCACGTGCGCGGGCCGGTCGGCCCCGCGGATGGTCCACGGCCGTTCCTGGTCGTCGGCGAGAGCGGACCAGAACACCAGCCGGTCGCGCACGACGCTCGCCGCGTCGGCACCGCTGTTGTCGGGCTGCAGACCAGAACGGGCCGCCTTGATGATCTCGTCGACCTCCCTCTCGAGGCCCTGGACGGCCTCTCGGACGCGGTCGGCGCCCGAACCCCTGCCGAGGGTGTCCGCGTCCAGGAGAAGGGCCGTGAGAGGCGTTCTGAGGCGGTGCGAGAGGTCGGCGACCACCTCGCGTTCGGAGGCGAGCAGGTGCCGGACGCGCTCGGCCATGGCGTTGAAAGCCTTGCCGACCTCTGCGAGCTCCGGCGGGCCCTTGACCGGCACGCGGACGGTGAGGTCGCCCTGGCCCATCCTGCGGGCCCCTTCGGCGAGCCTGCGCGTGGCTTTGACGGCCCGCGCGCCCAGCCGGTCGGCGACGAACACCGATCCGGCGACGAGCCCGACCGCGACCCCTGCCAGCAACCACCACGTGCCGATCACGCCGTGGGTCAGCTGTTCGTGCGGAACGAACGCCTCGATGATCGCGACCCCGCTGGCACTGGTGGCCAGCGGCTGGAGATAGGAAATTCCATCGGGTCTTTCGACCGTGGACGCCCTGGCGAGGTTTCGCGCCTCCTCGAGGTTGGCGGCGGTGATGTGCGAAGTGCCGTAGGTGCCGGCGGGGACGGCGATGTGCACGGCGAGCCGCTGCTGCGTGCCGTACTGGGTGGTCCTCATGGCCTGGCGGATGTCCGTGGGCTTCTGGGAGATCACCAGCACCGGGATGAGCGCGTTGGCCTGCTTCTCGGCCTCGCCGAGTGCGCGCTCGTACGCCGCGTTCTTGACCACGAGAGCGAGTGGGATGAGGAAGGCCAGCGCCACCATGCTGGTCGCCGCGAGAGCGACCAGCACCAGTGACCGCCTCATCTCGGTGCGACCAGACGCACGCCGACACCTCGCACCGTGTGCAGGTAACGCGGCTGCGCGGCCCGTTCACCGAGCTTGCGGCGCAACCACGACAGGTGGACGTCGAGCGTCTGGTCGTCGCGGGTGGACGGCCACAGGCTGGCGAGGATGTCGGCCCGCGGCACCACCTCGCCGGAGCGTGCGGCGAGGAACGACAGCAGCTCGAACTCCTTGTGCGTCAACGAGAGCTCTCGTCCGTCCACACTGGCCCTGCGGCGGTCGACGTCGATCTCCAGGCCGCCGATGACGAGCTGCTTGCTGTCCCTGGCCCTTCTGAGCACCGCCTGCAGGCGGGCCTCGAGGTGTTCGCTGGAGAACGGTTTGACGAGGTAGTCGTCGGCGCCCGCGTTGAGCAGGCGGATGATCTCCGCCTCGTCGTCGCGGGCGGTGGCGATCACCACGGGGGTGTTCGTGACGCCTCGGATCATCCGCAGCGCGTCACCGCCGTCGAGGTCGGGGAGCCCGAGGTCGAGCACCACGACGTCGTAGTCGTTGGCGGTGACTTCGCGCAAAGCCTCGATCGCGAGCGCGACACCGTGCACGATGTGGCCCTGGCCGGTGAGGGCGCGCGTGATCGCCGCCCGCACCACCGGGTCGTCTTCAACCAGCAGCACTGATGCCATGAGCCGCTACAGGAGGATTGCCGCAGTGAGACGGTCGATCGGATACCTCGCCGCCTGGGCGGTGGTGACCGCTGTGGCCGTCGGCCTGTCGTGGTTCGGCATCCGGTCGGCCATGGAACCCACGCCCGTGGCCGGTGTGGGCGCCGCGGACGCCACGTCGGGCCCAGGTGTCCTGCCGATGCCGACCGTCACGTCGATCAGCGTTGCGGTGCCCGAAGCGGGCCCCCCGATCAGCACGCCGCCTGTCACGCCCTCGTCCACCAGGCCTCCTGTTGTCAGTTCGTCAGTTCCGGTTCCTCCCAGTAGTACGGATGCGCGTCCCACCTCGGCTCAACTCCAGGAGGGGGAATGGCAGTCGGACGGCTCCTACGTCCACGCGTTCCACCTGCGAGGTGGTGACGTGGTGGTGCGGTACCGCTCAACGGGTGTGGAAGCGCTGTCGGCCACACCCGCCGACGGCTGGTCCGTGTCCGTGGAGCAGCCAGGCGGCCCGCTGGTGGTGAACTTCCGCAACGCCGCCGGCCGTCTCTCCCGCTTGGAAGCCACCTGGTCCAACGGCCCCACGGCACGCGTCGTCGAGCAGTAACGGCGTCTGCAAGTACCACCAACAGGGGTGTTGGTGGTACTTGCAGACGCCAGAAGAGCTACAGGC
>NZ_JBSGXZ010000014.1:0-161767 GCF_053610285.1 Lentzea sp. NPDC054927
GTGGTGGGGGGTGTTTTCAGCTTTTTAAAAGGGGTTCCGGGGTGCGGGGTTTGTACAAATGTTATCCGCCACGCTCGCTATTTCCAGAGCACGGATTCGCAGTTGTTCGCCACGTAGTCCGCGGCCAGTGAGCCGTCACCCGCCTTGGCCTTCGCAGCCGTCTCGCGGGCATAGCGCTGCCCGTCCGGGTCCTCCGGCGAGAACTTCGGCAGCACCTCGTCCATCACCTTCAGCGCGGCCGTCGCGGCGTTCTGATCGCCGCGCTTGCGAGCGTCCTCCCAGCCGAGGTACCAGGCGCACGAGTTGGTGATCTCCAGGACGATCCGCTCGCTGCCGGCGGGTGCCTTGTCGGTTCCCGGCCCGGATTTCTCCGCGAGCACGGTGAGGTCCGGCTTGCGCCCGTCCGGCCAGGTGAACGCGGAGGAGTTGTCCCGCATGGCTTTCGTGTACTGCTGCTGGTCGACGAACGACGCCGGTGCCGGGGCCGGTTGCCGGGCAGCGCAACCGGCCAGCAGCGCCACCGCGGCGAGCGCTGCGATCAGTTGCCGCTCCACCACAGCGTTCCTCCGACGGTGCCCGACGTGTACGGGCTGTTCGACGCGAGGCAGAACTTGGTGCCCGCCTTGAAGTTCGTGCCCACGTGCTTGCGGGTCTCCTCCATCCGCACGAACGCGCCGCGCGTGTTGCGGTCGCCGCACTTGTACCAGGCGAGCTGCATGACGCCGCCCAGCGCGACCTGGGCGTCGATGTTCGACCCCGCGACGGTGATCGTGCGCGCGGTGGTGAACCACGTGGTCTGGTTGTGCTTGAACGGTACCGAGATCGTGGTCGACGCCGCCTGGGCCGGCGTCGCGGACAGCATCGCGAAGCCCACGGCGAGCAGGCCGGCAAGAGCACGTTTCATCGAAGATCCCCTCAGGAGTCAGACGTTCCAGTCGACGACGCCGCACCAGTCCTGGCCCGCCCTGCCCACCACGTCGAGGCAGAACGTGGTGCCGGCGCGGAAACCGGTGCCGAGCAACCGGCGCGAGCGGTCCCCCGCCGGGAACAGCACGGGACTGCCGGCCACCCTGCGGTCGCCGTCGCGGTACCAGCGGATCTCCAGGTCGACGGGACTGGACGTGACCCGCAGGTAGACGTCCGAGCCGTCGACGGTGATCGTCCGGGTGGTCAGCAGATCGGCCGATGCGGTGCGCATGGCGCGGAACGTATCGACGGAAGCGGAACCAGGTCGTCTCACGAAGAGTGGATCTCCCGTCAACTTTCGCGGTACGCTCTGAGTTGGGGGATCTACCGCGGTGACGTCACATGAGTGAGGGGCATTGTGACGCGCGTGCTCGTTGTCGACGACCAGCCGTTGTTCAGAGCCGGCCTGGTCGCGTTGCTGAACGCTTCACCTGATCTGACCGTCGTCGGCGAGGCCGCGGACGGCGACACCGCCGTGCGCCTGGCCGTGTCGGCCGAGCCCGACGTGATCCTGCTGGACATCCGCCTGCCGGGACTCACGGCGCTCAAACGCGTCGCGACGTCCGCGCGGGTGCTGGTGCTGACGACCTTCGACCTGGACGAGTACGTCCACGAGGCGTTGCGCCTGGGTGCCGCCGGGTTCGTGCTGAAGGAGTCCGAACCGGCCAGGCTGATCGCCGCGATCACCGCTGTCGCGTCCGGGGAGATGCAGTTCAGCCCCAACGTCATGCGCAGGCTCGTAGCGGCGTACCTGAGGGGCGACACGGCGGTCTCGCCGTGGAGCTCGGTCGGGCTGGACGAGCTGACGGACCGCGAACGCGAGGTGCTGCGGCTGGTCGGCACGGGTCTGACGAACACGGCCATCGCGACCAGGCTGACCGTCACGGAGGGCACGGTGAAGACGCACCTCAACCGCGTGATGACGAAGCTGCGGCTGACCAGCCGGGCTCAGGCCGTCGTGATGGCCTACGAGTCCGGGCTGGTCATACCGCAGACCGTCGCTAAGACCGCTTGAACAGCTTGTTGCCGAGCCAGACGATCGGGTCGTACTTGCGGTCGGCCACGCGCTCCTTCATCGGGATGAGCGCGTTGTCGGTGATGTGGATGTGCTCGGGGCACACCTCGCTGCAGCACTTGGTGATGTTGCAGAGCCCGAGGCCGTGCTGCTCCTGCGCCTGGTCGACGCGGTCCGCCGTGTCGAGCGGGTGCATCTCGAGTTCCGCGACCCGCATGAGGAACCTGGGGCCCGAGAACGCCTCCTTGTTCTCCTCGTGGTCACGCACCACGTGGCAGGTGTTCTGGCACAGGAAGCACTCGATGCACTTGCGGAACTCCTGCGAGCGCTCGACGTCGACCTGCTGCATCCGGTACTCGCCCGGCGCCAGGTCCTTCGGCGGCGCGAACGACGGGACCTCGCGCGCCTTGGTGTAGTTGAAGGACACGTCGGTCACGAGGTCGCGGATGATCGGGAACGCCCGCATCGGGGTGACCGTGATCGTCTCCCCCTCCTCGAAGGTCGACATCCGGGTCATGCACAGCAGGCGCGGGCGGCCGTTGATCTCCGCGGAGCACGAGCCGCACTTGCCCGCCTTGCAGTTCCACCGCACGGCGAGGTCCGGCGCCTGCGTGGCCTGCAGCCGGTGGATGATGTCGAGCACGACCTCACCCTCGTTGACCTCGATGGTGAAGTCCTCCAGCGCACCGCCGGAGTCGTCACCGCGCCACACCCGGAACTTCCCCTGGTAGCTCATGACAACTCCTCGGCGGTGAGGTACTTCTCCAGCTCGCTGCGGTCGAACAGGTCCAGCAGGTCGTTGCGGATCGGGATCTGCGGTTTCTCCTCGACGGAGACCGTCTCCCCGGAGACGTTGCACACCAGCAGCTTCCGTCGCCACTCGGCGTCCATCGCCGGGTGGTCGTCGCGGGTGTGACCGCCGCGCGACTCCGTGCGCAGCAGCGCCGCTTTCGCCACGCATTCCGACACCAGCAACATGTTGCGCAGGTCGAGTGCGAGGTGCCAGCCGGGGTTGAACTGCTGGTGCCCCTCGACCGTCAGCGACTGGGCGCGCTCCTTGAGCTTCTCCAGGCGCTGCAACGCTTCTTCCATCTCACCCGCGCGCCGGATGATGCCGACGAGGTCGTTCATCGACTGCTGCAGCTCCATGTGCAGCGTGTACGGGTTCTCGCCGCCTTCGCGCTGGAACGGGTTGAGCGCGGTCGCCCGTGCCTCGGTGATGGTCTCCTCCGGGCACACCGGCCGTTCGCCCATCGCCCGCACGTACTCCGAGGCGCCCGCGCCCGCACGCCGGCCGAACACCAGCAGGTCCGACAACGAGTTGCCGCCCAGCCGATTCGAGCCGTGCATGCCGCCGGAGACCTCGCCCGCGGCGTAAAGCCCTGGCACCGAAGAGGATCCGGTGTCCGGGTCGACCTCGACACCACCCATCACGTAGTGACAGGTCGGGCCGACCTCCATCGGCTGCGCGGTGATGTCCACGTCGGCCAGTTCCTTGAACTGGTGGTGCATCGACGGCAGCCGGCGGCGGATCTCCTCGGCGGGCAACCGGGTCGACACGTCGAGGAAGACGCCGCCGTGTGGTGATCCGCGCCCGGCCTTGACCTCGGAGTTGATCGCGCGGGCGACCTCGTCACGCGGCAGCAGTTCCGGTGGGCGCCGATTGTTCGCCTGGTCGGTGTACCAGCGGTCGGCTTCTTCTTCGTTGTCGGCGTACTTGTCCTTGAACACCTCGGGGATGTAGTCGAACATGAACCGCTTGCCGTCGGAGTTGCGCAGCACGCCACCGTCACCGCGCACGGACTCGGTGACGAGGATGCCCTTGACGGACGGCGGCCAGACCATCCCCGTGGGGTGGAACTGGATGAACTCCATGTTGATCAGCGAGGCGCCCGCGCGCAGGGCCAGCGCGTGACCGTCGCCGGTGTACTCCCACGAGTTCGAGGTGACCTTGAACGACTTGCCGATGCCACCGGTCGCGAGGATCACCGCGGGTGCCTCGAACAGCACGAACCGGCCGGACTCGCGCCAGTAGCCGAACACGCCGGAGATTCTGCCACCGTTCTCTTCTTGGCTGCCGTCCTTGACGATGTCCGTGACGGTGAACTCCTGGAACACCCGCAGGCGTTCCTCGTAGTCGCCGAACTCCTTGTGGTCCTCCTGTTGCAGTGACACGATCTTCTGCTGCAACGTGCGGATCAGTTCGAGTCCGGTGCGGTCACCGACGTGCGCGAGACGCGGGTACTCGTGGCCACCGAAGTTGCGCTGCGAGATCCGGCCGTCCTTGGTGCGGTCGAACAACGCGCCGTATGTCTCGAGTTCCCAGACCCGTTGCGGCGCTTCCTGGGCGTGCAGCTCGGCCATCCGCCAGTTGTTGAGGAACTTGCCGCCGCGCATGGTGTCGCGGAAGTGCACCTGCCAGTTGTCGCTCTCGTTGGCGTTGCCCATCGCGGCGGCGATACCGCCCTCGGCCATCACCGTGTGGGCCTTGCCGAACAACGACTTGCAGAGAACGGCGGTGCGCATGCCGTGCTCACGGGCCTCGATCGCGGCACGCAATCCGGCACCACCGGCGCCGATCACGAGAACGTCGAACGAGTGCCTTTCCAGCTCGGGCAAAACCACTCCTTAGTTGATGAAGCGGAGGTCGGAGATCGTTCCCGAGGCGACCAGCGCGACGTACAGGTCCGTGAGGCAGACGAAGATCAGCGAGGCCCACGCGAGTTGCATGTGCTTGTTGTTGAGCTTCGAGATCTGCGTCCACATCCAGTAGCGGACCGGGTGTTTGGAGAAGTGCTTGAGCCGCCCGCCCGCGATGTGGCGGCACGAGTGGCACGACAGCGTGTACGCGCCCAGCAGGGCGACGTTGGCCAGCAGGATGATGTTGCCCAGGCCGACGCCGGTGCCGAACGCGAGGACCGCGTCGTAGATGTTGATCAGCAGCAGGAGCGAGGCCGCGTAGAAGAAGTAGCGGTGCAGGTTCTGCGCGATCAGCGGGAACTTCGTCTCACCGGTGTACTTGCTGTGCGGCTCGGCCACGGCGCACGCTGGCGGTGACGCCCAGGCGGCCCGGTAGTAGGCCTTGCGGTAGTAGTAGCAGGTGATCCGGAAGCCCAGCAGGAACGGGATGATGATCACCGGCGGCGTCAGGAAGCCGGGCAGCGCCGGGAACCACTGACCGAAGTGCGCGGCCGCGGGGACGCACTCCTCGGTCAGGCACGGCGAGTACATCGGTGTGAGGTAGTGGTACTGGTCGACCCAGTAGAAGTCCCCCTGGAACGTGCGGAACGCCGCGTAGATCGAGATGAGCAGCAGGCCGACGAATGTCGTCAGCGGCGGCAACCACCATCGGTCCGTGCGCAGAGTCCTGGCGGCGATCTCTGCCCTCGCCATTGCTCACCTTTCTGGGGGTCCACGTCGTTGTGGAGGAACGACTACGGCCCCCGCGTCAGGCGGGGGCCGTGTGATCAGCTCGGCTCAGGTCCGGTTGCGGTAGCCACCGAGTCCTTCGTCGTCTGCGTCCTTCCAGAGCGACTCGTCGTAAGGCGTGTCTGGCACGACCACGACCTCGCGTTCCACTTGAGGCGCTTCGCGCTGCCTCGGGGTGCTGAGGTCGACGAGTTCGGTGGCGTCGATGTCCATGCGTTCCACGTCGTTGGCAAGCCGCTGCACGGCCGCCACGTCGCCATACCTGCCGCGCAGCGCGCTCACGGCATGCCGCATCTGACCGATGACCCGGCGCAGTTCGACGATCTCCGTAGAAGTCATGGGACACCTCCGTTCCAAGGTCGTGCCCCGCACTCTGCCCAATCTCAAGCCATGTGACAAGCACCACACGCCAAGATTCAAAACTGAAACCCTCCCAGCTACTGAATCGTTTTTGTGTCTACGACCAGCCATGACTTACTGTGTGTGGCGTCACGCCCGTCCGTGGGACGCCACCGTTGTCGTCTCGTAAGGGCCCCACCACGGCCCGTGATGACCCGGAGACCCCCATGACCGAACTGCATCCTGTTCTGACAGAGGTGACACGCCGAATCGCCGCCAGAAGCGCGGACACCCGGCGCGTCTACCTCGAACGAGTGGCCGCAGCCGCACAGGACGGCACGTCCCGGTCCGGCTTCGCCTGCAGCAACCTGGCGCACGGCTTCGCCGGCATCACCGGCGGCGACAAGTCCGCGCTGCGGGCACTGCGCAAGTCCAACGTCGCGATCGTGTCCTCCTACAACGACATGCTGTCGGCCCACCAGCCGTTCCAGGAGTACCCGGCCTGGATCAAGGACTCGGTCCGCGCCGTCGGTGGCGTGTCCCAGTTCGCCGGCGGCGTGCCCGCGATGTGCGACGGCATCACCCAGGGCCGTGACGGCATGGAGCTGTCGCTGTTCAGCCGCGACGTCATCGCCATGTCCACCGGTGTGGCCCTGTCGCACGAGATGTTCGACGCCGCCGTGCTCCTGGGCGTCTGCGACAAGATCGTGCCGGGCCTGCTGATCGGCGCGCTGTCGTTCGGCCACCTGCCGTCGATCCTGGTGCCCGCGGGCCCGATGGCGTCCGGCCTGTCCAACAAGGAGAAGGCCCGCGTCCGGCAGCTCTACGCGGAGGGCAAGGCGTCGCGCGAGGACCTGCTGGAGGCCGAGGCCGCCTCGTACCACTCCCCCGGCACCTGCACGTTCTACGGCACCGCGAACTCGAACCAGATGGTCGTCGAGGTCATGGGCCTGCACCTGCCGGGCGCCTCGTTCGTGCCGCCGGGCACGGGCCTGCGCCGCGCCCTGACCGAGCACGCCGGCCGTCGCGCCGTCGAGATGGCCAAGGGCGAGGGCTACACGCCGATCGCGCACATCGTCGACGAGAAGGCCGTGGTCAACGGCGTTGTGGCGCTGCTGGCCACCGGTGGCTCCACGAACCACACGATGCACCTGGTCGCCATCGCCGCCGCCGCGGGCATCGAGCTGAGCTGGGACGACCTCAACGACCTGTCGGCCGTGGTGCCGTTGATCGCGCGGGTCTACCCGAACGGCAGCGCCGACATCAACCACTTCCAGGCCGCGGGCGGCGTCCAGTTCGTCGTCGGCACGCTGCTCGACGCCGGCCTGCTGCACGGCGACGTCAACACCGTCGTCGGACACGGCCTCGACCGCTACCGCCAGGAGCCGATGCTGCTCGACGGCGAACTGGTCTGGGTCGACGGCCCCGGCCGCTCACTGGACCTCGAGGTCCTGCGCCCGGCGTCCGACCCGTTCGCGTCCGACGGCGGCCTGCGCATGCTCTCCGGCAACCTCGGCCGCTCCGTCATCAAGGTCTCCGCGGTCGCGTCGGAGAACCACGTCGTCGAGGCGCCCGCCCGCGTGTTCACCACGCAGGAGGCCTTCCAGGCGGCGTTCAAGGCGGGCGAGCTCGACCGCGACGTGGTCGTCGTCGTCCGCCAGCAAGGCCCGCAGGCCAACGGCATGCCCGAACTGCACAAGCTGACGCCGCCGCTGGGCGTCCTGATGGACCGCGGCTACAAGGTGGCCCTGGTGACCGACGGCCGCATGTCCGGCGCCTCGGGCAAGATCCCGGCCGCCATCCAGCTGACCCCGGAGGCCGCTGTCGGCGGCCCGCTCGGCCGGGTCCGCGACGGCGACGTCGTGCGGCTGGACGCCACCGCCGGAACGCTGGAGGTCCGCGTGTCCGCCGAGGAGCTGTCCTCGCGGCCTCTCGTGGACTTCCCGCCGACCGGCCGGGAATGGGTCGGCACCGGACGCGAGCTGTTCGCCGCCCTGCGCCGTACCGTCGGACCTGCCGACCGCGGCGCGACGGTGTTCGGCCCCATCACCGCCGACCACTTCGCTCCGGTCACGCACCACTAGCCCGGCCAGCACCACCAATATGTTGCCGCCCTACATACCGCTGACCTGCCCCTTAGCAATGAGACTGTGGACTTCGTCCGCAAAAGACTCGTTGCAAAGGGGCGGCGACGCCCGACCGGCCCACCCGCAGACCCACCTCGCCGCCCCCGCTAGCCAGCCTTTGCAATGAGTCTTTTGCGGACGTCCGCAAACGTTTTTTGCATCCGGGTGGGCGTGGGCGGGGTGTGGCAGCATGCGATATATCGGTTTTCGATCAAGGAGTGACTCGTGACCAGCGGTGACAACTTTCGGGCGACCACCGGAGCCGACCTGCTCGCGCTCTCGCCCGTCATCCCCGTCGTCGTGGTCGACGACGCCGACCACGCGGTGCCGCTCGCCCAGGCATTGCTGCGCGGCGGCGTCCGCGTCATCGAGCTCACGCTGCGCACGCCGGCCGCGCTCGCCGCGATCGAGAACGTCGCACGCGAGGTGCCGGAGATCGTGATCGGCGCGGGCACCGTCACGGCGCCGGAGCACGCCGAGCAGGCCGCGAAGGCCGGGGCGGCGTTCCTCGTCACGCCCGGCACCACCGACCGCGTGCTCGACGCCGCCGACGCGACCGGGCTGCCGTACCTGCCGGGTGCCGCGACGGTGTCCGAGGTGATGCGGCTGGCCGAGCGCGGGCTCAGCGCGCTGAAGTTCTTCCCGGCCGAGGCGGCCGGCGGGGTCGACTACCTGAAGTCCATCGGCGGCCCGATCCCGCACGTGAAGTTCTGCCCGACCGGTGGCATCACGCCGCAGACCGCGCCGAACTACCTCGCGCTGCCCAACGTCGGTTGCGTCGGCGGCTCGTGGCTCGCCCCGAAGGACGCCCTCGTCAACGGCGACTGGGACCGCATCGAGTCCCTCGCGCGCGAGGCCAGCCGGCTCGGGTAACCCAGGTCACGAACCGGAAATTCGGCTCACATCACGAGACCGGCGTCCCACCTCGTTGGATTCTTCACCCAACAGGCGGTGACGCCGGTCTCGTATTAACGGAAGGTTGAGAAACCATGAACCGAACCAGAGCCTATTGAGATTTCTTCCGGAATAACGCTCAGTGCCGCGGTGTCACACTTGCTCGTTGCAATGACGCACGAGAGGAGCAGGTGTGACTGTCCAGGAAGCCGACGTCGCGGGGTTGGTCGGAGAACAGCTGACCATGTCGGCGTTCAACCAGCTGTCCGGCAGTCTGGGTGGTTATTCCTTCGTCAAGGTGGTCGTCGACCGGCAGAACGAGACGATCCACTTCCTGAACAACGCGCGCCACGAGTTCCACGCGCTCTACATCGGCCAGGAGATCCTCGGCATCGGCGGCGAGGAGATGCGCGCGCGGATCGACGAGTTCAACCAGAGCTTCTATCACGCCCCTGACCGGCGGTTCTTCCTCGGCATCCTGTCGCTGCACAAGCGCGAGGACAAGCGCATGTTCTCGCTGGAGACCGTCGAGGTCGACACCATGTCGGCCGACATGATCGAGTTCTTCTACGCCGAGGTGCGCAGGAACGTCGACCCCGCGACCCCGTTGTTCTTCAAGCCCGCCAACCACCTCCAGGAACAAGCGGTAGCGGAACTTCCGGTGGAAAGGCTTCCACGGATCCTGGCGCACGAATTGTTTTCGACGGCAGAGTTCGTCGCGTTGAATCCCGGCACGACGAAAGGCCGGTTGCGCGCATTCCGCAGCGAGCAGGAGTACCGCGAAAACTCGCTGGAGTGGTTCGACATCGTCGTCATGCATCGCGTTCCCGACGACATTCCGCGGTTGGCCGGCATCATCAACGCCAGCCACACCACTCCCCTCTCGCACACGAACGTCCTCGCCACCGGCTGGTCCATCCCGAACGCCATCCAGCTCGGCGCGTTCGACCTGATCGACCGGGAGAACCTCGATGGCCAGTGGGTCGAGTACGAGGTGTCGCCGCGCAGCGCCGAGGTCGGGCTGCGGCTGATCGACGAACCGCAGGACCTCGGCCAGCGCCCCGCCTGGTACGCGCAGCGCGTCACGCTGGAGGAGCCCGAGCACACCTACAACGCGATCCTCAACCTCGGCAAGATCCGCTACAACGACAGCCACCGCTACGGCACCAAGGCCGCGAACCTCGGCGAGCTGCACCACGTGCTCGCGACCGAGACGCCACGCCGCCTGCTCGGCTTCTTCTCGGTGCCGCGCCCGCCGCGCGACAACCTCATGCCGTATCTGGGAAAGCTGCTCGGCCACGAGGGTGACGACCTGTTGGCCGCCGCTCAGCAACTGCTCGCGGAACGGGTCCGGGTGCCGCGCGGCATCGCGTTGCCGTTCTCGATGCACCAGGGCTTCCTGGAGTCGTCACCGAAGATCCAGCAGGCCATCGGCAAGCTGAAGATGGCCCTGGAGCTCAACGCCCGCGAGATCGAACCGTTGTGCGTCGAGCTGCAGCGACTCATCCGCAAGACCCGCGTGCCGGACTACCTGCTGTCAGAACTGGACTCCGCGCTCGTCGAGAACCTCGCGGGCGTGCGGACCTTCGTGGTGCGCAGCTCGTCGAACGCCGAGGACCTGGCCGGATTCTCCGCCGCGGGCATCTACGAGTCGTACAACCACGTCACCAGCGCCGAGAAGATCGTGGAGTCGGTCAAGGAGGTGTGGGCCTCGCTCGTCTCCGCGCGCAGCGTGCGGTTGCGGCAGCAGGCCGGCATCTCGCTCGACGACTGCTTCATGGGCGTCGTGATCCAGGAGCAGGTCAAGGCGGACTTCGGTGGCGTCATGGTCACCACGAACCCCATGAACCGCAACGACTTCCGCAACGTCTACATCAACGTCTCGCCGAACGTCACCGACGTCGTCGAAGGCTCGAAGCAGCCGATGCAGTACCTCTACTCCACTGTGGAGGGTGGCGGCCGCACGGTTTCCCTCGGTGACGCCAAGGAGGACCTGGGCGTCAACGGGCACGCACAGCTGCAGCGGCTCGCGATCGTCGGCCGGTTGCTCCAGTCGCACTTCTCGCCGGACTACACGTTCGACTCGCCGGTCGACATCGAGTGGCTCGCCACCGACGAGATCCTGTACGTCCTGCAGCTGCGGCCGTATTCGATCTGATGCTGGGTCTTCGCGTACCGGCGACTCCGGATGTGGCGCGGGCCGTCCGCCTGACGTACGGCTTCCAGTTCTTCTTCGGGCTGCTGCTGTGGATCCCGATCTTTTATGAGTACCAGAAGCAGCTTGGGCTCTCCGACGCCGAGATCTTCGGCATCCAGTCGATCTACTACATCGCGTTCTGCCTCATGGAGATCCCGACCGGCATGGTCGCGGACCGCTTCGACTACCGCACGTCGTTGTGGCTCGGCGCGAGCGTGCTGGTCTTCGCGAACCTGGTGCCGGTGTTCGCCGGCAACTACACCGGGTTCCTGATCCACTTCCTGCTGATCGCGCTGGCCAGGTCGCTGATCTCGGGCGCGCAGAGCGCTTACCTGTACGAGTATCTCAACGCGCACAACGCCGGGCACCTCTACCTCAAGGTCGAGGGCGTCGGGCGGTCGTACAGCCTGGTCGGCAAGATCGTGTACTGGCCGGTCATCGGTCTGCTGATGCAGTGGAACATGCCGTCGCCGTACTGGCTCACCGCGATCAACGCCGCGATCGCGGTGGTCCTCGCGCTGAAGCTGCCGCCGATTCCGGGCTGGAAACGACCTGAGGGCAAGACGTCGAAGCTGCTCGCGGGTGTCGGCGGCGCGTTCAGTTCACTCAGAACCTCGCGCTGGCTGCTGTTGTTGATGGTCCAGGGCGTCGCGATGTTCACGCTGGTGCGGATCCTGCAGGTGAACCTGTTCCAGCCGGTGCTCGAGTCGAAGAACGTCTCGGTCAACTGGTACGGCTCGGTGCTCGCCGCGATGACGATCTTCGAGGCCGTCGCCGCGGCACGCCCGCACTGGTTGTCGAAGAAGATCGGGCCGGCGAAGTCGGTGTTCCTGCTGACCGTCGTGATGGCGTTGGCGATCGGCTTCATCGTGCCGTCCGGTGGCATCCTGACGATCGTGTTGCTGTGCCTGTTCTCGGTGACGGCGGGAATGAGCTTCCCCATCCAGAAGAAGCTGCTCAACGACGCGATCCCGGACTCCCGTTACCGCGCAACGCTTCTGTCGATGGAGTCCATCATGGACCGTGCCGTGTGCGCGGTCGTCGCCGTCGCGCTCGGCGCCTACCTCGCAGGCGGGCAGCTCACCGAGTTCCTGGTGCTGTCGTCCGTCGTCACGGTGATCCTGATGGCGTTGCTGGCGGGCCTGCTGATCGTCGTCAGGACCACAAGGCGGCGACGAGCTCAGCCCGTCCCGTGATTCCGAGCTTGCGGTAGGCGCTCGACAGGTGCAGCTCCACCGTGCGGCGGGTCAGGTGCAGGGTCTCGGCGATCTGCCGGTTCGTCAGACCCTGCGCCGCCATCCGCGCGACCCTGTTCTCCTGCTTGGTCAGGCCCTGCACCTGGTCGTCCCCGTCGCGGACCTCGTCGCCCGCGAGCTTGGCCAGCGGGTGCGCGCCGAGGCGGCGGGCCAGTTCGAACGCCTGACGCAGGTGCGGGGCAGCCGCCTCCATGCGGCCCTTGCGGCGCAGGTGATGGCCGAGCCAGTACGTCGACTGGGCGTGCAGCAGGCGGTGCGGTGACGAGGCGAGAACCTGTTCCGCTTCAACGAGGACGTCGACGTCGTCGGTGCTGATGCCCACGCTCATCAACGCGGTTCCCACGACACGGGGAGAACCCCACCTCTTGGCCAGGTCGAGTTCCTCGTGCGCGAGCCGGGCCGCGTCGTCTCGGTTGCCCAACGCCAGATACGCGCGCACCGCGTGATGCCGCCACGCGACCAGCGCGGGGTTGGGCATCTCGCGTGCGGCGAGCCGACGGCCTGCTTCCAGCAGGTCCTCGAGCGCGCCCTCCGCGTGACACGACGCGAGCTTGAGCCGGCCGCGGGCGTAGACGAGGTTGATGTGCTGCAACAGATCGCCGTCTTCGGCGACCAGCGGGGCGGCCTCGTCGAACTGCCCCATCTCGACACACACCTCGGCCAGTTTCGCGGTGGCCAGCAGGACCGCGGGACAGTCGAGGTTGCCGGTCGAGACCGGTGGCGTCAGGAACGTGTAGGCGCGCGCGAGGTCACCGCTGTTGTGGAAGGCGGTGGCGCGGGCGATCATGCTGAGCATGCCGCGGCGCAGGTGCGGATCGTGCGAGACCGGCGCGGTGCTGTGCGAGAGCCAGAACTTGTTGGTGTGCTCGGGATCGTCGCCGAGCACCGGCACCAGGAACGTGAACAGGTAGGGCTCGCCGAAGACGTCGACCCACTCGCCGTCGAGCGCCTCCAGCGTGTGCCGGACGGCTTCGGCGGACGAGTCACCGCTGCGGGCGTTGCCGACCGCGAGCAACGCCGACCGCGCACGCTTGAGGTTCGGGTCCTTCGGAACTTCGCCGACGAGGTCGTCGAAGTACTTGCCCGCGCAGTTCGCCATCCGCGCGTCGCGGTTGGCGGAGAGCAGGTAGGTGGTGCAGACGAGGTTCCAGACCAGGTCGCGGTCCTCCGGCAGCAGCCGGGCGATGACCATGATCGCCAGCGAGACCGCGAAGTGGGCGTCCGAGCCCGTGCACATGCGCTGGATCAACGACAGCGCGACGTTCGCGGCGAGGTGCGGGTCCTCGCACTGGACCAGCGCGTCGCGGACGCGGTCACGGCCGAGCGCGTTGTCCTTCAGGTGTTCCGCGTGGCCGAGCTCGACCTCGATCGACAGCCTGTCCTCGTCGGACAGGTGCTCGTCGAGCGCCCGTTCCAGGTGCTCGACGCCGCCGACCTCCCGCAACAGGTCGACGGACCACGGCAAGCGGACCGATCTGGCCTTCAGCACGTGCTCGGCGACGCGTTCGTCGGGGGCGTCCGACTCGAACAGCAGCCAGGCGGCGCGGGCGTGCGCGGCGGACCGGACCGCGACCGGCATGTCGGCGAGGATGCTGTTGCGCACGAACGGGTGCCGGAACGTCAGCGGGTCGGTGTCGGCGAGCACGCCGAGACGGACGAGCGTGTCGACGGCGGGCAGCGCGTCGAACCCGGTGAGCGCGGACAGGAGTTCGAGGCCGGCGTCACCGTCCAGCACGGCGGCGGAGCGGGCGACTTCGGCGGCGCCGGTGTACTCGCGCAGCCGCATGCCGATCATCTCGCCGACCGCGGCCGACCCCTCGCCTTCCTCCCGCAGCAATGCTTGTAGCAGGTAGGGATTGCCGCCGGTGAGCTCGTGGCAGCGCTTCGCGTCCCGGCCGGGGAGGTTCTCGGTGAGGTGTTCGACGGCTGTGACGTCGAGTCCGTCGAGGTCGATGCGGTGCGGATGACCACCGGCGATCTCGGGCAGCGTCACCTCGTCCGTGGACAGGTAGCCCTGCGAGGCGCCCAACGCGATGACGACCGGCATGTGCTGCAGCCGTGGACGCAGGTAGGCGAGCGCGCGCTTGGAGAAGGTGTCGGCGACGTGGACGTCGTCGATGACCATCAGGATCGGCGCCTTGCGGGCGGAGTTCGCGGCCCGCGCGTAGAGCTCTTCGAGGTCGTGTTCGTTCGCGAGGCACGGCGCGAGCTGGCGGACCACCGCGCCTGGCAGGTGGCTCTCCAGTCGTGCGCTCTTGGCCAGCCGGACCGTGAAGCCGCGCTCACGGGCCTCGGCGGTGAAGGCCTCGAGCAGCGCGGACTTGCCGATGCCGAACCCACCGGTGACGACCACGCAGGAGCCCGTTCCGAGCACAGCGTCGTCGAGCAGACGTCCGAGAGCCGCGAGTTCCGCGTCCCGGCCGAGCAGTGGAGATGTCACCTCTGTCTACCCCTTGACTTCGGTACCGAGAGGACCGCAGGTCGAAGGTTTCGGTGTTCCTTCGGTGAGGACCGTAGAGACCTGCGCTTCGTCGTCGGGCAAACTTACCCACAGGTAACGGTTAACGGAACTGTGAGCTGTGCGGGAGCGAGCGATGATCTGGGCCAGGCTGGTGCGCGGATGGCTCCGCGTCGCCTGCGCGCTCGCCGACACGCTAACTGGCACGCTCACTGACAGAGTCACCGGGTCAGAGCTGCCAGAACAGCGTGAACGGCTCGTCGCGGGCGGACTCCGCACGCGTGAGGTCGCTGATCACGACCGGGTCGTCGAGGTCGGAGGACCACGACTCGGCGACCGACAGCACCGCGGCCACGGCCACCACGACGCCCGCCGCCACCACCAGGATGCTGCGGGTGATTCGACAGGGCGGATGCCCCGCGGGCCGGCTGACCACCTGACGCAGCACCGGCGCGAACATGCCGAAGTCGGCCGCGTCGCGCTGGCAGCTTTCGCACCCGGCTAGGTGCCGGGAGAAGATCACGTGCTGTGCGGGGTCGAGGACTCCGAGCACATACGCCGCGACATCACCGCACGGCCCTTCCGGGCTCGTGCGGTTTTCGTCGTCTGCTGCGCCTGCGTCTACTGAGTCTGCGTCCTCGTGATGTGGTTGACGAGTCACCATCACGCTAGCTCCTGTCCTGCAGCGCCCGGCGGATCGTGTGCATCGCCTTGTACAGCCGGGACTTGACGGTTCCTTCCGGGACTCCCAGAACGATCGCGGCCTCCTTCACTGTTCGCCCCAAGACATACGTTTCGTAGATAGCCGAACGGTGTTCATCACTCAATTGGCGTACTACATCAGTAATGACCATCACCGAAAGTGTCTGTTCGGTGTCGTCCGGAGATTCAGCGATGTCCGGGCGAAGCAATTCCACTTCTTGCGGGCGCGCCTGACGGCTGCGCCATCCGTCGATCACAATGCGACGAGCCACAGTACAAAGCCACCCGCGCAACATCCCCGGTTCACGAACGAGATGTTCGGAGTTCTGCCAAGCCCTGATCAACGTCTCCTGAACGACATCTTCCGTCCACTGACGGTCGTAGTTGGTCAGGCACAGGACCTGCGAGAACAACATCCGCTGGAACTGCCCGTAGAGCAGCGTGAGCAATTCCTCGTCCTGATGGGCTTGTGCGACCTTGCCCTGATCAGCCATGAAGCTTGCGACCTCCCCAGATATCGGCGACGTGTTCGCTTCGGGCGGCAGACCTAGCGACTCGGTGGCCGAGCGTGGAATCCATTGGATACTACATCGTGAACGCGAAAACCCCTCGGGTACGTAAATCAACTCCAAATGGTTCGCCTTAGCTACTGTGATCCACGTCACATAAGCATATGCGCACGTCCGGTGAACTACCGGCCGACCTGCACGTATCACCTTCGAAGGCAGCTCGATCGCGGGGAGGAACGGGCACTATGCGTTACCGGTTGGGCACGCTGGGACAGCACGCAGCGCTGTTTACCGCCCTATCTGTCGTATTTCTCGGGGCCCTTGTGGGAGCGGTCCCGGCAAACGCGCAGTCCACTGAAGTGCAGCCGTCGGACCGCTCTTTCATGGTATCTCTGCGCCAAGCAAACTCTTGGTTGGTACCTGTGAGCAAAGACGCTCCGACGCGAACGACGAATGCGGGGATCAGTAACGCAGGACGTGACATCTTCGAAGGGCACGCACGGCTCGACGTCGATCTTCTGAAATTCGCCACCGATCTCGGCGTGGTACTGCCGAACGACGTGAGCAGTGAACACCAGTCACTCATCAACGAGATGGCGGAACGCACCGGAGACAACCACGACCGCGCCTACGCGACGATCGTCCGGCAGGCACAGGGCGGCCTTCTGGTAATGGCCACGCAAACGCGGGCCACGACCCAGAACACCACAATCCGCACGCTCGCCCACCAGACCCTGCAAATGCTCATCCGCACGATGACGGTCCTCGAGAACACGGGTCTGGTGGACCCGTCCGCGCTCGAATTGGTGACGGCCAAGGCACAGGTGAACGCGGTTCGCGTGATCGGCCAGAGCGTCGAACCGTCGGACCGCGAATTGCTCGTTCTGCTCACCCAGCACACGCTTTGGCAGAAACCGGCCAGCAGGGAGAGCTCCGACCGGGCACGTGACGCGAAGGTCCGCAAGGTCGCGGGTCAGCTCGCCGCCGAGCACAGCCAGCTCACCGCCGCGGTCGCCGACGCCGCCAAGCAGATCGGGGTGGACCTCCCGACCGAACCGACGACCGAGCAGAAGTCGTGGGCGACCGCCATCTCGGCCAGCTCGGGTGACGAACTCGACCGCATGTACGCGAACCTGTCCCGAGCGGCCGACGGCTCGCTCATCGTCCAGGTCGCTCAGGCCCGCGCGACGACCAAGAACGTCCCCGCCCGCGTCGCCGCGCAGACCGGCCTGACCTTCCTGCTCAAGCACATGCTGCTGCTGGAAGGCACCGGACTGGTCAAGTCGAACTCGCTGCAGATGACCGACCCGGCCATCGCCCAGACGAAGGCCAACACCAGCCCGCCACCCCAGCCCGACGACTCGTCCACGAGCATCGGCTTCCTCACTGGCATCGCCGTCCTGGTCGTCGCCGGCGCCGGCACCCTGTGGCTGGTCCGTGCCGTCGGCCACCACGGCGAACACCGCCGCTAGTCACGCCCCGCAGGTCACCACAGAATCCGCTCGCCGATATATCGGGTGTCGCCCTCGCCAACCGATATATCACCGCCGCCTCCGGCCTTGGCAATGAGTCTTTTGACGACGAAGTCCAAAGAGTCATTGCTAAGGCCGAGGTCAGCGGGTTGCCGGGTTGACATAATCAACGTCGAAGGCGAAACGTGCCGAGCACCTCGACGCTGGAGCCACCGCCGTTGGCGGTGTCGCGGACGACGGCGACGTGGTCGGCGTCGGGTGGAGCGGGCACCACGACGGTGAGGACGCGTGGGGTGTCCGAGCTGACATGTGGATCTTGGGGGAACGTTTCGACGGTGCTGCCGAGGCCCGTCCACACCGGCACGCGGCTCACGGTCTGACCGTCGCGGTCGCGGACCTCGACGTAGTCGCCGGAGCGCTGAGCGCCGAAGATGCCGACGGTGACGTTCACCGGGTGCTGCTCCAGCAGCCGGACACCGTCCGCGGTGAACTCGAAGATCATGCGGACGGACCTCGCCGGCCGGACGTCGGTCATGGCGCGCTCCTTCAAGGGGTGGGCAGGGCCCTTGTAGGAGGCATCGGCGGCGGGGCTAAGTACGTGTCGAGGTTTGTGCTGTGTCCACCCGTTCGACGGCATGCGCCTCGGTGACGTCGACCGTCTCCCACTTGTCGACGAGCCGGTCGATCACCGCGGCCGGGACCGGTTCCGGACGCGTGCGGTTGCGGGCGTGGATCACCTTCCTCGGCGCTTCGAGCCCGACCAGGGTGACGCGAGCGCGGTAGTCCGCGGCGAGTCCGATGCAGCGTTCACGCAGCTGCCGGGAGATGTTGGTCGCGTTCCAGACGAACCGCTCCCCGGCACGAAGCAACGTCCGCGCCTCCTCGAACGCCGCGGCCGCCACCGCTCGTTGGTCACCGTCAGGGGCGATGCCGAGCCGGGAACGCACGGAGTCGAGGCTCACCACCGGCCAGCCCGGCCGATGAGTGGCGATCCAGTGGTCCTTGCCGACGCCCGGCAGGCCGGACAGCACCGTCACCTCGACGCGGGTGTCGTCGTAGGCGGCGTAGTCCGGATCGCGGCCGGGCGTGCGGAAGTACTGGAACCGCGCGTGGTCGGACGGGAAGGCGCGCGGCCGGTCCAGGCAGTCGCGGTCACGGCAGTACTCCTCGAACAGCGCGATGTTCTCCAGCACCGACTCGGCGTCGCCGCAGATCCGGCCGAGGATGTCGGCACGGGCGAGCGTCGCCAGGTCGTCGTTGCGCGCGAGCAGGCTCACCCGGAACGCGATGCGGTCGAGATCGGGTCGCTCCAACGCCCAGAACGGCACCTGGTGGTGCCGCACCAGCGCGGCGACGTGCTCGCGCCAGGCGATGGGCCGTCCCATCTCCCACAACACCTTGCGCGCCATCAGATCACCGGCGCGGGAGTGGCCGTGCGCGGTGATCCGGCCATCGTCGATCTGCGTGCGGAACGGCTTCGCCACGTCGTGCAGCAGGACCGTGGTGAACAACCGCACGCGGTCTGGTTCCGTCCGGGCGCGCCACTCCGGCAGCGACACCAGTGCCTCGCACGCCATCCGGGTGTGCGTGGCGACGTCGCCTTCCGCGTGGTGGATCGGATCCTGTGGCACGCCTTCCATCGCGCGCACCCAGGCGAACGCCGAACGCACGGCGTCCCAGTCGAGAGTCCACTGTGGACCAGTCGGGCAGAGTGACTCAAACACGTGACACCACCCGGTTCGGCAGGATCGGGCGGTCCTGCCAGTGGCTGCCCGAGTCCAGCACGGCCGTGTTGAACGTCGGCCGCACCCACTTGTACCGCTCGACCGTGCGCCCGTCCTCCTCCACCTTGATGTAGAGGCCTTCCATGTGGTCGTCCGAATCCGTTTCCGCGACAACGACATCCGGGTCCTGGCCCGCCGTCCGCGCCGCCTCGACCAGCACGTCACGCCAGCCGGGCGTGCGGCACGTCGACGGCCCGATCAGCGCGGTCAGGTCCTTCACCGTGCGCAACCGTCCCTCGTGCAGCACCGGCACGGACACCACCGGCGTTCCAGCGAGCAGCCGGCGACGTTCCGGTGTGGACAGGAAGTCACCGGTCTCCCGGTCGAGCAGATCGAACTCGCAGAAGTGGTGCGGCAGCGCGTCGTAGAACACGGTGTGCTTGGCGTACAACCATTCCCCGTACAGAACAAAGCGCGTGCCGAGCCGCTCCCACAGCACGCCCTGGTGCGTCGCGGCCCACGCCTTCATGGGCGCGAACTGCCGCTCACGGGGTCCGCCGGCCAGGAAATGGCCGCGTGACTGCAACTTCAGCGTCCCGGCGGAGTCGAAGCTGATGCCCGTGTTGGCGCCGTCGAGCTTCTCCTCGACGACGAGGTGCCGTCCCGCGATCGCGCGGAACGGCACCTGGTCGAGGTCCTCGTCGCCTGGTTGCAGGCGCGAGCCCTCGAGGTGGGGCGTCCGCGGATACTTGCGCAACATGCCCCGATTTGTAACCCGTCCGAGCGCCCGCTGGCGAACGGTTTACGCCTGACCGACGAACGCGGCCTTGTCGGAGTTGAAGCTCGGCTCGAACACGAGCTGCATCTCACCGGGCTGCGCGCCGACGGAGTACGCGACGTCGTAGGTGTAGGTCTTGCCGGGCAACACCGTCGCCGTGTCGTACGCGCTGCCGCACTCACCGCCGGTGTCGAAGATCCGTTCGGCCTTCTGCCCGTTGAACTGCGCGTCGTTGCCCAGCGACAGCAGCGCGGTCTCGAACGCGGCACTCGTCCCGTTGGTGATGGTGACCTGGAACTTCACCGCGCGGGCGATGTTCGGCGGGGACGAGTACTGGCCGGGCGCGCACGCGACGGGCGCGGCGACGTCGACCGAGAGGCCGTTCTCCCACGTGTACCGCTTGCCCCAGGTCGGAGGCTCGACGAGCGCGTCCTGCTTCGGGGTCTCGCCGCCGACGCCGACCTGTCCCTGGTTCGTGCCGCCGTCCAGGATCTTGTCGAGCTCTTTGACCGCGGACTGTTGTGCCACCACGGTGAAAACGATCGCCGCGACGCAAAGGCCGACGCCGATGATCGCCAGGATCTTGCGCGTGCCGAACAACGCGATGATGCCGAGCACGAGCCCGACGAACGCGGCGATCGCGGTGAGGTTGTTGAGGATGATGATCGGCGAGCCGACGACACCGACGATCCCGAGGATCAACGCGGTCCAGGCGAGCGCACCGAACCTCGCGGGCTTCTGCGGTGCGACCGGTGGCGGTGCGTAGACGGGCTGCGTCGGGTAGGTCATCACGGCTCCTGGCGGTTGCGATGTGTGACCACGACGTCGATTGGTCTGCTTCACCCGTTAGCCCTCGGCCGCAGCGTCACTCGATCGAGTTACGAGCGGCCGGTCAGCCGACTTCCTTTGGTAGCAGGATGACTACGATCCGCACATGGCACGACTTCTCGTCGCACCCGTGCTCGTGGCGATCGCCGCGCTCGGCATGACGACGGCACCCGCACAGGCCGTGGTCGACTTCACCGGCACCGTGGCGCTCAAGGGGTGCTCGGGCTCGCTGGTCCGCGTGCCCGGCTCGGCTGCCGAGGACAAGGCGCTTGTGCTCACGAACGGGCACTGCGTCGAACTCATGAAGGCGGGCCAGGTGCTCGTCGACCGGCCGGAGAAGCGCGAGGTCAGGCTGCTCAACGGCTCCGGCGCGGAGATCGTGAAGCTCAGCACGGCCAAGCTCCTCTACGCGACGATGACCGGTACCGACGCCGCGTTCTTGCAGCTCGGCACGACGTACGGGCAGCTCCAGCGGGAGCACGGGATCCGCGCGCTGGAGCTGTCGGCCTCGCATCCCGTTGCCAAGACGGACATCAGGGTCGTCTCCGGCTACTGGAAGAAGATCTACTCCTGCCAGGTCGACGGTTTCGTGCACCAGCTCAGGGAAGCCGACTGGACCTGGCGCGACTCACTGCGCTACACGTCGTCGTGCGACACCATCGGCGGTACCTCGGGCTCGCCGATCATCGACAACACGAGCGGCAAAGTCGTAGGCGTCAACAACACCGGCAACGAGAGCGGCGGCCGCTGCACGATGAACAACCCGTGCGAGGTCGACGCCGCGGGCAAGGTCACGGTCCACAAGGGCATCAGCTACGGCCAGCAGACGTTCGGCTTCGTCTCCTGCTTCGGTTCCGGCACGACGCTCGACCTGTCGCTGCCCGGCTGCAAGGTCGCCAAGCCGTAGGTTCTCCGGACACGGCGAAAGCCGGGGCGCCCCTGCCGCGCCCCGGCTTTCTGCTTCTACTGACGCGTTCTGCTAACGCGCCGCGCGCACGATCAGGTCGGCCACGGTTGCCGGCTGGGACACGGCCACCGAGTGCGAGGCGTCGCGGACCTCGACGACGGCACGGGCGTGGGCGCGCTCGGCCATCCACTTCTGCGCCGCCACCGGGATGTTCTTGTCCTTGCCCGCCACCACGAAGTACGACGGGATGGAGTGCCACGCGGGCTCGCCGGCCTTCTCGGTCAGCGCGGTGTCGTTGATCGGCCGCTGTGTCGCCGCCGCCAATGTCGCGTCCTTGCGGGACACGTCGGCCGCGAACTGCTGCCAGTACTTGTCCTGCTGGATCGTCAGGTCCTTGCTGCCGTCACCGATGTCGATGGCCGACAGCGTGTCGCCCAGCGTGCTGCCGGGGAACTTGTTCGACAGTTCCAGCGCGCTCTCGCCCTTCTCCGGTGCGAACGCCGCGACGTAGACCAGCGCCTTCACGTTCGGGTTCCCGAGCGCGGCCTGCGACCCGACCATGCCGCCGTAGGAGTGCCCGGCGAGGACGATCGGCCCTTCGATCGAGGCGAGCACCTTGCGCAGGTAGTTCGCGTCACCGGTGACCGACCTCAGCGGGTTCGCCACCGCGACGACCGGGAATCCCTTGCGCTGCAGGCGTTCCACGACACCGTTCCAGCTGGCTCCATCGGCGAACGCGCCGTGCACCAGCACGATGGTCGGCTTCTTGGCGCCGGACTTCTCGGTGTCGTCCGCGGCACCGGCACTCGACGGAACGACAGCAGCCAGGGCCAGCAGGGTTCCAAGAACGGCGAACACCTTACGAACTCGCATCGGTCTCTCACTCTCTCGTCGGCACCTTGGCGGTGGTGCATCGTGCTCGATTAGGTCGTGCACGATGTAAGTTACCCGACGAGTTACCTCGTGCGCGATGTGTTTCAGCTCACGAGCGCTCGGCGCCGTGCTTCACCCGGTTCAGCGCCTTGCGGAGAACGGTGATCTCCTCGAGTGTCATGCCGAGCGCCTTGCCGAGCTGGTTGAACATCTCGGCGCCGATCCACTGCAGGTCACGACCCTTGTCCGTGAGCTGGACGAGCACCGAGCGCTCGTCGTCGGGATGCGTGACGCGGACCAGCAGGCCGCTCTTCTCCAGCCGTTTGATCAACGGCGACAGCGTGCTGTACTCGAGGTCGAGTTCCTGGACGAGCTCCCGGATCGGCCTCGAATCCCGCTCCCACAGCAGGAGCATCACCAGGAACTGCGGGTAGGTGATGCCCGCCTTGTCCAGGATCGGGCGGTAGAAGCCGGTGACCGCTCGCGACGTCGTGTAGAGGTCGAAGCAGAGCAGGTCCGAGACCGTGGGGGTCACGGCGGACGGCGCGTCGGGAGTGGTGCTCACAACTTTCAGGCTACTCGGAGCGAACCTGTCAGGCGGCGAGGTCGGGCAAGCGAGCCTGCCCGCCCTACGACCAGGGTTCGTCGAACGCCGAAGCCTCAGCGCCGGCCGACCGCAGCTCGTCGCGCACCACGCGGTACGCGAGCCCCTCCGCGTAACCCTTGCGTGCCAACGCCCCCACGAGTCGGCGGATCTTCGCCGTCTCGTCCACACCGGACATCGTGCGCAGCCGTTTGCGGACCAGCTCGCGCGCCTTCTCCTCTTCGGCCTCGCCGTCGACCGCGGCGACCGCTTCGGCCACCACCTCGTCGGCGACGCCCTTGCGGCGCAGCTCCATGGCCAGGGCGCGGCGGCCCAGGCCGTTGTAGTTGTGCCGCGAGCGCACCCACATCTCGGCGAACTCCGCGTCGTCGATCAGGCCGGCGCGGTCGAACTTGCCGAGGACCACCTCGGCGGCGCCGGGGCTGATTCCCTTGCGCAGCAAAGCGTCGTGCAGCTCTTGCCGGGAACGGGCGCGAGCGGTGAGCAGCGCGTAGCAGATGTCCCGTGCTTTGCGCTGCTCCTCAGCCTCGTCCAACCTTCACAGCCCCTAGAACTCGACCGGCGCGGCAACCGTCTCGTCGGCGTCGAGGGTGGCGCCGATGCCGAGCTTGTCCTTGATGCGCTTCTCGACCTCGTTCGCGATGTCCGGGTTGTCCAGCAGGAACTTGCGGGCGTTCTCCTTGCCCTGGCCCAGCTGGTCGCCCTCGTAGGTGTACCAGGCGCCGGACTTGCGCAGGATGCCCTGGTCGACACCCATGTCGATGAGCGAGCCCTCGCGGCTGATGCCCTTGCCGTAGAGGATGTCGAACTCGGCCTGCTTGAACGGCGGCGCGACCTTGTTCTTCACGACCTTGACCCTGGTGCGGTTGCCGACGGGCTCGCCGCCGTCCTTCAGGGTCTCGATGCGGCGCACGTCCAGACGCACGGAAGCGTAGAACTTCAGCGCCTTACCACCGGTCGTGGTCTCCGGGGAGCCGAACATCACGCCGATCTTCTCGCGCAGCTGGTTGATGAAGATCGCGGTCGTGTTGGAGTTGCTGAGCGCACCCGTGATCTTGCGCAGCGCCTGGCTCATCAGGCGGGCCTGCAGACCGACGTGGTTGTCGCCCATCTCGCCCTCGATCTCGGCGCGCGGCACGAGGGCTGCGACCGAGTCGATGACCAGGATGTCGAGCGCGCCGGAGCGGACCAGCATGTCCGCGATCTCGAGCGCCTGCTCACCGGTGTCAGGCTGGGAGACCAGCAGCGCGTCGGTGTCGACGCCCAGCTTCTTCGCGTACTCGGGGTCGAGCGCGTGCTCCGCGTCGATGAACGCCGCGATGCCTCCGGCCTTCTGCGCGTTCGCCACGGCGTGCAGCGCCACGGTCGTCTTACCCGACGACTCCGGACCGTAGATCTCGACGACCCGGCCACGGGGCAGGCCACCGATGCCGAGCGCCACGTCCAGGGCGATCGCGCCGGTCGGGATCACGGCGATCGGGGCGCGGCCCTCTTCACCGAGGCGCATCACGGAGCCCTTGCCGAACTGCTTGTCGATCTGCGCCAGGGCCAGCTCGAGCGCCTTGTCCCGATCGGGTGCTGCGGGTGCCATGTTGGGTCCACCTTTTGTCGTCTGCCGTTGCTTCGTCATGTTGGACCTGACGCTACTGGCGGGGTCTGACAATTTTGCGAAGCCGGGGGTCGGGGCCACTGTAGCCGAACACGTGTTCGAGCACACGTGACACTCCGAACCGCCGGATCAACGCCGATTTTCGGGAATCTCGAACGCGTCGCAGACCGCGATCCAGACCTCCTTGGCGCCGAGCCCCGCTTCCAGCGCCTCGTCGGCGGTGCGCCCTCCCAGTGACGACAGCACGTGGTCGTGGGCGATCATCTCGGCCCTGACCTGGCCGAACTCCCCGGCCATGAGTTTGCGGAACATGGTGATGCGCACCCGCAGACCCTAACGAACGGGCCTGCGCAGTGATGCGAAGAGGCACACGATCAGCAGCGGCAGCGCCGTGAACCCGACGATCAGCCCGAGCGACGCGTACGACCAGGCCGTCACGACGATCCCGGACACCGCGCCACCAACGGCCCCGCCGACGTTCATCACCAGATCGGACAGTCCCTGCGCGGCGGGCCGGTCCTCCACCCGCACGGACTCGGTCAGCAGCGCGGATCCCGACACGAGTCCCGCCGACCAGCCGAACCCGAGCAGCGCCAGCCCGGCGGCGAGCTGCGGAGCGTCGTGCGACGGCGCCATCCCCGCGACCCCGGACGCCGCCACCACGAGCGACGCGCCGATCGCGAGCACCGGCACGCGGCCCAGCCGGTCCGCCATCCACCCGAACAACGGGCTGGCGGCGTACATCGCGGCGACGTGCACGCTGATCACCACGCCGACCACGCGCAACGACGACCCCGAGTGGTTCATGTGCACCGGCGTCATCGACATCAGCCCGACCATCGCGGTGTGACACAACATCACCCCAACGAGTGCAAGTCGTGCCATGGATCCGAGTGATCCCCAGATCTTGAGAGCACCGGGAGTGGCGGTGGAGCCGCCGGCGCAGTGCGCGGGTTCAACCGGTCGAGTGCTTCTCACGACGACCAGCGGGTCCGGTCGCAGCCCGAACTGGATGACCAGCACGGCGACCACGAGCACCACGGCCGCCAGCAGGAACGGCCCCACTCCGACCGGCATGCCCAGCCAGGCCGCCAGTCGTCCAGCGGGATCGGCGAGGTTGGGGCCGATGATCGCGCCGATCATGGCCGCCCACACCACGCGGGACAGCTCCCGCGCACGACGTTGGGGATCCGCCAGATCCGTCGCGGCATAACGAGCCGCGTAGTTCGCGCTGGACGCCCCGCCGAACAGGAGGAGACCTACCAGCAGCACCTGCCACAGGCCGAAGCCCACGGCGACGGCGGCGATCACCGCACCGAGCGCGCCCATGCCGTAGCCGAGGATGAGAGCGGGACGACGCCCACGCCGTTGCGCGAGACGTGCACCGGGCAACGCGAGCACCGCGGCACCTGCGACGGCGGCGGTCTGCGCGAGCCCTCCGACGGCATCGGATCCGGACAGCGACGCGGCGATCAGCGTGCTGATCGCGAGGCCGATCGTCACGGCCGCCGACCCCAGGATCTGGGTGCCGGTCAGCACGCGGACGACCTTGCGCTGCACGCGTTCGACCTGCGGCGCGACGGTCACCATGATCGCGATGGTGGCATGCCGGGGCGGCGTGCCGACAGGTCCATCAGGGGCGGTTACTCCCCCGGTTGCACGGACTTCTCGAAGAAATCGGCCATTTCGTCCGGCTTGAGCTCGTCCGCGTTCTCCTCGGCGTTCTTCGTGAGAATGCCGAACATGGGACGCCCCTTGGCGGTGAACACGAGCACGCCGGTGCCGCTGGAGGTGGCCGCGCGGTAGTCGCCCTCCAGGCCGTTGCCGGTCCAGTCGGCCTCGACGCGGTCGGTCTGGAACGACTTCGAGATGGCGGCGGCGTTGTTCTCGGCGCCGGTGACGCTGTCGGTGAGGATGTACTGGACCGAGTAGCCGTCGCGGACGGTGCAGCTGACGACCGTGCCCTTGATCTCCTCCATGCCGGTGATCTGCGCGGAGTCGGCCTTCTCGCAGCCGCCGCCGTCCGGCACGTGGCCCGCGAGCTGACGCAGGCACTTGGTGAAGCCCTGGCCGTCCTGGGAGGTGTCGTCCTTGCACTCGTCCGCGCTGGGCAGGTCCGGGCCGGACAACGCGAACGCCGCGCCGATGACGCCCGCCAGCACCAGGACCGCGGCGCCGACGGCGAAGAGGACCTTCTTGTTGTCCTTCTTCGGCGCCTGCTGCTGCGGGAAGTTCATCGGGTAGCTGCCGCTGACGTTCGGGTTCACCTGGTAGGGCCCGGTCACCGGGTAGCTGCCGCTGGCGGAGTACGGCCCGCTCACGTTCGGGTTCGGGTACGACCCGCTGATCACCGGGTTCGGGCCGCTGACGTTCGGGTTCACCGGGTGCGGGCCGCTCACGGCGGGGCTGACCGGCGCGGTCACGACCGTGGGCGGTTCGACGAACTTCGGCTTGTCGTCCTCGGGCTTGAGCGTGATCATCGCCCGGTCCACGACCTGCGCGCCGGACGCGACGATCGTCTCCGGGTGGTCCGGGTTGGTCGGGACGATGCCGACCTTCTCCGCGATGAGCTGCGCGACCAGCGGCATCCGGCAGGAGCCGCCGACGAGGTAGACGTGCTCGGGCGTGACACCGGCCCTGCGGACCGTGGAGATGAGGAGCTCGGTGGTGCGGATCAGGCTCGGCCGGATCAACGCCTCCAGCTCGCCGCGCGTGACGACGACCTTCTCGAACGGCTCCGGCATCAGCACCTCGACCTGAGGCAGCTCGGAGAGGTCCTCCTTCGCGAGGCGCAGCTCCTCGCGCAGGCCGAGGCGGGCGCGGTGGTCGTCGACCGTGACCGGGCGCAGCAACCGCTGCCAGCCTGCCGGGTCCTTGTGCGAGACCGTGCGGCCGATGTGCTCGAGCAGCGCCTGGTCGATGTCGAGACCGCCGACGTCGCTGAGGCTGCCCTCGGCGAGGATGCGGTGCTCGGAGTCGAGCATCGAGACGTCGAACGTGTCGGCGCCGAAGTCGTAGACCGCGAGGGGACGGCCGCCGCCGAGCGAGGCCACCGCGATGGCCTCGGGGACGGGCACCAGCTCACCGGTCATGCCCGCGAGCCTGGCCGAGGACAGCAGCTTGTTGCGCCTGCTCGGGCCCCATTCGGCGGGGAGCGTCAGGCGGATCTCGTCCAGCGGCGTGTCACCGAGCAACGGCGCGACGGCTTCCATCACGCGCGCGTAGATCGCCGCGAGCGCGTCGTTGACCGGCAGGTTCCGCTCGCCGAGCTTGAGCGTCGCCTTGTCGATGTGGCGCTTCGGGTTCGCCTCGTAGCGCGACGGGTCCTGGCGCGAGCGCCGCTCCGCTTCTCTGCCGACGCGCAGGGTGCCGTCCTCGTCGAGGTAGACGGACGAGGGCATCGTGGGCCCACCGTCCACATCCACCACGCCGTGGTCGGACAGCACCGCAACCGTGTTGGCGGTGCCCAGGTCGACGGACAGGACGCGCACCGTGCTCCCCTCGAAGGACGTACTGCCGGTGATCGTGCCACAGCGGCCTTCGGCGGGTGCCCGGACCTGCGCAATCAGAAATTGTCAGACCCCGGCGTCATGATGGTCCCCATGGACGTGATGGAGGCATTCTCACCGGCGACCAGGCAGTGGTTCGCCGGGGCCTTCGCCGCGCCCACCCAGGCGCAGACAGGTGCGTGGGCGGCCGCGGCGGCGGGCGAGCACGCGCTGGTCATCGCCCCGACGGGGTCGGGCAAGACGCTGGCCGCGTTCCTGTGGGCGCTGGACCGGCTGGCTTCTGCTCCCCCCGCCGCGGAGCCGAAACGGCGCTGCCGGGTCCTTTACGT
Source organism: Lentzea sp. NPDC054927 (assembly GCF_053610285.1). Taxonomy (NCBI): domain Bacteria; kingdom Bacillati; phylum Actinomycetota; class Actinomycetes; order Pseudonocardiales; family Pseudonocardiaceae; genus Lentzea; species Lentzea sp. NPDC054927. Next base: position 28,525 of record NZ_JBSGXZ010000014.1, read on the forward strand.
CTCGCCGTTGAAAGCGCTGGCGGTGGACGTCGAGCGAAATCTGCGCGCTCCGCTGACCGGTATCCGGCAGGCGTCTCAGCGGCTGGGGGTGGCGGAACCGTCGATCACGGTGGGCATGAGGACCGGCGACACGTCGCCGGAGGAACGGCGGGCGTTCGGGCGCACTCCGCCGGACGTGCTGGTGACGACACCGGAGTCGTTGTTCCTGCTGCTCACCTCGTCGGCGCGCGAGTCGTTGCGCGGCGTGGAGACCGTGATCATCGACGAGGTGCACGCGGTGGCCGGCACCAAACGCGGCGCGCACCTGGCGTTGTCGCTGGAGCGGCTGGACGCGCTGCTCGAACGGCCGGCGCAGCGGATCGGGCTGTCGGCGACCGTGCGGCCGGTCGAGGAGATCAGCACGTTCCTCTCCGGCGGCCGGCCGGTGAAGGTGGTGCAGCCGAAGACCCCGAAGACCATCCAGATCGAGGTGGAGGTGCCGGTCGAGGACATGTCGCTGCTCGGCCAGCCGACGGGTGAGGTGTCGGGATCGGCGGCTGGGGCCGAGCAGCGCACCTCCATCTGGCCGTCGGTCGAGGCACGCATTCTCGAACTGGTGCGGGCGCATCGGTCGACGATCGTGTTCTCGAACTCGCGGCGACTCGCGGAACGTTTGACAGCGCGCCTTAACGAACTCGCTGAAGAAGCCACTGAGCTGGAGTCGTTCCCCGCTGAGGCGATCGGCCAGTCGGGTCTGACCGTGCAGAAGACCGCTTCCGTGGCTCGCGCGCACCACGGGTCGATGTCGCGTGAACAGCGCACGGCCGTGGAAGAGGATCTGAAGTCCGGCCGGCTGCCGTGCGTGGTGGCGACGTCGTCGTTGGAGCTCGGCATCGACATGGGCGCGGTCGACCTGGTGGTGCAGGTGGAGGCGCCACCGTCGGTCGCCTCGGGCCTGCAGCGCGTCGGTCGCGCCGGGCACCAGGTGGGCGCGGTGTCGCGGGGCGTGATGTTCCCGAAGTTCCGCGGCGACCTGGTGTCGTGCGCGGTGGTGGCGGAACGGATGCGGGACGGCGCGATCGAGGCCGTGCGGTTCCCGCGCAACCCGCTGGACGTGCTGGCGCAGCACGTCGTCGCGATGGTGGCGATGGAGACGTGGACGGTCGAGGAGCTGACCGCGCTGGTGCGGCGGGCGGCCCCGTTCGCGGGCCTGCCGGACTCGGCGCTGCACGCGGTGCTGGACATGCTGTCGGGCCGGTACCCGTCCGAGGAGTTCGGTGAGCTGCGGCCGCGGATCACCTGGGACCGGGTGAACTCCGAGCTGCGTGGGCGTCCTGGCTCGCAACGGCTGGCGGTCACGTCCGGCGGCACGATCCCGGATCGCGGGCTGTACACGGTGATGACGCCGCCGTCGGAGAACGGTCCCGGCTCCAGGGTCGGTGAGCTGGACGAGGAGATGGTCTACGAGTCCCGCGTCGGCGACACGTTCCTGCTGGGCACGTCGTCGTGGCGGGTCGAGGACATCACCCACGACCGGGTGATCGTGGTGCCCGCGCCGGGTCAGCCCGCGCGGATGCCGTTCTGGAAGGGCGACGCGCCTGGCCGTCCTTTGGAACTCGGTCGTGCGATGGGGAAGTTCCTCCGCGAAGTGTCCACGATGGAGGATTCGGCCGCTCGCGAACGGGCGGCTTCCGCCGGGCTGGACCAGTGGGCGACGGACAACCTGCTCGCGTACCTGGGCGAGCAGCGGGAGGCGACGCGGCACGTCCCGAACGACCGAACCGTGCTGGTGGAACGGTTCCGCGACGAGCTGGGCGACTGGCGGCTCGTGGTGCACTCGCCGTTCGGCGCCCAGGTCAACGCGCCGTGGGCCCTGGCGATCGCCGCGCGCCTGCGTGAACGGCGTGGTGTCGAGGTGCAGGCGGCGCACTCCGACGACGGCATCGTGCTGCGGCTGCCCGACGCTCTCGACTACGAGGGCGTGGAAGTGACGGCGAGCGCCGAGGACGTGCTGCTCGATCCGGACGAGGTCGAGCAGATCGTGGTCGCGGAGGTGGGTGGCTCCGCGTTGTTCGCGGCCCGGTTCCGCGAGTGCGCGGCCCGGTCGCTGCTGCTCCCCCGCCGTGATCCGAAACGGCGCACTCCGTTGTGGCAGCAACGGCAACGCTCCGCCCAGCTGTTGTCGGTGGCCGCGAAGTACGAGCGGTTCCCGGTGGTCCTGGAGGCGATGCGCGAGTGCCTGCAGGACGTCTACGACGTACCGGGCCTGCGCGAGCTGATGTCGGACGTCCGCGCGCGCCGGGTCCGCGTGGTCGAGGTGGAGACCCAGTCGCCGTCGCCGTTCGCCCGCAGCCTGCTCTTCGGGTACGTGGGCATGTTCCTCTACGAGCTGGACGCTCCTCTGGCCGAACGCCGCGCGGCCGCGTTGTCCCTGGACTCGACGCTGCTGGCCGAGCTGCTCGGTTCCGAGGCGATCCGCGAGCTGCTCGACCCGGAGGTCGTGGCCGAGGTCGAACGCAGCCTGCAACGCCTGACCGAGGATCGCCGGCCGCGGCACGCCGAGGACGCCGCCGACCTGGTGCGGTTCCTCGGAGATCTCTCCGACGCGGAGGCGCTCGAACGCGGTGTGCCCCGCGAGTGGCTGGACGAGCTGGTGGCGCAGCGCCGGGTGATCCGCGTCCGGATCGCCGGTGAGGAACGCTCGATCTCGATCGAGGACGCGGGCAAGGTCCGTGACGCGCTCGGCGTCGCGCTCCCCGTCGGTGTCCCCGAGGCCTTCACCGAACCGGTGGCGGATCCGCTGGGCGAGCTGCTGAGCCGGTACGCCCGCACGCACGGCCCGTTCCCCGCCTCCGAACCCGCCGCCCGCTTCGGTCTGGGCATCGCCGTGGTGACGGGCGTCCTGGAGCGGATGGCGGCCACGGGCCGGTTGGTGCGCGGTGAGCTCCGTCCCGGCGGCACGCACACCGAGTACTGCGACGCGGACGTGCTGCGCCGGCTGCGGCGTGCCTCGCTGGCTCTGCTGCGTTCCGAGGTGGAGCCGGTCGAACCTGCCGCGCTGGGCCGGTTCCTGCCGCAATGGCACGGACTGGGGCGCCGGCTGCGCTCGGCACCCACGGTCGACGACGTGTTCTCGGTGGTGGAACAGCTTGCGGGAGCACCACTTCCCGCGAGCGCGCTGGAATCACTGCTGTTCCCCTCCCGCCTGCCGGGCTACTACCCGGCGCTGCTGGACGAGCTGACCGCGTCCGGCGAGGTGACCTGGACGGGCTGCGGTGCGCTGGCCGGTGGCGACGGCTGGATCGCGCTCGCACCGACCGACGTGGCCGACCTGCTGCTGCCCGATCTGGTGCCGGAGTCGATCCCGGAGTCACCGCTGCACACCGCCGTCCTGGAAGCGTTGTCCGGCGGCGCGCTGTTCTTCCGCCAGGTGGTCGACCGGGCCTCGGCGTCCGTGGAGTGCACGGACGCCGAAGTCGTCGGCACGCTGTGGGATCTGGTGTGGGCGGGCCTGATCACCAACGACACGCTGTCTCCGCTGCGCGCGCTGGTGTCCGGTGGTGGCGCGGCCCACAAGCCCCGCCGCACTGCTCCGCGGGGTCGCTATGCCCGGCTGCGCGCCGCTCGCCCGGACATGCCTTCGCGCACGGGCCCGCCGACGGCCGCGGGCCGCTGGTCGCTGGCCGTGCAACCGGCGGGAGATCCGACTCGTCGAGCGCATGCCCGCGCCGAGGCCTTCCTGGAACGGCACGGCGTGCTGACCCGCGGCGCACTGGACACCGAACGCGTGACCGGCGGGTTCAGCGGCGTCTACAAGGTGCTGCGGGCGATGGAGGAATCGGGTCAAGTCATCCGCGGCTACGTCGTCGAGGGCCTGGGCGCCGCCCAGTTCGCGGCACGAGGCGCGGTGGACCGCCTGCGCGCGTTGTCGCGCCCGCCAGGTCAGCCGGCACCGTCCGACCAGGCCGCGGTGGTGCTCGCCGCGGCCGACCCCGCCCAGCCCTACGGCGCCGCACTGGCCTGGCCGGACCCGCTGGGCGAGGGCAAACACCGGCCGGGCCGCAAAGCCGGCGCACTGGCCGTCCTGGTCGACGGCACCCCGGCCCTCTACGTCGAGCGAGGAGGCAAATCGCTGCTGTCGTTCACCGACGACGACCCGACCCTGCGCACCGCCGCGAACGCCCTGAGCCGAGCAGTCCGCGACGGCTGGCTGGGCCAGCTGGCAGTCCAGCGGGCCGACGGCGAGGTAGCCCTGACCTCGCACCTGGCAACGGTCCTGCAGGAAGCGGGCTTCCGCGCCACACCAAAGGGCCTGCGCCTCCGCGCCTGACCGCTACACCGACCCCGACCCCGCACCGGCGGCACCGGCCTCAGGCACTCGCCCGCTACTGCGGACCCGCGACGCCAGATCCGTGACGTCGGACCGCCAGGCCAGACCTGCCACAGCGGACCCCGCAACACCGGACCTGACGCACCGGGCTGGGCGCACCGGGCTGGGCGCACCGGGCTGGGCGCGCAAGACCTGTCACGCCAACCCATCCACGTCGCCTGTCACGCCAGCCCACTACGCCCGACCTACCGCGTCCCGGCCCACCACGCCGGGGCCCTACCGCGCATGCCTTGTCACGCCAGCCCGCCGCGCCCGACCACGCCCAGCCGGACGCGCCCGGCCTACCGCGCATGCCCTGTCGCGTCAGCCCTATCACGCCTGGCCCACCACGCCGGGCCTACCGCGCCGGCCCACCGCGTCCGGCCCACCGCGCCAGGCTTACCCCGCATGACCTGTCGCGCCAGCCTTATCACGCCCAGTCCGCCGCGCCGGGCCTGCCGTGTCCGTCCTGCCGCGCCGGGCCTGCCGTGTCCGTCCTGCCGCGCCGGGCCTGCCGCGTCCGTCCTGCCGCGCCGGGCCTGCCGCGTCCGTCCTGCCGCGCCGGGCCTGCCGCGTCCGTCCTGCCGCGCCGGGCCTGCCGCGTCCGTCCTGTCACGCGCAGCCCACACGCGGCCTACCGCGCCGGCCACTGCACACGACCTACCGCGCCTGTCCTTTCGCACCAGACCTGTCGCGTCCGGCCTACCCCGCACGACCTACCGCGCGCCCTGTCGCGCCTGCCTTGCCGCGTCTGTCCCGTCGCGTCCCGGCCGGCGCACCCAGGCCTGCCGGGCCAGCCCTGCTAGGCGAAGAGCGAGCTGTAGGCGTTGAGCGCCGGCTGGCCGCCGAGGTGGGCGTAGAGGACCGTGGAGTCGCGGTCGATTTCGCAGGAGGACACCAGGTGGATGAGGCCCGCGAGGGACTTTCCCTCGTAGACCGGGTCGGTGATCATGCCTTCGAGGCTCGCGCCCAGGCGCATGGCGTCCACGGTGGACTCGTCGGCGATGCCGTAGGTGCCCGCGTGGAAGCGGTCGTCGAGGAGGACGTCCTTTTCGGACACCTCGACCTCGCGGAGCTTGGCGGTGTTGTGTGCGATGCGGGTGATCTGGGCGAGGGTCTCGGCCGGCTTGGCGGAGGCGTCGATGCCCAGCACGCGGCGGTTCGGGTCGTTCGCGAAACCGGCGACCATGCCGGCCTGTGTGCTGCCGGTGACCGAGCAGACGATGACGGTGTCGAAGAAGACGCCGAGCTGGGCTTCCTGCTGGCGGACCTCGTCCGCCCAGTTCGCGAAGCCCATGCCGCCCAGCGGGTGGTCGGAGGCGCCGGCCGGGATCGGGTAGGGCTTGCCGCCGGAGGCGCGGACGTCCTCGATCGCCTGTTCCCAGGCGGGTTTGACGCCGATGCCGAACTCTGCGTCCACCAGGCGGACGTCGGCTCCCATCATGCGGCTGAGCAGGATGTTGCCCACCCGGTCGCTGCCCACGTCGGACCAGTCGACCCAGCTCTCCTGCACCAGCACGGCTTTCAGGCCCGCACGGGCCGCGGCGGCCGCTACCTGGCGGGTGTGGTTGGACTGGATGCCGCCGATCGACACGAGCGTGTCGCAGCCGGTGGCGAGCGCGTCGGCGACGAGGTACTCGAGCTTGCGGGTCTTGTTGCCGCCGTAGGCGAGGCCGGAGTTGCAGTCCTCGCGCTTCGCCCAGACCGCCGCGCCGCCGAGGTGGGTCGTCAGGCGGTCCAGGCGGTGGACCGGGGAGGGGCCGAAGAGGAGCGGGTATCTGTTCACAGTTCCTCCTGCAGGGTGCTCCAGTTCTTGTCGACCAGGGTGGAGGCCAGCGTGGCGTCACCCTGTTCGCAGGCCTCGATGATCTGCTGGTGCTGGGTCACGGAGTGGCGCGCGCTGGGCGACGAGAAGCGGCTGTGCTCTGCCCTGCGGACCAACGGCGTGTAGCGGTCGATGGTCGCGGCGATCGCGAAGTTGTCGCAGCAGCGGACGGCCACGGCGTGGAACTCGTCGTCGGCGGCCAGCGCGGCGACGGCGTCGTTGGCGTCGAGCGCCTTCTTGAAGGTCTTGTTCGCGGCGCGCATCGCGGCGATGTCGTCGGCCGTCAACGCCTTCCGATGGACGACCAGGGCCATGGCGAGGGCGTGCATCGACTGCACGACAACGAGAGCGTCGCGCACCGGCTCCGCTTCCAGTGCGGTGACACGGGTGTACGCGTGCGGCTTGGTCTCGACGAGACCCTCGTCGGTCAGCGTGGCGAGCGCCTCGCGCACCGGGGTGCGGGAGAGGCCGAGCTTCTCCGCCAGTTCGACGTCCTTGATGGCCGTGCCCGGTTCCAGGTCGCCGCGCACGATCGCCGATCGGATCTCGGCCGCCGCTCGCTCCTTCAGTGACCCATATCCAATATATTGCATATTGGTGAGCGTACGGCAAAACTCCCGGGCCGCAAGCAGCTCGGGAGTCGGGTTTCAGACGGTGCTGGCCAGATGAGGGCTGGTCAGATGAGTGCTGGTCAGATGAGTGCCGGTCAGGCGAGCGGAAGTACCCGGCCGAGCACCGCGAACGGACGCGGGTCGCCGGTGAACTGGTAGTGCCTCAGCACGTCGACGAAGCCGACGCGGCGGTAGAGCTTCCACGCCTTGCTCGGACCTTCCGGCGTCGACAGCAGCACGCGGGAGGACCGCACGCCCTCCATCAGCCGGCGCAGCAGGTCCTCGCCGAGGCCACGACCCTGTGCGCGCGGCAGCACGTGCAGTTCGGTCAGCTCGAAGTAGTCGGTGAGCCAGTCGTCGACGACGGCGGGCGGCGAGACGGCCATCAGCCCGCGCCGCACCTGCTCGTGCCACCACTGGCCGGCGGCGCCGCGGTAGCCGTAGCCGATGCCGACGAGTTCGTCCTGCTCCCCCAGCGCGACGACACAACGCCAGTCCTCGCGCATCATGTGCGCGAGCCACATCGGGGCGCGCTGCTCGACGGTGCCGGGCGGGTAGTTCATCGCGGTCACGTACAGCGCGAGCGCTTCGCCCAGCCGCACGTTCAACTCGGAAGCGGTCATCTCGACGATGCGCTCCAGGCGCGGCGACGCCGTCATACCGACACCACCGCCACGCGGCCGCCCGTCAGCGCCACCAGGTCCGTGAAGGTCGTGGGGTAGACGGCGTTCGGATGTCCCGCGGCCGCCCAGATCTCCTCGTAGCCGGACAACGCGCGGTCCACCACGGTCTCGATCGGCCCGGGATGCCCGACGGGTGAGACCCCGCCGATCACCTGGCCCGTGTGCTCGCGCACGAACTCCGGGTTGCCGCGCTTGACCGAGTCCGCACCCACCAGTTCGGCGATCATCGACGTGTCCGCGCGGTGCGCGCCCGAGGTCAGCACCAGCAGCGGGGCCGACACGCCGTCGCGCACCACGGCGAACAGCAGGCTGTTCGCGATCGCGCCGACCTGCACGCCCACCGCCTCCGCCGCGGCCGCCGCGGTCTTCACCGCGTCCGGCAGGACGACGATGCGGCCCGCGGTAGCGGCTGGCAGGGCGTCCGCGACCTTGCGGATTCCGGGGTGTTCGAGGGCACTCACATCACCATCAGACCACGACTCGCGCCCACGTGGTGGGCCGGGTTGAGGAATCCATCGGCCGGGAGCTACGCTGGGAGGGACTCGAACATGTGTTCGAGTCGAACCATGCCTCGGAGGTGGGGTGGGGGAAGCACCCCACCTCCGAGAGCCGCCGGCTTCCCCTCGGCGGTGACGTCGTTCACCGACGCCACGAGGAGGCCGAGATGACAGCTGAGATTTCGAGTCCGGCAGCCTTCCCCGTCCCGTTGCCACCCGCGTCCGCGTTCGCGCTGCTGCAGCAGGCTCGTGACTCGCTCGCCGAGTCCGAACGCACACCGGAACCGTCCGAGCGGTTCGCGACCGCCTACCTCGCCGCGTTGCGTGCTGCCGCCGCGGTGCTCGCGTTACGCGGAAGGCCCCATCGCGGGCGTTCGCGGCCGACCAGCGCGTGGGTGCTGCTCACCGCGCTCGCACCGGAAATGAGTGAGTGGGCCAGTTTCTTCGCGTCGTGGTCGTCCACGAGGGCAGCCGTGCTCGCGGGCATCACCCGGCACGTCAACGCGCGCACCGCCGACGACATGGTGCGCCAGGCCGATCTGTTCGTGACGCTCGTCGACCGCGTGATGAGTGAGGCGAGGAGGTGAACTCGCTCGACATCTTGCGCCGTGAGGCGGAACTGCTCGCCATGTCCGCGTTCGGCCAGCCACCGCACAAGGGCGTGCCCGCCTGTCCGGGACTCAACCTCGGGGAGACCGTGCGGCATGTCGGCAGCGGCTATCGCAGCGCGCTGGAGTGGATCAGGCTCGGCCGCGAACCCCAGGACGGGGAGTGGCAGGACTATCCCGAGCAGGGGGAAGACCCGCTGGAGTTCATGCGGTCGGGCGCGGAGGCCGTGCTCGAGGTGCTCGGCGCGCACGACGAGGACGAGCCGTGCGCGACGTGGTGGCCGGATCAGCAGAACTACGGGTTCTGGCGGCGGCGGCTCGCGCACGAGACCACGTTGCACCGCATGGACGTCCAGGGCGCGGCGGCCGTGGAGGTCAGCCCGGTCACCGACGAGGTCGCGCTCGACGGTGTCGACGAGGTGCTCGCGTTGTGGCTCGGGTACAAGCTGGACGTGCTCGGGGTGCGGGGGTCGCGGGACGGACTGGTGGCCATCGAGGTCGGGGAACACGTGTGGCTCACCCGTTGCGGCCCGCACGGCGCGTCGGCGTGGCGGGTGGTCGACCCGGAGGACGCCCACGTCGCCGACGCACAGGTGTCGGCGAGCCCGATGACGATGTACCGCTGGTTGTGGGGGCGCCTGCCCGACCGGATGGTTCAGGTGCAGGGCGACGACGACGCGATCGCACAGCTGTGGGCGCTACTGCGACTCGCGACCAAGTAGCACGGACGCCGTCTCCTCGCCCGTTGCCGACAACAGCCGGTAACGGGCGCGGCGGCCGTCGAAGTCCAGCAGTGCCACGGAGTTCCCGAAGTGCGGGCCGCTGGTCTTGCGCCAGTGCATCAGGTCTTCGGGCACACCGGCCAGCGTCGCGAGGCGGCGGAACACCCACGAGGCGGCGCGGGACCACGACAGCCGGAACGCCGGCCGGAACACCTTCGGGGCCTCGTTGTGGACGGGCGAGCACACGAGCTGCGCGACCAGAGCCTTGGTGGGCCTGGGGAACTCGGCCTCGGCGACGTAGCTGTGGTGGACGTCGCCGGACAGCACGCACACCGTCGCGGACCCGTTGTTCGCGGCCTTCTCGATCATGCGGGAGAGCCGGTCGAACGACTCGCGGAACGCCGGCCAGTGCTCCAGGTCGACCGCCTGCCGGATCTTCTCGGCGGCTTTGCCCTGCCAGCCCGGTTTGCGCGCGCCGATCTCGTTGAGGGACTGGAAGTGGCTGAGCGCGTGCGGCATCAGCCACGGCAGCGACGAGCCGATCAGCAGATGGTCGAAATCGCCTTCGGAGTTGCGTTCGATCCAGTCGAACTCCTCGTCGCTGATCATCTGCCGCTTGTCGTCGGCGAGGATGCGTCCGCAACGCGTGTCGACCATCAACAACCGGGCACGGCCGAAGTCGCGGCGAAAGCTCCACCACGTCGACTTGCGGCCGTCGAGCTCCTTGTCCGCCTCCTCGGCGAACTCCTCCAGCAACGGCAGGACGTCCGTGCCCTGGGCCTTCACCTTGGCGTACAAGGGATCCCTGGCGAGCTCGTCCGGGCCGAGGTTGCCGAGGTGCTGATACACCCAGTACGAGGCGAGGCCGCCGCGGATCCTGTCGCGCCACCACGATTTGCCGGCCATTTCCGCGCGCCACACCGCGGACGTGTTCCAGTCGTCGCGCACGTCGTGGTCGTCGAAGATCATCGACGTCGGGACGACCGACAGCAGCCAGCGGATCTCCGGGTCGCCCCAGGTCTCGTGGTAGAGGCGGGCGTACTCGGAGAAGTCCACGACCTCGCCGTCGGGCGCCTCCGAGTCACGCCGGCGGTCGCCCCGATGCTCACGCAGCCACTGCTTGGTGGCCTCGGTGGGTTCGTCGGCGTAGACCTGGTCTCCCAGCAGGATCATCGCCTGCGGCCACTCGTCCTCCGGCACGCTCATGAGCCGTTGCGCGAAGGCGTCGAGGGCGTCCGGGCCGACCGGCTGGTTCGGTGCGGCGCGGCAGGACCCGAAAGCGATCCTGCGCACCTCACCGGTGCGGATGACCGGCTTGGGGAACTCGCTGTCCGCTTCCGGCCAGACCTTTTCCCAGGCGCCGTCGCCGCCCAGCCGGACGTCGTATTCCGTGCGCTGGCCCAGGTTCTCGAGTCTGACGAGGGCGAAGTGCTGGCGTCCGGCCTGAAACGTGCGCGCGGTGTGCCCCGCGATCATGACGTCACACGACTCGTCCGTCTCGACCCACACGGTCGCGGACGTTTCGTTGACATGCCTGAGGAGCGGTCCGAGCACCAGCTTCGCCACGCGCGAGACAGTACCCTCGCACGCGTGGAAATCACGTTCGAGGCAGCCGATCCCCCAGCCCTGGCCGCGTTCTGGTCCGAGTTCGCCGGCGACGAGGTCGAGCTGACGTTCGTGTGGAGCGACGTCCCGAAGATCGAGAAGAACCGGGTCCACCTGGACCTGGCCTCCACCTCACCCGAACACCAGGCGGACATCGTCGCGCGGGCTCTGAAGCTCGGCGCCGAACACGCCGACATCGGCCAGGTCGACGTGCCGTGGATCGTGCTGAGGGATCCGCAGGGCAACGAGTTCTGCGTCCTGGAGCCCCGGCCCGAATACCCAGGGGTGATCGCGGCGGTGGTCGTCGACTCCCCGGATCCGCTGGCTTCGGCTCAGGCGACCGGGCATCCGGTGGTGCGCAGCGGTGACGGGTTCGCCTCGGTGCGGCCGGAGCCCGGCCCGTGGCTCGAGTTCGTGCGGAACGACGACCCGGAGCCGATCACGAACCGCGTCCGCGTGCGGTGGGCCGACCCCAGGTCGTAACGACCGCCGTCGATCCCGCGACAGGCCGTCCGTCGAACCGCCGCCGCAGGAGGACGTGTCACGTGAGCATCTGGGAGAAGCTGTCGGTTCAGGACAAAGTCTGCGAAGCGCTCGGATCTGTGACGATCGTCAACGAGTCGGGCCACCACTTCGGCCGTCCCTACATGACCGCGTACCAGCTCGCGATCAAGGTCGACCGGGCGCATCCGGAGATCGCCAAGGAGCTCAAGGCCGAGGTGGGAGGTACCGGCAAGGGGTACAGCCTCGCGTCCTACCTGGCCCAGCAACTGTCGCAGCGCATCAAGAGCGGCGGCGACGACTACGACGTCGAAGGCGCTTTTCTGTCCAACGACGACGTTCGCAAGCTGACCTACGCGGGATCGAACGGCGAACCGTTCGACAGCAGCCTCACCGGCACAGGTTTTGACATCTCGCTGTTCCGGCTTCGACACACCCACCAGCACTGACCGGCCATATCCGATATATCAGTTATGCAAAAGACGTTTGCGGGCGTCCGCAAACGTCTTTTGCATAAAGCGGGTTAGCGCAGGTCAGAGCACTGAAGGGCTAGAGGGCGGCGAGGCGCTCGCGAAGCGTGTCGAGGCCCATCGAGCCCATCTCCAGGGCTTCCTTGTGGAACTGCTTGAGGTCGAACGACGCGCCCTTGCGTGCCTTGACGTCGTCGCGGGCGGCCAGCCACAGGCGCTCGCCGAGCTTGTACGCCGGCGCCTGACCTGGCCAGCCGAGGTAGCGGTCGATCTCGTCGCGGGACGCCGCGGGCTCCTGCAGCGTGCGGGTCAGCAGGAACTCGAGGCCCAGCTCCGGGGTCCAGCGCTCGCCGGGGTGGAAGCCGGTGCCGGCGGGGATCTCGAGTTCCAGGTGCATGCCGATGTCGATGATCACGCGGGCCGCGCGGAACAGGTGCGCGTCCAGCATCCCGAGCAGGTCGCCGTCGTCGTCGAGGTAGCCGAGTTCGCGCATGAGGCGTTCCGAGTACAGCGCCCAGCCCTCGCCGTGGCCCGACACCCAGCACATGAGGCGCTGGAAGTCGTTCAGCGTCTGCGACTGGTACACCGCCGTCGCGCACTGGAGGTGATGGCCCGGCACGCCCTCGTGGTAGACCGTCGACGTCTCGCGCCAGGTCGGGAACACCGACTTGCCCTCGGCGATCGACCACCACATGCGGCCGGGGCGGGAGAAGTCGGCGGTCGGCGGCGTGTAGTAGGCGCCGACGCCGCCGCCGGGCGGGGCGATCTTGCACTCGAGGTTCATCAGCGCGTCCGGCAGGTCGAAGTGCACGTCGCGCAGGTCGAGCAGGGCCTTGTCGGACAGTTCCTGCATCCACGCCCGCAGCCCGTCCTGGCCGTGCACCTGGTAGCGCGGGTGCTCGTCGAGGTACGCGGCGGTCTCGGCCAGGGTCGCGCCCGGCTTCAGGCGGGCGGCGACCTTCTTCATCTCGGCCTCGATGCCGAGGAACTCCTCCCAGCCCCACTCGTAGGCCTCGGCCAGGTCGAGCTTCGAGCCGGTGAAGTAGCGCGAGCCGAGGCGGTACTTCTCCTCGCCGACGGCGTCCTTCGCCGGCGCCTGGGGAGCGAGCGTCGTGCGCAGGAAGGAAGCGAACTCGGCGTAGGCGGAGGAAGCGGCGGCGGCACCGGCGTCCAAAGAGGAACGAACCGCACCGTCGACGTCGGCCGACGCGGCGAACGAGGTGAAGAACGTCGAAGACCAGACGTCGCACTGTTCGGCGACCTTGGTCACCTGGCGCAGCGCGGAAACGTGACCACGGGAAGCGGCGTGCGAGAGAGAGGCGCGGAGACCTTCGAGAGAGGCGGGCACGGCGGAAAGACGACGTCCGATCGTGGCCCAGTCATCGGGCGTGTCGGTCGGCATCTGGTCGAAGATGTCGCGCACCGACTGGATCGGGCTCGCGATCACGTTCAGCGCGGACTCGACCTCGCCCGCCTCATAACGCTCGTGCTCGAGACCCGTCCGTTCCAGGAAGACGGCTCGTGCGGCCTCCTCCGAGGCATCCGCGGGCTGGGCGGCCGTGATGTCGGCGAGCGCGCGGACGGCGAGTTCGTCGCGCGCCGCGTGGCCTTCCGGCGAAAGGTCCGTCAGCTGGTCGTCGGACCCCGCGAAGCCCAGGTTGGTCGCGGTGATCGGGTCCAGAGCAACGTAGTCGCTGACGAACTTGTTGCTGATGTCGTGCACGGATGCCATGCGCCCAGACGCTACCTCGCGCCTCTCGACACCAAAAGGTAGTTAGTCAAGCTCACGACTAATGGGGGGACTGCGTCGTTTGGACCGTGCTGGCAGGATGTCCGCCGTGCGTCGTTCCCGGGCAGTTCTGCTGCCGGTCTTCTTGCTGCTCACCCTGTTTTCGCTGAGCGGTTGCGTTCGCGTGTACGCGGCCATGGCCGTGTCCGACGACGACCGCATCTCCGGGGAGATCGTCGCGGCCACTCCGCCCACGCAGGACAACGACCCCGGCCCGCAGCTCAAGGTGCCGCCGGAGCTCGCCAGCCGGGTCACCACCAAGCCGTACCGGGTGGAGTCCTACGCCGGTACGCAGCTGTTCTTCAACGGCCTGTCGTTCGACGAGATGCGCACGCTCTCCATGTCGACCAGCTCGTCGAACAGCCGCTACAGCATGAACTTCCGCCGGTCGGGTGATCTTGTCACGCTGTCGGGGTCGGTCGACCTGACCCAGGTGCCGGTGGAACGCGCGGACATCCAGGTCAAGGTGAGCTTCCCCGGCAAGATCGTGAACACCAACGGCCGCGAGGAGGAGAACAACACGATCGCGTGGTCTCCGAAACCCGGTCAGGCGTCGATGCTCCAGGCGACCGTGCAGTACGCGGGTGAGAACTCCAGCTCGTTCTTCGGCTGGGCGCTGCTCGTCGCCGGGCTCACCGGCGGGGCCGCGCTGATCGTCGTCGTGCTCGCCCTCATCGCGCACAAGCGCAACGTGTCGGTTTAGGCGCGCGCCACCAAACCCAAGCGCCCCAGCACTTCCTTCGTGGCCTTCGACCGGTTCATCGTGTAGAAGTGCAGCGCCGGAACACCTTCGTCGAGCAACCGCTGGCACATCTCGGTCGCGATGTCGATGCCGGTCGCGCGGAACCCCGCGACGTCGTCCGCGTACGGCTCCAGCCTGCGCGCGACGTCGAGCGGCAGGTCGGCACCGGACAGCTCCACGATCTTGGACAGTCCGCGCGGCGACAGCATCGGCATGATCCCCGGCAGGATCGCGGCCGGGCAGCCGGCGTCGGCCACGCGGTCACGCATCCTCAGGAACGGCTCCGGCGCGTGGAACAGCTGCGCCACCGCGTAGTCCGCGCCCGCGTTGAGCTTGCGCAGCAGGTACTTCAGGTCGGTGTCGAGGTCGCCGGAGCGCGGGTGCCCATAAGGGAACGCCGCCACGCCCACGCAGAAGTCGCCGAGCTCGCGGACCAGCCGCACCAGTTCGTCGGCGTAGTTGAGGCCCTTCGGGTGCGCCACCCACTCGCCCATCGGGTCGCCGGGAGGGTCGCCGCGCAGTGCGAGAACGTTGCGCACGCCGATCGCCGCGTACCAGCCGATCACGTTGCGCAGCTCGGCCACCGAGTGGTCGACGGCGGTCAGGTGGGCGACCGGCAGCAGCGTCGTCTCCTGGGCGATGCGGCCGGTGGCGCGGATCGTGCGGTCCCGGCGCGACCCGCCGGCGCCGTAGGTGATCGACACGAACGCCGGGTCGAGGCCTTCCAGCTCGCGGACGGCCTTCCAGAGGATCTTCTCGTCCTCGGCGTCCCGCGGCGGCAGGAACTCGACCGAGAACTTGGGGGACTGCCCTTGCAGCCGCTCCACCACCGACGTCATACGACCAAGCCTAGTGGCATTTCCGCTAGGTGAGATATCAGCTCACGATGTGGTACGCGGCCCCCGGCATGCGGGTGGCCCCGGACACAGCGGACCATGGAGACGTGTCCCACCACCCAATCGACGTCGCCCTTCCCCAGCACGTCGACGAAGCGCTGACCACGTACCTGGCCTCCCGGCGCGCGTCCGGCGAGGCGATGGACCCGAGCTTCGCGAGTGCGGTGGACGCGCTCTCCGATTTCGTACTGGGCGGTGGCAAGCGCATCCGCCCGACCTACGCGTGGTGGGGCTGGCGCGCGGCGGGCGGCGACCCGGACGGCGAGCTCGCCGACGAGGTGCTCACGGCCGTCAGTTCGCTGGAGCTGATCCAGGCGTGCGCGCTGATCCACGACGACCTGATGGACGCCTCCCACGTGCGCCGGGGCAAGCCGACCGTGCACATCGCGTTCGGCGCGCGGCACCGCGAGCAGGGCTGGCTCGGCTCGTCGGAGCGGTTCGGCATGTCGGCGGCGGTCCTGATCGGCGACATCGCGCTGGCGTGGGCGGACGACATGCTGTTCGCCGCCGGGTTGCCGGCGGAGGTGCTGCGCCGGATGAGCGAGCCGTGGCGGGACATGCGCACCGAGATGCTCGCGGGCCAGTACCTGGACGTGCTGACGCAGGCGCGGGGTGACTCGTCCCCGGACGCGGCGCTGCGGATCGACCGGCTCAAGACGGCCGCGTACACCGTCGAACGGCCGTTGCACATGGGCGCGGCGATGGCGGGTGGCTCACCGGAGCTGATCGACGGGCTGCGGGCGTTCGGTGCCGACATCGGCGTCGCGTTCCAGCTGCGCGACGACCTGCTCGGCGTGTTCGGCGACCCCGAGGTCACCGGCAAGCCCGCCGGCGACGACCTCGCAGAGGGCAAGCGCACGTTGCTCGTGGCGCTGGGCATGCAGTTCGGCGCCGATGTGCTGGACATCGCACTGGGCAAGCCCGACCTCGACCTCGACACCGTCGAAGAGGTCCGGCGCGCGCTCGTGAAGGTCGGCGCCGTCGACGCCGTCGAGGAGCGCATCGAGGAGCTGACCAAGAGCGCGCTGGCCGCTCTCGACGCGGCCGAGGTGGCCGAGCCCGCGGCGACCAAGCTCGCCGATCTCGCGATCAGTTCCACGAAGCGGGCTTTCTGAAGCACCGGGCTTTCGGAACTACAGGGTTGATTAAGTCCTCGTGACCAGTGTGGCCCGTTGCTTGCTGACGCCTTCGCGCCTTGTGCAACGATGTTCGGGCGATGGCAGCAACTCCGTCCCTACCCCGCACGAGCTCCGAGGCATCTCCACAGGAGCTTTCACCTGTCGTGCGCACGAACACCTACGCCATCCCCATCCGCACCACCATGCTCGGCCTGCTGGGCGTGGCGCTGATCGCGCTGGGCGGCATGGGTGCGGGCGCGATCCTCGAACGTGATCCGCTGCTCGCCCAGGTCGGGCTGAGCTGGCTGCGCTACGGCCACGGTCACGACCTCGCCAGCATGGTGCTGTACCTGGGGCTGGGCCTCGTCGTCTGGGCGTGGGTCCGGCTCGGCAGGCTCGTCCGGTGGGGTGAGATCGGCGACTTCGCGGTGCTGGTCGCGGTGACGGTCTGGACGTTGCCGCTGCTCTTCGCGCCGCCGCTGTTCAGCAAGGACATCTACAGCTACCTCGCACAGGGCCAGCTCGCGCTGACCGGCTACGACCCGTACACGGTCGGCCCGGCGGTGCTGCAGAGCACGCTCAGCGAGAACGTCAGCTGGGTGTGGCAGCACACGCCGGCGCCGTACGGGCCGCTGTTCATCCTGGTCGCGAAGGCGATCGTGTGGGCGACGAACGCGAGCGTGATCCTCGGTGTCGTCGCGATGCGGCTCGCGCTCGCGGGCGGCCTCGTGCTGCTGTGCTGGGCACTGCCGGGCCTGAGCCGGCACCTCGGCGGCAAGTCGGCGGTCGCGCTGTGGCTGGTGGCCGCGAACCCGTTGCTGCTGATCCACCTGGTCGGCGGCGCGCACAACGACCTGCTGATGATCGGGCTGATGGCCGCGGGCGTGCTGCTGGTGCTCGACCGCAGGCACGTGCTCGGTTTCGTGCTGCTCGCGCTCGCGTTCTCGGTGAAGGCGACGGCGATCGTGATCGTGCCGTTCCTCGTCTGGATCTGGGCGGCGCGGCTCGAGGGCGACAAGCGCGCCCAGTTCCGCAAGGCGCTGCTGCCCGGCCTGGTGGCGTTCCTCGGCACGTTCGCCGTGTGCACGCTGGCCGCCGGGGTGAGCCTCGGCTGGATCCCGGCGCTGCGCAGCTCGTCGATGATCATCAACTGGCTGTCGATCCCGAGCGCGGTCGGCGACTTCGTGCGCATGATCGTGAACTGGTTCGTCTACGTCGACGGCGGCATCTTCATCGGCGTCGCGCGGGCGCTCGGCTCGGTGGTGCTGATCTGGATCGCGTACACCCAGTGGTGGGCGGCGCGCGACGGCGACGTCCGCGACGGCATCCGGCGCGGCACGCTGACGATGCTGGCCGTGGCGCTGCTCTCCCCCGCGACGCTGCCGTGGTACTTCAGCTGGCCGCTGGCGCTCGCCGCCGGGTTCGCGTGGAGCACGGGCGCGCTGGTGACGATGACGATCGCGTCGGTGTTCCTGTTGCTGGTGACGTTCCCGAACGGCGACACGGCCCTGTACTCGTGGGGCTACCTGTTCTTCGCGCTGCTGGTGTCGGTGCTGGCGGCGCGCTCCTTGGTGAAGCCGGACCCGTTCGGCCTGTCCACCCGTTACGAATGAGCGCCGGCACAGCCAGCCTGGCCTCCGCCTACGCCGCCTGCCGCCGGGTGAACGCGCGGTACGGCAAGACGTTCTTCCTGGCCACGACCCTGCTGCGACCCGAACAGCGGCCCGCGGTGCACGCGCTGTACGCGTTCGCGCGGTGGGCCGACGAAATCGTCGACGCCGCCGGGGTCGACGACCGCCAAGGCGAGCTGGACCGCCTGGAACGACTCCTCGACGGTCACATCACAAGCAGGCACATCACAAGCAGGCACATCACGAGCAGGCACATCACGAGCAGGGCCCCTTCGAACCCGGTCCTGCACGCGCTGGCGGACACGACGCGCCGCTACGACATCGACCGGTCGCTGTTCACGGACTTCCTGGCGTCGATGCGGATGGACCTCGACGTCACCGAGTACGCGGATCTCGACGCGCTCGGCGTCTACATGCACGGCTCGGCCGAGGTCATCGGGCTGCAGATGCTGCCGGTGCTCGGCACCGTCGTGCCCCGCGAGGACGCCGAACCGTACGCGGCGCGGCTCGGGGTGGCGTTCCAGCTGACGAACTTCCTGCGCGACGTCGGCGAGGACCTCGACCGCGGCCGGGTCTACCTGCCGCAGGACGTCCTCGGCGCGCACGGCGTCGACCGCGACCTATTGCAATGGTGTCGTCGTCATCGGCGCGCAAACGACCGGGTGCAACGGGCCCTCGACGACCTCGTCGCCCACTCATATGCGATATATCAGTCGGCCGAGCCGGGGATCGCGATGCTGTCGCCGTCGTCGCGGCCGTGCATGCAGACTGCATACATGCTGTATCGCGACATTCTCGCGCTCATCGGCTGCGAGGTGCTGTGGCAGCGGGTGGCCGTGCCGAACACCAGGAGGCTCGCGGTGGCAGTGCCCGGAGCCGGCCGGGCACTGCTAGCGCGTGCGATGACGAGATGAGCCCCGCTTTAGATCAGGACCACTCCGACGATGTTGGACGTCGCGGAGGCGTAAACGCTCGTGCCGGGGAAGTAGAGGCGCAGATCAGCGGACGCGTCGATGGTGAGCTTCGCGGTGAACGTCGCGTTCGGCTGGCAGTTCTTGGTGTAGATGCTGCTCCAGGCAGAGGCACCGACCCTGACCTGGGCGAACACGTCGAGTCCGAGCGTCAGCTGACGGTCACTGCTCCGGGCACCGCCCTGGGCGCCGAGCTTGCCCTTGATCTGGAGCTGGTTGCCCTTCTTCAGCTTGACCTGGGCGCCGCCCGCGTCGAGTTCCAGCGTGGTCGGCTTGGCGTGCACGGCCGGGGCCGCGCTGGAGATTCCAGGCGCCAGCAACAGTCCGACCGAGGTGAGACAGGCAAGCAGAGTCTTGGTGATCATGTGCACCAGTTCAGAGGTTCCAGGCGTCTCTCGCATGCCGAGACGCCTGGAACCGCTGCTTCGGGTGAACTAGAAGCCCATGGCTTGGGCGCGTCGCTTTACCTCACGCCCACGGTCACCGCGCAATGCTTCGATCGGAGTGCCAGGGAGGCTTTCGTCCTCCGTGAAGAGCCAGCGCAGAATCTCGTCCGTGGAGAAGTTCTGGTCGCGCAGCACCGTGATGGTGCCGGGCAGACCCTTCACCACGGATGCGGCGGCGAGGAATGCTTCGGGAACGACGAGGACGCCGTCCCGCCGCACGGCGAGCAGTTGCCCGTCGCGCAGCAGTTGGTGGACCCGGGTGACCGGAAGTCCCATTCGGTCGGCCACCTCGGGGAGAGGAAGAACCTCCAGGTCGGCAGCCAATACATCCGCAGCGGCAGGAATCGCACTCACGGGGGTCACGATGCCATAACCGAACTGGGAACGCCCTTCCGCCAACCGGGTCATCCTGAGCTTTACCATCTCGCACTGTGGAGAGGTCGGTTTCGAACGTGATGGGTGGACTGCTGGAGCAGCGCTACCGGGTGGACTCCGTGCTCGCGCGCGGTGGCATGTCCACCGTCTATCGAGGTCGCGACACTCGCCTCGATCGCGATGTGGCCATCAAGGTGATGGATCCGCACCTGACGGCGGACCCGGCGTTTGTCGCGCGGTTCGAGCGTGAGGCACGCGCGGCGGCCCAGTTGCATCACCCTGCCGTGGTGTCGGTGCACGACCAGGGCGTCGACGGTGACCAGGTGTACCTGGTGATGGAGCTGATCGACGGCGGCAACCTCCGTGACCTGCTCAATCAGCGCGGCAAGCTGCCTCCCGCCATCGCGTTGAGCATCCTCGGCCCGGTGCTGTCGGCGTTGGGCGCCGCGCATCGCGCCGGGCTGGTGCACCGCGACGTGAAGCCGGAGAACGTGCTGATCGGGCCTGGTGGCCAGGTGAAGGTGGCGGACTTCGGGCTGGCCAGGGCGATCGCCGAGAACGGTGTCACCAGTGACAGCGAGATCCTCGGCACAGTTGCCTATCTGTCACCTGAACAGGTGGAAACCGGCGCCGCGGACGCACGCAGTGACGTCTACTCGGCCGGCATCGTGCTCTACGAGATGCTGGCGGGGCAGGCCCCGTACCGCGGCGAGACGCCCATCTCGGTGGCCTACCAGCACGTGAACTCGGACGTGCCGTCGGTTCCGGAGATCCCGCTGGCGCTCGACACGCTGGTGCGCAAGTCGACGCGGCGTGACCCGTCGCTGCGGCCGGCCAACGCCGACGGGTTCCTCGGCGAACTCGAGCGCGTGGGCGCGGAGCTGGGACTCACGCCGCAGCCGGTGCCCGTTCCCGGCACGGCACCCGAGAACGACAGGACCGTCGTCATGCGACCGGTCCCGGTCTCGGTCGGCGCCACTCCCCCGTCGGTCGCCGAGGCGACCAGGCCGGTGACACCGCCCGCGGCGATGACCGCGGTGATTTCCCACGGGATGTCCCCAGGCATGACGACCGTCAGCACCGGCCCGCCGACGCCGCCTCCCGGCATCGCCGGCACGCGCGCGATGCAGCGGCCCGAACAGCCACGCCGCCGTCCACCGCAGAAGAAGAAACCCAAGGTCGACCCGGTCGAGGAAGAGCGCAAGCGGCGCAAGCGGCTCTTCATCATCTGGGGCTCCGTGGTCGCCGTGCTGGCGCTGATCGTCGGCCTGTTCGCCTGGTACCTCGGTGCGGGCCGCTGGACGGTGGTGCCGGCGGTGGTCGGCCAGTCCGAGCAGAACGCGGTGCGGCTGATGCAGACCGCGGACCTGACGGCGCTGATCGAGAAGGTGCCGTCGGACGACGTGCCGAACGGCCAGGTCATCAGCACCGACCCCGGCTCGGACGTGGAGCTGCGCAAGGGCCAGTCGGTGAAGATCGTCGTGTCGCGCGGCAAGCCCCTGGTGCCGTTCATCAACGTCGGTGCCGAGGTGGACGCCGCGACCAAGGAGATCGAGGCAGCGGGTCTGAAGGCGGTCAGGGACCCTGCCAAAGACGCGTTCCACGACACCGTGCCGATCGGCAAGGTCGTGGCACTGGACCCGCGGCCAGGCACCGCCCTCAAGCTCAACACCCCGGTGACCCTCGTGCTCAGCAAGGGACCGTCGCCGCGCACGCCGGTGCCGAACGTGGCGGGCAAGACGAAGGACGAGGCGTTCGCCGAGCTGCAGCGCGCCGGGCTCGAGCCGGTCGAGGCGGGTGGCGAGGACGCCGCCGAGAACGGCGAGTCGCGCGTGGCGCGGACGGATCCGCCCGCGGGCACGGTGCTGGAAGGCACGGGGAACAAGCGCGTCACCGTGTTCTTCCAGAACAACCGCGAGGTCGAGGTCCCCGACGTGACCAGGCAGAAGGTGCGCGACGCCAAGGAAGAGCTCGAGAGGGCCGGCCTGAAGGTGAAGGTCGAGTTCAACAAGAACGGCAACGCGACCGTCGTGAACCAGTCGATCCCGCCGCGCACCCGCGTGCAGCGCGGTACGGAGATCACGATCGTCGGCCTCTAGCCAGGGCAAAGCGAAGGGCCCCGCGTTCTCGACGCGGGGCCCTTCGTTCTTCAGCTCGTCTTCAGGAAGAGTGTCGAGAACTCGCTACGAGCGGAGCATCTCGGCGACGAGGAACGCGAGCTCGAGCGACTGCTGCGTGTTCAGGCGCGGGTCGCACGCCGTCTCGTAGCGGCCGGCGAGGTCGTCGTCGGAGATCTCCTGGGCGCCACCGAGGCATTCGGTGACGTCCTCGCCCGTGAGCTCGATGTGGATGCCACCGGGGTGCGTGCCGAGGCGGCGGTGCACCTCGAAGAAGCCCTGGACCTCGTCGACGATGCGGTCGAAGTGCCGGGTCTTGTAGCCGGTGGACGACTCGTGCGTGTTGCCGTGCATCGGGTCGCACTGCCAGATGACCTTGTGGCCGGAGGCTTCGACCTTCTCGATGATGCCGGGGAGCACGTCGCGCACCTTCTGGTTGCCCATGCGCGAGATGAGCGTGAGACGGCCCGGCTCGTTGCGCGGGTCGAGGCGCTCGACGTACTCGACGGCCATCTCGGGCGACGTCGTCGGGCCGATCTTCAGGCCGATCGGGTTCGACAGCATCTCCGCGAACGCGATGTGCGCGCCGTCGAGCTGACGGGTGCGCTCACCGATCCACACGAAGTGCGACGACAGGTCGTACAGCCTGGGCTCGTCGCGCGTCGTGTCGAGGCGGAGCAGCGCGCGCTCGTAGTCGAGGAGCAGCGCCTCGTGCGAGGCGAAGATCTCCGTGCCGTGCAGCGACTGGTCGTTCACGCCGCACGCCGACATGAACTTCAGGCCGCGGTCGATCTCGCCGGCCAGGGCCTCGTAGCGCTCGCCCGCGGGCGAGGTGCGCACGAAGTCGCGGTTCCAGTCGTGCACCCGGTGCAGGTCGGCGAGACCCGCGCCGGTGAGCGCCCGCAGCAGGTTCATGGCCGCGCCGGCGTTCGCGTAGGCGCGGATCATGCGGCCGGGGTCGGCCACGCGGGCCTCGGGCGTCGCGACCAGGGAGTTGATGATGTCGCCGCGGTAGGACGGCAGGCCGAGCGCGTCGATGCCCGACGAACGCGGCTTGGCGTACTGGCCGGCGATGCGGCCGACCTTCACCACCGGAAGGCTCGCGCCGTAGGTCAGCACGACGGCCATCTGCAGCAGGGTCCGGATGTTCGCGCGGATGTGCGGCTCGGTGTTGTCAGCGAACGTCTCCGCGCAGTCACCGCCCTGCAGGAGAAACGCCTCACCGTTCGCGACCTGCGCCAGTTGCGTGTGCAGCCGGTCGATCTCGGCGGGCACGGTGATCGGCGGCACGCTCTCGAGCACGGTCCGCACGCGACGCACCTGTTCGGCGTCGGGCCATTCGGGCTGCTGGGCAGCCGGGCGCGACAGGGCGTCGTCCAGGCGCTTGCGCATCTCGGGAGGCAGCGGCGGAAGCTCGGGAAGCGTGTCGATGGGCACGTCCACGGTCCAGTTCACGCTGCTCATCCTAGTTGTCCCACACTGAGAGACCGGGCCGGGCCTGTCAGCGGATTCCGGTGGGTGGTCCGGCGGGGTGAAGTCTGTTACTTGTCAACTATCGGCCTCTGCCCTATTGAGACGTCGCACTGCATGATGTGGGCCATGAACGCCACCCGATTGGATGACGGCACCGCGACCCGGCTGCTGGGCATCGCGATCGAAAACGTCCAGCGAGACCACCCGGTGCATTGGACGCACGTGATCGACGGCGACGACCGGCTGATACCGCAGCGGGTGCTGCATCCCGTGTTCGCCGGATCGTTCGACTGGCACTCGTGCGTGCACCAGACGTGGCTCGCCGTGCGGTTGCTGCGGCTGCGGCCGTCGCTGGCGGGCGCCGATCTGGCCCGTGACGCGCTGGACAAGCTGATCACGCACGAGAACTGCGCGGTCGAGGCCGCGTTCTTCGCCTCGCCGGCGGGCCGGTACTGGGAGCGGCCGTACGGCTGGGCGTGGCTGCTGCTGCTCGACGCGGAACTGCGGACCTCCGGGCTGCCGTGGTCGGTGGCGCCGATCGCGGACGTGCTGCGCGACCGCTGGCTGGAGTGGGTCTCGGCGGCGCGGCTGCCGATCCGGACCGGCACGCACAGCAACACCGCGTTCGCGACCGGCCTGGTGTTCGACGCCGCCCAGGTGACCGGGGACTTCGAACTGGCTTCCGCGTGCATCGACGCGGCACTGCGGTGGCACCGGGACGAGGTCGCGTACGGCGGGTTCGAGCCGGACGCCGCGGACTTCCTCTCCCCCGCGCTGACGACGGCCGACCTGATGCGCCGCGCGCTGGACGCCCCGGAGTTCGCCGCGTGGCTGGACGCGTACCTGCCGGAGCTCGAGTCGGAACGGTGGCGCGTGCTGCGCGAGCCCTTCCCGGTCGACGACCCCGGCGACCCCTACGGCTCACACCTGGCCGGGCTCGCGTTGTCGCGCGCCTGGAACTGGGAGGCGATCGCCGAAGCGCTGCCGGCCGGCCACCGGTACGTCGAGCTGGCCAGGACCGCTTCGGCCGCGCACCGCGAGGCCGGGTGGACCTACGTGTTCGGCGGGCACGGCTACATGGCTGACCACTGGCTCGGCACGTTCGGCGCCTATCTCGACGTGAAGGCCTTCTGAGCTAATCCCTCCTGACCTGCGCAAACCTCCCTTGCAATGAACGTTTGCGGACGCCCGCAAACGTTCATTGCACAACTGATATATCGGATGTCAGGTTCGCGCGGCGGACGAGGGTGAGCGCGATGCCCGTCGCCGCGGCGTGCACCGACGCGGCGTGCACACGAGGATCGAAGCGGGTGGTCGGCCCGGCGACGCTGACCGCGGCCACGACCGCGCCGTCGTGACCGAGCACCGGTGACGCCACGCACGCCAGCCCGACCCGCGACTCCTCGAACTCGTAGGCCACGCCCGTCTCCCGGATCTCGGCCAGCTGGCGGCGGAGGCGGCCGGGCGTGACCACGGTGCGCGGTGTCCGGCGGTCGAGCGGGGCGGCGAACACCTCGGCGCGCACGGGCAGCGGGGCGTGGGCGAGCAGCGCTTTGCCGATCGCGGTGGCGTGCAGCGGCATGCGGCCGCCGAGCCGGGACGGGGACGACGCCTGCCGATGGCCGCCGATCTTGGCCGCGTAGACGACCTCGTGGCCCTCGCGGAGTCCGAGGTGGACGGTCTCGTGGGTGCGCTCGTAGAGGTCTTCCAGGTACGGCGTGGACACCTCGACCAGGCCGCGTTCGACCGACGCCCGGATGCCCAGCTGGAACAGGTGGCCGCCCAGGCGGTAGCCGCGCCGGCCGCGGTCGAGCAGCCGGGCCTCGACCAGGTCGCCCAGCAGGCGGTGCAGCGTCGCCTTGGACAGGCCGGTGCGCCTGCCCAGTTCCGCGAAGCCGAGCTCGTCGTCGTCGGCACCGAAGGCGTTCAGCACCGACATCACCTTGCCCAGCAGGGTGTTCGGCACGTCGGTCATCACCCGATGGTGCCACGGAGTTCCGCTCACCGGAACTTTGAAGTGTCCACAGCGGTGCCGGCCGAGCCACCATGGCCGGCATGAACAACGTCGGCACGGCAGCGGAGCGGCTCGCCACCGCAGCGAGGGAGCGGGTGCCCTGTGCGCCCGTGCGCGACCTCATCGGCGACGACGAGGCCTACGCGGTCCAGCAGCTCAACATCGCCGCGCGACTGGCCCGTGGCGCCACGGTCGTCGGCCGCAAGATCGGCCTCACCTCGCCGGCCGTCCAGAAGCAGCTCGGCGTCGGCCAGCCGGACTTCGGGGTGCTGCTCGACGACATGGCGTTCAAGGACGGCGACACCCTTCCGACGTCCCGGCTGCTCCAGCCGAAGGTGGAGGCGGAGCTGGCGTTCGTGCTGAAGTCGGATCTCACCGAGGGACCGTTCGACGAGGCGACCGTCGCCAAAGCGGTCGGGTACGTCCGGGCCTCGCTGGAGATCGTGGACAGCCGGGTCAGCGGCTGGGACATCACCTTCGCCGACACGGTGGCGGACAACGCCTCCTCCGGGTTGTTCGTCCTCGGCACCGAGCAGGCGGAGCTGGGCGACGTCGTGCCGAAGGACGTGTCGATGGTGCTCAGCGTCAACGGCGAGGAGCGCTCGACTGGCAACGGCGCCGCCTGCCTGGGCGATCCACTGACCGCGCTCGCCTGGCTCGCCACCATCGCCGTGCGACTCGGAGCTCCGCTCGCGGCCGGTGACGTCGTGCTTAGCGGCGCGCTCGGTCCGATGGTCCCCGTCCAGGCCGGCGACGAAGTCGAGGCAACGATCACCGGACTTGGTGCGGTGCGGGCGAAGTTCGGGACGGAGGCGTGATGAAGGTCGCGGTCATCGGGTCCGGCAACATCGGCACCGACCTCGTCATCAAGGTGCTCGAGCGGTCCACCACGCTGGAGATGGCGGCGCTGGTCGGCATCGACCCCTCGTCGGACGGGCTCGCCAGGGCCCGCGAACTCGGCGTTCCCGCCACGGCACAGGGCATCGACGGTCTCGTCGCGATGCCCGGCTTCGAGGACATCGAGATCGTGTTCGACGCCACCTCCGCGAACGCCCACGAGAAGCACGCCGAAGTCCTTGCCGCACACGGCAAACGCGTCATCGACCTCACTCCGGCCGCGATCGGGCCGATGGTCGTCCCGACGGTGAACCTGCACGAACACCTCGGCGCACCGAACGTCAGCATGGTCACCTGCGGCGGTCAGGCCACGATCCCGATCGTCGCCGCGATCCGGAAGATCACACCCGTGCCGTACGCGGAGATCGTCGCGTCGATCTCGTCCCGCTCGGCCGGCCCCGGCACCCGCGCGAACATCGACGAGTTCACCGAGACGACCGCGCACGCCATCGCCGAGGTCGGTGGCGCGGCCAGGGGCAAGGCCGTCATCGTGCTCAACCCCGCCGACCCGCCGATCACCATGCGCGACACCGTGCTCGCCCTCGTCAACGCATCGGATCCCCAAGCGCACCAACAGATCCGCGAGTCGATCACGGCCATGATCGCCGAGGTGGCCGGCTACGTCCCCGGCTACCGCCTCAAGCAGCCGGTGCAGATCGACCCGATCGAACAACCGCGCACCCTCACCGAAGCACCGGTGACGCACCAGGTCACCGTGCTGCTGGAAGTGGAAGGCGCGGCGGACTACCTGCCTGCCTACGCGGGCAACTTGGACATCATGACCAGCGCCGCCCTCAGGGTCGCGGAAACCATGGCAGTCACACCAACAGCAGCAGGGGCGGTGCGGGCATGAAGATCTACCTCCAGGACGTGACGCTCAGGGACGGCATGCACGCCCTGCGCCACACCATCACCCCGGCGAAGGTCGCCGAGATCGCCAGGGCGCTGGACATCGCCGGGGTCGACGCCGTGGAGGTGTCCCACGGCGACGGCCTCAGCGGCGGCTCGCTCGTCTACGGCCCCGGCAGCCACACCGACTGGGACTGGATCGACGCGGCGGCAGAAGCGTTGACCCACGCCAAACTCACCACGCTGCTGCTGCCCGGCATCGGCACCCTCCACGACCTGAAGCGCGCGCACAGTCTTGGCGTCACGTCTGTACGTGTCGCCACGCACTGCACCGAGGCTGACATCTCCGCGCAGCACATCGCCGGCGCGCGTGACCTCGGCATGGACGTGTCCGGGTTTCTGATGATGAGTCACCTCGCCGAACCACAGGAGCTCGCACGGCAGGCGAAGCTGATGGAGTCGTACGGCGCGCACTGCGTATACGTCACGGATTCCGGCGGCCGTCTGCTCCCCAACGACGTTCGCGACCGTGTGCGTGCCTACCGCGAGGTACTGGACGTCACCACCGAGATAGGCATTCACGCTCATGAGAACCTCTCACTGGCTGTCGCGAACTCGATGACAGCCGTGGAAGAGGGTGTGACGAGAGTGGACGCCTCTCTCGCCGGGCTCGGCGCGGGCGCGGGCAACTGCCCCATCGAACCGTTCACCGCCGTCGCGAACCTCCGCGGCTGGCAGCACAACGCGGACCTGTTCGCGCTGCAGGACGCCGCCGACGACCTCGTCCGCCCGCTCATGGACCGCCCGGTCCGCGTCGACCGCGAGAGCCTGACGCTGGGCTACGCGGGCGTGTACGGCTCGTTCCTGCGCCACGCCGAGACCGCCGCCCGACGCACGGACGTCGATGTCCGGGATCTCCTGCTGGAAGCCGGACGCCGACGCCTGGTGGGCGGTCAGGAGGACATGCTCACCGACATCGCCTTGGACCTCACCCGCTAGCCGTCAGATCACGGGAAAGGTGGTCCCGACGCCCATGCCGGTGATCCACTCGGGCACCGGCTCGTAGCTCGTCCACACCAGCGGCAACCCGACGGCGACCTGCCCGATGAGCCAGCAGCGGATCTCGTGCCCGCCGCTGCCCGCGTGCGCCTCCAACGCCTCGTGCCCGATGGACGCGATCTCACCGGCCGCGCCGGCGGCCAGCCGGTCGAGGAACCACCCGTCCCACACCGAGTTCACCCGCGCTTCCGGGTTGCCGCCCATCGCCTTCACCCGCGGCTCGCGCGCCGCGGCGAACTCCTTCGCGTACGACCGCCCCCGGATCAACGACTCGCGCCGCTCCCCCACCACGGACGGATCGCGCGGGTCGTTGGACGGCAGCCAATGCGACAACCCGCCACTGGCGACCACCAGCACCCGCCCGGGAAACACCGACGACCGCAACGCCGCCCCGAGCGCGCGACCCAGCTCCACACAGCGGTCCAGCGACGGCAACGGTGGCGCGGCCGTGTTCACCACAAGCGGCACCAGCGGCAGGGAAGTCCCGCCGGTGATCATCTCGTAGCTCTGCACGATCCCGTGGTCGACGGTCAGCGAGTACGACAGCGACACGTCGAACCCAGCGTCGGCCAACCCGCTGTGCGCCGACCAGGCAAGCGTTTGCGCCACCGGTAACGACCCCGAGCTGCTGCCGAAGTCGCCGAACCCCACCGCTTCCTCGACGCCGAGCACGAACGGAGGCATCACGTCGTAGAAGTTGGCGTGGAAGTGGTCCGGCCCGATGACCACGATCGCGTCCGGCGCGAGCTTCTCGACCGCCCGTCGCACGCGGCCGGCGTCGCGCAGGAACACCGCCCCCGGCCCGTCACCCTCCGGCGGCAGCAGCGTCGCGAACGGGCTGTGCGACATGCCGGCGAACCCGATGATCTCGGCCATCAGGAGGGGTCCTTTCCGTGCAACAACCACGTGCGGTGCGTGTCGAGGAACTCGGAGACCTTCTCCCACTGCGGCCAGTGCCCCGCGTCGTCGATGACGTGCAGACGCGCGTCTGGCAGCCACTGCAGCAGCATGTCGGCCTCGTCCAGTCCGCCCGTCGGGTCATGGCTGGTCCACAGCAACAACGTCGGTGCCGCGACCTTCCCGACCCACGCCGGATCCCACGCGAAGTCCTTGCGCACCACCGGGTCCTGGAGCACCAACGTGTTCGTGATCGCCTGCACGAATCCCGGCCGCGAGTACACCTGACGGCGGAGGTTCACCAGTTCGTCGGTGACCATCTCCTTGTGGTGGAACAAGAACTCCACCCGCCGCCGCACGGTCTCCTCGCTCGGGTCGAGCACCGCGGCCATCGTGCTGTCGCGCATCCGTTGCATGACTTCGGGTTTGTTCGCGATGTTGCCCGGCGTGTTCAGCACCAGCCGATCGACGCGCGACGGGAAGTGCGCGGCCACCCACGCCACGACCCAGCCGCCGAGCGATTCTCCGGACAGGTGCGCCTTCTCCACGCCGAGCGCGTCCAGCAGCCCCACGAGGTGCTCGGACAGCACGTCGATCGTGTACGGCAGGTCCGGCAGGTCGGACCAGCCGTGGCCGACCATGTCGTACGCGGTGACGTGGAAGTCCTCGGCCAGCCCGGCGATGTCTCGCGAATAGGCCTCCAGGTGGCCGCCGGTGCCGTGCAGCAGCACGAGTTCCGGACCGGCACCGGCCTGCAGGATCCTGGTCCGCACGGTGTGGCCGCGTACGGGGACGTCCACGTGCCGCACGACGTGGTCCACATGCGACAGTTCGCCCCAGATGCTGATGTGCTCGGGAATCACTGGTCCTCCCCAGATGTTGTGTCGAAACGGGCGCGGGCCTCGTCGAAGGTCGCGAGACCGGCGCTCTGCCTGCGGGCGAGCCCGAACAGCGCGAGCAGCCGGGAGTTCTCGATCGTGAGGAACTCGACGGGGTGCTCGGTGGAGTCGTTGTAGTGGCGGTGCCAGGTCCACGGCGGCGTGTAGACGAACGACCCGGAAGTCCACGTCACCGTCTCGAACGCGTCTGGTTCGGCTTTCTGGATCTCGCTGTGCCCGTCGCCGGAGATCACGAAGTGCACGGTCTCGTGGTAGTGCCGTTGCATGTCCGAGCTTTCGCCCGCCGGGATGACCTGGCGGAACAGCTCGAACGTCGACGTCGGCAGCTGTCCCGCGATCCGCAACGTGGTCGGGTTCGGCACCGCGCCTGGCGGGATCGTCTCCAGCTCGTCGTCGTGCACGACCAGCGGACGCCCGCCGTCGGGCCGCACCGCGTGCGTGAGCGCCCCGAGGAAGTCGGTCATGGCGAAGTCGGGTCCTGAGGTGGCCAACGCGTTCCCTTTCAGACAGTCGAGTTCAAGCAGGGAATTCAGTGCGGCCGCCGTCGACGGTGAGCACGGTGCCGTTGACGTACGAGGCCTGCGGTGAAGCCAGGAACGCGACCGCGGCGGCGATCTCGGCGGGATCCGCGGCGCGCAACGCCGGGATGTCCGCGATGTCGTCGGCGGCCGCGGTGTCGAGGTCCACTCCCGCGGCCTCGGCCCTGCGGCGCAGCACTTCCAGCCGCCGAGGCGTCAAAGTCGCGCCTGGAGCCACGCAGTTGACCGTGACGCCGTCCGCCGCATGCTGCCGGGAAGCGAGCTTCATCGCCGACGTCACGGCCGCGCGCAGCACCGTGGACGACGCGAGACCCGGCTGCGGCTGCCGCACCGCCGTCGAGGTGATCACCACCGCACGACCGAACCCGCGCCGCGCCATCAGAGGCAATGCCGTGCGCAGCAACGCGAGCGGTCCGAGCAACAGCAGGTCGAGATCCCGGTGCCACTGCGCGTCCGTCACCTCGAAGACCCCTCCCGGCGACGGCCCGCCCGCGTTCACGACCAGCACGTCGAGCGAACCGTGCCGGTCAGCGACGCGCGCCACGATCGCGGTCGCCTCACCCGGATCGGCGAGATCACCGACGAGGTAGTCCGCGTCGAGCACCGCGGCTGTTTCCTTCAAAGTGGCCTCGGTGCGTCCGGCCAGCACGACGCGGTGCCCGCTCTCGACGAGCGCGGCGGCCGTTGCCGCACCGATTCCGCCGGCGCCGCCCCCGACGAGCGCGACCCGCGTGGTGTTTGCGTCCATGAGCTCCTACAGTCGCCGTGTGCCGAAGGGTGACCAAGGATGAGTCCCAGTGACCGGGACTCGCCGTCCACCGAGCCGAGCGGTTCACTCGAACGCGCGGCGGCGATCCTGGACGCGTTCGACGTGACCCACCGGGAGCTGGGCCTCGCCGAACTGGTGCGCAGGTCCGGACTACCGCGTTCGACCGTGCACCGCACGGCGGCGCGCATGATCGAGCTCGGCTGGCTCGACAAACCGGGCGACCGCTACCGGATCAGCACGGGCCTTTTCAAGCTCTCCAGCCTGGTCCCGGTACGGCACGAACTGCGCGAGGCCGTGCTGCCGTTCCTGCAGGACCTCTACGCCGCCGCCCGCGTCACGGTGCAGCTCGGCGTGCTCGACGGCACCCAGGTGCTGGTCGTCGAGAAGATCACCGGGCACCGGCCGATGCCGATGCTCGACCAGGTGGGCGGCATGATCCCGGCGCACTGCTCGGGCCTGGGCCGCGCGATGCTCGCGTTCTCCGCCGCGTCCACTGTGGACGCGGTGATCGCCGCAGGACTGACCCGCCGCACTCCCCGCACGATCACGAGCCCGACGGCGTTGCGCCGGGAGCTCGCGGCGATCCCGGACCAGGGCTGGGCCTACGACCGCGAGGAGGGCAACGTCGGCATCAGCTGCATCGCCGCTCCCATCTTCGGCGCGGGAGGCGAGGTCGCCGCGGCGTTGTCGGTGACCGGACCGAGCGCGGCGGTGCGCCCGGAACGGATCGGGCCCGCCGTGCGGATGGCGGCCTCGGCGGCGACCCGCGCCTACTCGACCCGCCGCTGGGAGTCCCACTAGCCGGGACTCCTGGTTGGCCCGTGAGGTGGGAGCGCTCCACAGTGTGGGGCCGTCACATCCTCAGCCAGGAGGACCAGGATGCGAGTCGCGATCATCGGTGCCGGAGTCGCCGGCCTCACCACGGCCAAGGTGCTCCTGCAGGCCGGACACGAGGTCGAGGTGTTCGACCGGACACCGGACGTCGGCGGGGTGTGGAGCAGCACCCGGCGATACCCCGGCCTCACCACGCAGAGCCCCAAGGCCCAGTACTCGTTCTCGGACTTCCCGATGCCGAAGGACCTGCCGGAGTGGCCGACCGGCGCCCAGGTGCAGGCGTACCTGGAGGCGTACGCGTGGCACTTCGGTGTCGACGCGTGCCTGCGCCTGGAGACGACGGTGACGTCCGTCGTGCCCGTTGACGGCGAGTGGGAACTCACCACGCACACCGGCACCACCTACCGTTACGACCGAGTCGTCGTCGCCAACGGCGTGTTCTGCGAACCGTCTGTGCCGGCGTTTCCCGGCCGTGAGGAGTTCGAGGCAGCCGGCGGGCGGGTGCTCGCGGGCACCGAGTTCCACGACGCCGAGGAGGCGCGGGACCACCGCGTCCTGGTCGTCGGCTACGGCAAGTCGGCGTGCGACGTGACCGTGCCGATCAGCGAGGTGGCGGCGAGCACCGACATCATCGCGCGGCAGCTGCTGTGGAAGGTGCCGCGCAAGATCGGCGGGGTCGTCAACTTCAAGATGCTGCTGCTGACCCGCATGGGCGAGGCGCTGTTCCGCTACCGGTGGCTGCGCGGGTTCGAGAAGTTCCTGCACGGCCCGGCGAACCGGATGCGGCGCTCGATGCTCAACTCGCTCGGGTCGGTGTCGGTGCGGCAGTTCGGCCTCGCGCGGCACGACCTGGTGCCGTCCGGGCAGATGGAGGACATCGTCAAGGGCGCGATCGGCCTGGCCACCGAAGGGTTCTTCGAGGGCGTCGAGGCCGGCCGGATCCGCGTGCGCCGCGACACGACCATCGCGCGGCTGACGTCGAGCGGTGCCGTTCTGTCGGACGGCACGGTGCTGCCCGCCGACCTGATCGTCTGCGCGACCGGGTTCACCCAGGGCGTGTCGTTCCTGCCCGGCGCCGTCCAGGAGCGGATCTTCGACGAGCGCGGCAACTTCGCGCTGTACCGGCAGATCCAGCCGATCGGCGTGCCCGGCCTGTACTTCAACGGCTACAACTCGTCGTTCTTCAGCCCGCTCAACGCCGAGATGGCCGCGTTGTGGATCGCGGCCGACCTCGCGGGAGCGCTCTCGCTGCCGGACGACGAGACTCGGCGGGCGGACGTGACCGCGCAGCTCGCGTTCATGGACGAGGCGACGAACACCCACCACTGCCGCGGCACGAAGATCATCCCGTTCTCGCTGCACAACGCGGACGAGGTGCTGGAGGACCTCGGGTTGCAGATCGGCAGGCTCACCCGCGCCACCCACTGGCTCAACCCGGTCGCGCCCTCGGCGTATCGCAAGGTCACGCCCCAACTGCTCGCCCGGCTCAGTCGAAATGAGGTTGGAGAACATGGAAACCCCCGTGCAGCATCACGTCTACCGCAGCGGTGAGGGCACGAACGTCGGCGCGATCGGCCTGGGCATCTACACGCGGCTGACCGGCGCGGACACCAAGGGCGCCTACTCGTTGTTCGAGTACGTCGTGCCGCCGAACCTCGGTGGGCCGCCCACGCACGTCCACTCCCGTGAGGACGAACTGTTCACGTGCGTGCAGGGACGGGTCGTCGTCGAGCTGGACGGCGAGGAACACGTGCTGGCGCAAGGTGATTCGCTGCTGATGCCGCGCGGGGTGCCGCACATGTTCCACAACCCGTTCGACGAGGAGACCCGCGTGGTGGCGGTGGTCTCGCCGCCTGGACTGGAGAACTACTACCAGGCGCTGTCCGAACTGCCACCGGGGCCGCGCGACATGAAGCTGGTCGCGGAGATCATGGTGGAGCACGGCCTTTCGTTGCAGAAGAAGCCATGACCCGCACTGCCTTCGACCGCACCGAGATGGTGCGGCGGATGTGCGCCGCGGTCGATGCCGGCGATGCGGAGGCGTTCGGGGCTTGGTTCGCCGCCGACGCCTCCTACACCTTCGGCAACAACTCGCCGTTGATCGGTCGTGATGCCGTGGTGACGGCAACGGCAGGCGCGGCGAGTGCGTTGCCGTGGGTGCGGCACGTGATCGACCAGGTCGCCGAGGTCGGGGACCAGTTGTTCTGCCGGTTCACCATCGAGACCGAGACGCGGGACGGGACGCCGCTCGCGTTGCCTTGCGTGACGGTGATCTGGATGTCCGGCGAGCAGGTCGTCGACTACCGCGTGCACATGGACATATCACCGGCGATGGCTTGAGCGGAGTGCAGTGTGGCGAGGAAGGTCCGGCAGGCTTCGACGTCGAGCTCGTCGCAGCGCCAGGCGACGTGACCGTCGGGGCGGATGACGTACAGGGCCTGCGAATCCGGTTCGGTGAGGCCGTAGTGCTCGAACACCTGCGCCGAGTCCGCCCGGTGCACGCGGTCGTCCTGGCGGGCCTCGACCCGTGAGATCAGGTGGGTGGTGGCGCCGAGTTCGTCGAGCGCAGCCGTGTGGTCCGCGATCTCGCCAGCGGTGAGGTGCTTGCGGGACAACGCGACGACGTGCAGCTGATAGCCCTGCAGCAGGTCGAACATCTGCTCGCGGTCGTTGATCCTGGCGTCGGGGGCGCGGTGGCCGGCCAGCGGGCCCTTGAGCGAGTAGAGCAGCTCGTTGACGTTGATCTCGCTCGGCCGGTAGCCGAGGCTCAGCTGGGACAGGCGGTGGAACGACTTGCGGTGCGGCAGTGGCGCCGCCGACATCCGTCCGATCAGGAACGGTCCCGCGGTGTCGCGCAACCATGCCTGCCAGCCGTTCAGGCCCGCCGCGACCTTGTAGAGGCGGTCGGTGAACTTCAGCAGCCGGATGCCCGCCGGATGACGCTCGGCGGAGTAGGTGTCGAGCAGGTCCACGTCGTTCTTGATCGCCGCCGCGAGCTTCCAGGCGAGGTTGGCGGCGTCGTGCAGGCCCGTGTTCATGCCCTGGCCGCCCGCCGGGGAGTGGATGTGGGCGGCGTCGCCGACGAGGAATCCCCTGCCGCGCCGGTAGTCGTCGACGCCGCGCAGGTGGACCTGGTAGCGGCTGGTCCAGATCGGGGCGCTCAGGGTGACGTCGAGGTTCATCGCTTTGCGGAGTTCGTCCTGGAGTTTCTGCATCTCGAACGGCGCGCTGGGCTCGCCGAAGTCCGTGACCATGACACGGGACGTTTCGGCGCCGTTGAGCGGCAGGAACAGGCCGATCCTGGTGCCGTTCATGAACACCCGGAAGTGCGCGTGGTCGAGCGGCCAGTCGACCTTGCAGTCGGCGAGCAGGTAGCGCTGCGCGTACTTGTCGCCTTCGAAGCCGAGCCCGAGCTGCTGCCGGACGGTGCTGTGGGCGCCGTCCGCACCCACGACGTACTGAGCGGTGATGGTCTCACCGGTGACGACCGCGGTGACGGCGTCCTCGGTCTGCTGGAGCTGGGTGAGCCGCGTGCCGCGCCGGACCGCGACGCCGTGCCGTGCGAGGTCTTGGAGCAGCACTTCCTCCACTTCGGACTGCGGTGCCATCAGGATGAACTGGTACGGCGTGGTCGCCGACCCCGCCCGGTCGAAGTCGAGGCCACCGACGTGCTTGCCCTTGATGTGGAAGCGGATTCCGGTGGTGACGACACCGCGTTCGAGGAGTTCGTCGGCGAGCCCGATGCTCCGGAACAGCTCGATGGTGCGCGCTTGGACGGCGAACGCCCTCGACTCCGTGGCCGGGCCCGCGTTGGCGTCGACCACGCGGACCTTGACGCCCCGGCGGACCAGCAACGCCGCCGTCATCAGGCCGCTCGGACCCGCGCCGACGACGAGCACGTCGCAGTCGTAGCGAGGCAGCCGTGGCACTGGGGTCCGTGGTTGCGGTGGTGGGTTGACGGGGCGGGTCCGCGACTTGCCCAGGCGGGCCAGCAGGCTGCTGCCAGGACGTGCGGTGACTTTCAGTCCCACGGCTACCTCACCCCCGGCAGGTCGCTCGACATGCGCAGGAACTGCTGGCGCAGCGGCCCTTCGACAAGAGGCCGCATCGCGCGCACGAACTCGTGGACGTAGGGCTCGGCGAGGTGCTTCTCGAGGTCCTGCTTCGACCGGAACATCTCGTAGATCACGAACTGCGACCGGTCCGCGCGGTCGCGGTGGACGTGAAACTCGATCGACCCGGCCTCGGCGCGCAACGGCTCGACGAGGCCGAGGATCAGCGCCTCTACCTGGTCCTCACAGCCGGGCTTGGCGGTGGCGAAACCCAGGTGGGTGTACGGCCCGGTCTCGTCGGCGTCCGGGTCGGGCAGGACGACTCGCGCGTCGCTCATCAGGTCTCCTGAAGTTGCTCAACGGATGGTGAATTCACCTTCGCAGCGAGCGAGCACGCGATCACAACGCGAGTCCCAGCGAGCGGGACTCCTGGTTCACCGGCGGTGTACAAGCGAAATGCCGGGCGTCGACAAGCGACACCCGGCATTCGCCAGCATGCGATATCCGATATATCAGGCCCCGAAGAAGACTTCAGCCTCTTCGTAGCGCTCGGTCGGAACCGTCTTGAGCTCGGCCGTCGCCTCCGACAGCTTCACGCGCACGATGTCTGTGCCGCGCAGCGCGACCATGGTGCCGAAGTCGCCGGCAGCGACGGCGTCGACTGCATGCAATCCGAAACGGGTCGCGAGCACGCGGTCGTATGCGGTCGGCGTACCACCGCGCTGGATGTGGCCGAGGATGGCCGCGCGGGACTCCTTGCCGGTGCGGTCCGCGATCTCCTCCGCGAGCCACTGGCCGACACCACCGAGGCGGACGTGACCGAAGGCGTCGCGCTCACCGGAGTGCAGCACCTCGGCGCCACCTTCTGGCATCGCGCCCTCGGCGACGACGATGATCGGCGCGAACTCGCTCTCGAAGCGGCGCTCGACCCACCCGACGACCTTGTCGACGTTGAACGGGCGCTCGGGCACGAGGATGACGTTCGCGCCACCGGCGAGACCGGAGTGCAGCGCGATCCAGCCCGCGTGGCGGCCCATGACCTCGACGACGAGCGCACGGTGGTGCGACTCGGCCGTGGTGCGCAGGCGGTCGATGGCCTCGGTCGCGATGTGCACGGCCGTGTCGAAGCCGAACGTGTAGTCCGTGGCGCCGAGGTCGTTGTCGATCGTCTTCGGCACACCGACGACGCCGATGCCGTCATCGGTGAGGCGCTTCGCGACACCGAGGGTGTCCTCGCCGCCGATCGCGATGATCGCGTCGATCTGGTTCGCCGCGATGGTCTCGCGGATGCGGTCGACGCCGCCCTCGACCTTGTACGGGTTCGTGCGCGACGAGCCCAGGATGGTGCCACCGCGGGTGAGGATCTCCTCGACGTCCGTGAGGTCGATCGACTTGGTGAGGTTCTCGATCGGGCCCTGCCACCCGTTGCGGAACCCGACGATCTCCCAGCCGTGTGCCTTGATGCCCTTGCGGACCACGGCCCGGATCACGGCGTTCAGACCGGGGCAGTCACCACCGCCAGTGAGCACACCGATGCGCATCTGCTTCCCCATCTCTCGTGTTCTGTGTCACGCAGACTTTCACGAGCTGTATCGGTGCAGCAATGCGGGTCTCACTTACCGGACGGGAAACCCGATTTTGCGCCGATGTTCCTCGATCACCTTCCACCGCGCGAGGTTGTGGCGCGCGTCGGCGAGGGCGTCGTGGGCGTCCGCGGGAGGGGCGGGCAGCCTGGGCCTGCCGACGTCGTCCCAGCGTTGCCGCAGGTCACGGGTGAACCGGGGCAGCGCGCGCGGCAACGCCGGCATCGCACCCCACAGCTGCGCCAGCGCCACGTGGTCGTAGGCGGCGAACCACGCCCACAGTTCGACCTCGTCGCGGGCGGCGTTGCGGGCGCCCAGGAAGTCGAGCAGGTCCTCGCGGATCCGGTCGCGGCTGCGCCACGCCTTGTCCGCGGGCGAGGGCAGCTGGTTGAGGACGTTCTGCCGCACCCACGGACCCGCGCGCTCGGGGTCGAACTCGGTGGACACGGCGTAGAACTCGCGGCCTTCCTCGTCGACCACCCCGATCGACACGAGGTCGATCGTCACCCCGTCCTCGATGAACTCACAGTCGTAGAAGAACCGCACCGCGACACCCTAGGGGTGCGGTCAGCTCGCCTTCTTCTCGGGCACCCGGTCGGCGGCCTTGCCCTGCTCGGGGACGGGCGGGGCCTGTTCCTTCGCCTTCGCCGCGTAGACGTCGACGTACTCCTGACCGGAGAGCTCCATCAACGCGTACATGATCTCGTCGGTGATCGACCGCAGCACGAACCTGTCGCCGGACAGCCCCTCGTAGCGGGAGAAGTCGAGCGGCTTGCCGATCTTGATCCGGATCGGGTGCGGCTTCCACATCCGCGAGCCGATGGGGTTCGCCTTGTCCGTGCCGAACATCGCCACCGGGATGACCGGCGCGCCGGACTCCAGGGCGATCCAGGCGACACCGACCTTGCCCTTGTAGAGGCGGGCGTCAGGCGAACGCGTGCCCTCGGGGTAAATGCCGAGCAGCTTGCCCTCACGCACGATCCGCACGCCCGTGTCGAGCGCGCCCTGCGCGGCAGAGGCGCTGGACCGGTCGATCGGCACCTGGCCGACGCCGGAGAAGAACCACTTCTGCAGCTTGCCCTTGATCCCGGGACCGGTGAAGTACTCGATCTTGGCGGGGAAGGTCATGCGCCGCGACAGCATCAACGGCAGGAAGAAGGAGTCGGACACGGCGAGGTGATTGCTCGCCAGGATCGCGCCGCCCTCCTTCGGGATGTTCTCGGCACCCTCGATGATCTTCGGCTGGAAGAACAGCCGGAGAATCGGTCCCAGGAGGACGTGCTTCATCAACCAGTACAGCACTTTGGGAAGCGCCTCCCTAGACACCGCGAACCTTGATCCCGGCAACCAGCCTACGGAGCCGACCGCACCTCACACAACGAGTCCCGAGTCAGCGCGTCACGGCTGAGACTGAGCCGACTGCCGTAACCCGCAACACATCCCGCCCGTGCAACGATGTGGGGTCAAGAGGGTTGCGGCACATGGAGAGGCTCTGGATGAACGCCCGGCGTGACTCGACCGACGGCCCAGAGAACGTCGACGAGCTCTTTGCCGAGATCGTCGCGGGTCTCGAACGGGACGGGGTCGGCAAGGACTGGCTCGACCTCGACGAGGCGAGCCCGGAAGCCGTTGACCAAGACCTCAAGTCCCGCGAGGAACCGGCAGAGGACACCTCCTCCGACGTCGCCACCGACCTCGTCGACGAGCCCGAACGGCGAGATCGGGACGACGAAGACCATTACGTGCCACCGGAACCGCCGCCCTTCCCGGTGCTGCGCGCGTCCACCCTCGCGGCCCTCGGCCTGTTCGTCCTCGGCATCGTCCTGCTGGTCGCTCCCGGCCTCTTCGGACTGCAGGCGCGCATCGGCACCCCGCTGTCCCTGGTGGCCCTCTGCGCGGGCGTCGGCTGGCTGATCCTGCGCATGCGCAACACCCCGCCACCGGACTCCGGATGGGACGACGGCGCCCAGGTGTGACACGTCACGTCCCAGTTGGTAACGGCGTGATAACGGCCACTCAAACCTTCAGATAACGATTCGGCCATGCCTACGGTGTGCGACATGGACCAGATGCAGCACCTGATGATGGCCCGTGCATTGGCGACCCTGAGCAAGAAGGACGCGGAGCGCGCCAAGCGCCGCCCGCGCATCCTGCGCCTGCTCGGCCGCTAGCTCCCCCGGGCCGGCTCGCAGGCCGGCCGTTCCAGCCGGGTGTTCGCGGCGGGCGAACAGACCCCGACACTCCCGCCGCGACACTCCTCAACCCGATATATCAGTCGCTCTGACCAGCACCCTTGCAACAGATCTTTGGACTTCGTCCCCAAAAGACTCGTTGCAAAGGCAGTGCGGTGGCCCGGTCTCAGTCCAACGATGAACGGCAGCGCAGGCTGACGAGGACGGGACGGCTGGTCGATGACGCGGGTTGATTTCGAGCTTCTGCACCGAGGTTTGCAGGCTCTCGGCGTGACCGAGGGCGCGACGCTGGTGGTGCACTCGTCCCTCTCGGCCTTCGGTGAGGTGGACGGTGGAGCCGGGACGGTCCTGCGCGCGCTGAGGAGATGCGTGGGCGAGGCCGGCACGATCGTGGTCCCGACGTTCACCGGCGACGTGATCGCCGATCCACATCCGGACTGCCGCAGCGCCGGAGTTCCCGAGGTAGAGGCGGCGAGGGCCCGCGTACCGCTGTTCCACGACGCGTCTCCCACGTCCATGGGTGCTGTGTCCACCGCGGTGCTGGCAGAGCCGGACCGACGGCGCAGCCGGCACCCGCAGGCCTCGGTGGCAGCGCTCGGCGCCGCCGCGGAGCACGTCACCGAGCACCAGCCGTTCGCCTACGCGTTGGGGGCCGACTCCCCGTTCAGCAGGCTGTACGAACTGAAGGCGAAGATCGTGCTGCTCGGCGTCGGGCACAACCGCAACTCGTTCCTGCACCACGCGGAGTCGCTGCTGCCCGTTCATCGCACGAAGCTGCGCCGGTTCCCCTATCTCGTCGAAGGGCAACGGGTCTGGCTCGAAGCGCCGGACGTCGGCGACGACAACGACACGCACTTCCCGCAGACAGGTGCCGAATGGGCTGACCTGGGGCGGGCCAGCCGCCAGGTCATCGGAGCGGCCCGCTGCGAACTGGTGGACGCCGTTGCGTTCATCGACTTCGCCCGGCAGCGGCTCGACCAGCTCCTGCGATCCTGACCCGGCTGGACCACTCGACCTCGTCGCCGGGCTTGAACGGGTGCTTCGTCATGTCCTCCGATACCCGGAGGACGACGGGGGCACGACCCGCTCGGGGGTCAGGAGCGGCGGGAGTGGTTCCTCGTCATCGACGAGGCCACCTCGCGGGCCAGGGTCGCGGCGCCCACGATGCCGGCGTCGTCACCGAGCTGCGCGGTCCGGATGCGCGCCAGCGGGCGGTGGCCCGCGCCGGTGACGACGGAGGCGTAGCGCTCGCGGGCGTCGTCGAGGAACAGCGGCGCCGAGGTCGAGACGCCTCCCCCGATGACGATCACCTCGGGGTCGTAGACGTCGGCGACCAGGGCCAGACCCTCGGCGAGCCAGCGGGCCAGGTCTGCCATCGCGCGTTTGGCCAGGGGGTCGCCGTCGCGGGCCGCGCCGGCCACCCGGCGGCCGGTCACCGCGCGGGAGTCGCCGGCGGCCTCGCGGGCGAGCACGGTCGAGACGCCGGGATGCTTGGCCAGCAGTTCGACCGCCGTGGCGCTCAGGGCGGTGCCGCTGCAGTAGCGCTCCCAGCAGCCGTTCTTGCCGCACGGACAGGGGCGGCCGTCCGGGACGACGCGCAGGTGGCCCAGTTCGGGGGCCACGCCGTGGGCGCCGCGGAAGACCTCGCCGTCGAGCAGCAGGGCGGCGCCGATTCCGGTGCCGATGGCCACCAGCACCGCGGTCTTGGCCCCGCGGGCGGCGCCGAAGCGGTGTTCGGCCAGGGCTGCGGCGTTCGCGTCGTGTTCCAGGACCACGGGCATGCCCAGGCGGTCGCTCATGCGGTCGGCCACGTCGGCCTGCCGCCACGCCAGGTGCGGTGCGAAACGGACCGTGCGGAGGTCTGGAGCGATGAAGCCCGCCACGGCCAGCCCGACAGCGGTCACGGCGTGGCGGTCGGCCACTTCTTCGACGGCGGCGACGATCGCGTCCTCGAGGGCGCGTTCGCCGGCGGGGGTCGGCGCGCGTGAGGTGTCCAGCACCGAGCCGCGCGGGTCCACGACGCCCGCGCGCACGCTGGTGCCACCGATGTCCACCCCGACCGTGAGCACTAGTCGGTCTTCCTGACGACCTTGATGTGCTGCACCCGCTGACCGGTGTCAGCAGGTTCCCCGGCGTCACCCGCGGGCGCGGCGGAAGGCGGTGCGCCGGGCTCACGCAGAGCGGCCCGCAGCACCGCGACCAGGCCGGCCGCGTGTTCGGCGGCCTTGGCGGCCAGCTCGGAACGGTCGCCGCGCAGCAGCGCCACGCCGTTGCACAGAGGGCACCAGCCGCACGTTTCGGGCGTGTGCGAGCCGTCGCCCGCTTCCGCCACGCGCTGCAGCCACGGCTGCATGCGCTCGGCAGCCACGTCGATGAGCAGCCGCAGCTCCTCGGCGAGCTTGCCGGTGTTGTCCTGATTCATCCAAAGCTCCTGATCAGCGCCAGAGGGAGGGGTCGGGGCGGAACCCCACCGTCACGCCACCCGAGTCCATCTCCGCACCGGTCACGATGCAGCGCCTCAGCAACGACGGCAGCGCCACGAGCCGGCGCCGGCCGTCCACGGTCAGGGCGAGGTCGTCACCCACGCGCGCGAGGTCCAGTTCCGTGTCGTCGGCCAGCGGCAACGCGATCCGCAGCGAGTATCGGGCGTCGAGACCACGCCCGCTGCCCGACACCTCCAGCAACGACCCCGCCACCCCGGAACCAGCAACAGCGGAACCCGGCAGCGGGTCCGAGTCGCCGTAGAGCTGCTCGGCGACCTCCAGCAGCGCCGGCACCCCGACGGGTTCGGACGCGCGGTGGTCGACCATGCGAATCTCGCCGATCCCGGTCAGCTCGGCCAGCACCGCGTCCTGCTCGTGCCGGCGCGTGCGCAGCCACGTGGCGGCGGCACCCCGCGCGGCACCCGGCGAGGGCACCAGCCGGTTCGCGATCACGCTGTCGACGCGGATTCCCTGCAACGCCAACGCGGTCAGCGTGCGCCGGGTCTCGGCGGCCACCACGCGTTCGGGCGTCAGCACCAGCCGCACCGAGCACCCCTCGGGATCCGCGAGCATCGTGCGCAACGCGTCCAGCCGCTCGGCGAGCCGGCTCAACGCGTCCGCGGTCGCGTCCCACTTCTCCACGGTCCCGGTACCGGCGACACCCGCCAGCAGCCCGCGAACCACGCGCCGGTGGGTCGGGAAGAGCCGTTCCAGATAACCGGCGAACGCCTCGGGCAGCGACAGCAACCGCAACGTCTCCGCGGTCGGCCCGCAGTCGACGACCACGACCTCCCACGGGCCGCTGGAGGCCAGCCGCCGCACCTCGGCGAGCGCGAGCAGTTCCTCGACGCCCGGCAGCACGGTCAGTTCCTCGGCGTCGAGCTCGTCGACACCGGCACCCGCCAGCACGGTCCGCAGATGTCCGCGCAGCTCGCCCCAGGCCTCGTCGACGAGACCGCGAGGGTCGATCTGGCAGGCGAACAACCCGGCCGCACCGTCCACTTCGGATGGTTCGGCACCCAGGCGCACGTCGAGCGCGTCGCCCAGCGAGTGCGCGGGGTCGGTCGACACCACGAGCGCCTTGCGGCCGTGCGCGGCCAGTGAGGCAGCCGTGGCGGCCGACAGCGTCGTCTTGCCGACCCCGCCCTTGCCGGTGAAGAGCAGGACCCGGCTCAAGCCGCCTTCTCCGCGCGCTTCTTGAGCTCCTTGAGCGCGGTGTCGAGGATCAGCTTCTCCGCCTTGCGGCGGAACAGCCCGATCATCGGGATCACCAGCTGCACCGACAGCGTGTACGTGACCTTGGTGCCGGCGCCGGAGGGCTCCAGCACGTAGCTGCCCTTCTGCGCCTTCTGCATGGTGCCCTTGACGAGCTCCCACTTCACCGAAAGACCGTCGGCGGACCAGTCGTACTTCAGGGTGTACTCGTCCTTCACCGGACCCTGGTCGATCGCGAAGCGCACCTGCTGGGCACGACCGTCGGGAGCGGTGTCGAGGACCTCGACCTCTTTCATCCCGTTCGCC
This sequence comes from Lentzea sp. NPDC054927, assembly GCF_053610285.1. NCBI lineage: Bacteria > Bacillati > Actinomycetota > Actinomycetes > Pseudonocardiales > Pseudonocardiaceae > Lentzea > Lentzea sp. NPDC054927. The sequence continues at coordinate 72,541 of NZ_JBSGXZ010000014.1, forward strand.
CAGTCCGGGTACGACGGGAAGTCCGCGATGATCGCCATGATCTTCTCAGGCGGAGCGTCGATGACGATGGACTGCGTGGACTCGTCGGCCATGAGTGAGGAGGTTACTCGCGTCTTTACCAGTTGAGGACGTGAGGCTTGCCGCTGCGCTGGAAGTGCCCGACGTTGATGCACTCGGTGTAGCCGACGCGCACTCGCCTGGCCAACGGCTGGTGCACGTGTCCGAACACCGACCAGCGCGGACGTTCCCGCTCGATCTTCTCCAGCGCGGCCCGCGATCCCCATTCGGGACGGCGCGCGACGACGTCGTAGGCGAGTTCCGGAACGAGCGGCGGGATGTGCGTGCACAGCACGTCGACCTGCCCCATCCGCTCCAGTGCCGCCGCCATGTCGGCCTCCGTGCGCAGGTACGGGAACCACGGCGCGTTGGGGTTGCGCACGTGTCCGGGCAGCATCAGCCCGCCGCCCGCGAAGCCGAACCGCAGCCCGCCGATCTCCGCGGCCTCGCCGTCGAGCACGTGCACCCCGTCACCGGCGAACTGCGGCCACAGGTGCGGACTGTCCACATTGCCCGGTGTCGCGTACGTCGGCGCGGTCATCGCGCTGAACAACGCGTGGTACTGCTCCAGCACCGCTTCTTCCACCACGGACCGGGCGTCCGCGAGACCGTCCCACAGGGAACGGATGTAGCTCGCCGTGTCCGCGCGCTTGGTGCCGCGTCTCAACTCGGCGAAGATCCCCACCTTCTCGGGCCCGAAGACGCGCCCGAGGATCCCCTTGGAATGGTCGTGGTAGTCGACGAAGTCGATGAGGTCGCCGAGCACGACGAGCGCGTCAGCCCCGTCACCGGCCCGCGCGAGTGCCTCCGCGTTGCCGTGCACATCCGAAACCACGTGAACCCGCACGGTTTCCAACCTAGTTCACGGCGAACTGGGGTGGTTTCTGAGACGCACGTCAAGCAAGATCACCCGTGCGGAGGGCAGCCAGGCGGACGACCGTCCTCCAGAGTCAGTTTCAGACCCAGAGCAACGGACTTCGCGTCGAGCTGGCGGCGTTGCACCTCACGAAGGGCGTTGCGCGGGGTGAACGAGCCCGCCGGAGGATCAGCGCGGAGGAAGTAGTGCACCAGGGTGCCGTCGAGCATCGGCTCGAGCCAGACCTCCATGGTGCCGACGAGCGCGCCGCCGACGGTCCAGCGCAGTCCCTCTTCACCGCGGTCGGCGTAGACACCGAGTTCGAGATCGGGCCAGAAATCACGCCACGACGATGGCGAGGCGAAGGCGGCGGCGACCACGCTGGGTGGTACCGCCAGGAAAGTCTCGTCGACGACGTCCACGCTGGCCATGAGGACAAAAGGTAACGGAAGGGCGTACCAACCTTTGTATCGCCGGAATCACACGCTAGGTTTCCCCACCAGTAACATTTCACCGTACGGAGGTTGACGTGCGCGAGTTCAGCGTCCCCGCCACCGCCGCTGTGGCTCCGGAGGAGAACCTCACCGACATGGTGTGGGCCAACGCGGAGCGCTTCGGCAACGCCGTCAGCTTCCGCAGGCAGGTCGACGGCACCTGGGTCGACATCACGGCGCGTGATTTCGCCGCGCAGGTCATGGCAGTCGCCAAGGGCCTGGTCGCGGCCGGTCTCGAGCTCGGCGACCGGGTTGGTTTGGTCTCCAAGACCCGCTACGAGTGGTCATTGCTCGACTTCGCCATCTGGGCTGCCGGTGGCGTCGTCGTGCCCATCTACGAGACTTCGTCGGCGGACCAGATCGAGTGGATCCTGTCCGACTCCGGCGCCACGGCGGTGTTCGTCGAGACCGCGGCCCACCGCGCGATGATCGACGACGTCGTCGGCAAGCTGCCCGAGCTGCGGCACGTCTGGCAGATCGACGGTTCGGCCGCCGCTGTCGACGAGCTCACCGCGCTGGGCGCCGAGATCACCGACGAGCAGGTGCACGAGCGCCGCGCGCAGGCCAAGGCCGACCAGACGGCGACGCTGGTCTACACGTCCGGCACCACCGGCCGTCCCAAGGGCTGCACGCTGACGCACCGCAACCTGCTGTCCGAGGTGCGTTCGGCGCTGTCGCGGTTCCCCGAGATCCTCACCGCGGGCAACTCGCTGCTGCTGTTCCTGCCGCTGGCGCACATCCTGGCGCGCGCTCTGGCGCTGGCGTGCGTGTACTCGCGGGTGACCGTGGGCCACACCGCCGACGTGAAGAGCCTCGTCGAGGACCTCGGCCAGTTCCGCCCGACGTTCGTCGTCGCGGTGCCGCGCGTGTTCGAGAAGGTCTACAACGGCGCCAAGCAGAAGGCCCACGCCGGCGGCAAGGGCAAGATCTTCGACGCCGCCGAGGCCACCTCGGTCGCGTACTCGAGCGCGCTGGACAACGGCGGTCCCGGCCTGGGCCTGCGGATCAAGCACGCGGTGTTCGACAAGCTGGTGTTCACGAAGCTGCGCGCCGCCCTGGGTGGTCGCGCGATCGCGGCCGTGTCCGGTGGCGCGCCGCTGGGTGACCGGCTGTCGCACTTCTTCCGCGGCGCGGGCATCCCGGTCTACGAGGGCTACGGCCTGACCGAGACCTCCGCGGCGGCGTGCGTGACGTTCCGCGGTCAGGAGAAGGTCGGCACGGTCGGCCTGCCGGTGCCGGGCACTTCGGTGAAGATCGCAGACGATGGCGAGATCCTCATCAAGGGCGACATCGTCTTCACCGGCTACTGGAACAACGAGGCCGCCACCAAGGAGGCCCTCGAGGACGGCTGGTTCCACACCGGTGACATCGGCGAGCTCGACAGCGACGGGTTCCTGAAGATCACGGGCCGCAAGAAGGAGATCATCGTCACCGCCGGTGGCAAGAACGTCTCCCCCGCGCAGCTCGAGGACCGCATCCGGGCGCACCCGCTGATCTCGCAGTGCATGGTCGTCGGCGACAAGCAGCCGTTCATCGGCGCGCTGATCACCATCGACCCGGAGTTCTTCCCGTCGTGGAAGGAGTCGCACGGCAAGCCGGCGTCGGCCGAGGTCCCCGACCTGATCGAGGACTCCGACCTGCTGGCCGAGATCCAGGCCGTGGTGGACGAGGCGAACAAGTCGGTCTCGAAGGCAGAGGCGATCCGCAAGTTCCGCGTGCTGCCGGTCGACTTCACGGAGGCGGGCGGCGAGATGACGCCGTCGCTGAAGCTGAAGCGCTCTGTCGTGGCGACGACGTTCTCGTCGGACATCGACGCGATCTACGCGAAGTAAGAGGGTGTAATGCGCGAAAGGCCCAGGAGCTGAGAGAGAGCTCCTGGGCCTTTCGACCCCCAGCGATCGTGATCCGCAGGGTTTCTGCGGAACCCGAGAAGTTTGTTGCCCCGGCCCCCCGACCGGGACATGCAGAAGATTGCCGTATGACGCTGACGTATCGCTGACGCGCCGATGTCACTCGGCGACAGCGCGCCAATAGGCTGTCCGGTAGACGGGGATCGTCGGCGGCCGATCAGCTGCCGTGGATCGTTTGGCAGCGCACGAGGGGAAGGCAATGGCTTCGGGTCCGCAGTTCCGGCTGCTCGGCCCGCTGGAAGTGCGCCTGGACACCTCTGCGGTGGTGTTGCGCGCGGGCAAGCACCGGGCGTTGCTGGCGGCGTTGCTGCTGCGGCCGAACCGCGTCGTCCCCGTGACGGAACTCGTCGAACACGTGTGGGGTGACACACCGCCTGCGCGCACTCGTGGAACTTTGCAGACGTATGTCATGCGGTTGCGGGCTGCGCTGGGCGACCCGTCGTTGATCCAGACGGCCGCGGACGGCTACCGGATGCGCGTGGACCCGTTGGCCGTGGACGTGCACCGGTTCGCTGACGCGGCTGCGCGCGGGCGTGCGGCCGCCGCTGTCGACGATCTGCCGGCGGCGCGCAAGGCGTTCGCCGAGGCGTTGGAACTGTGGCGCGGGCCGGTGCTGTCGGACGTGCCTTCCGAGACGCTGTACTCCGAGCACGCGCCGCGGCTCAACGAGCTGCTGATGACCGTGCACGAGCAGCGGATCGACGTGGAACTGGCGTTGGGCGACCACGCGGACCTGGTGCCGGAGCTGTTCGCGCTGACGCGGGACCACCCGTTGCGCGAGCGGTTCTGGGGCCAGCTGATGATCGCGCTGTACCGCGGCAGCAGGCAGGCGGAGGCGCTGGAGGCGTTCCGGCAGCTCGACCGGACGCTGGACGAACAGCTCGGCATCGACCCGTCGAAGGAGTTGCGGGCGCTGCACCAGGCGATCCTGGTGGGGGCGCCGGAACTGGCGGCGCCGGTCGCCAGGCGCGAACCGGAACGCCCGCAGGGGTCGCCGATGCGGCTGCCCGACGACATCTCCGACTTCACCGGCCGCGACTGGCACGTCGAACGGATCTCGGGGCTGATCACCGGCGGTTCGGTGCCGACCGTGACGCTGGCGGGACCGCCGGGGGTGGGCAAGACGACGCTGGCCGTGCACGTGGCGCACCTGTTGCGCGACCGGTTCCCGGACGGGCAGCTGTACGTCGACCTGCGCGGCTACGCACTGGGACCGCCCGCGGACGGGATGGACGTGCTGTCGCGGTTCCTGCGGGCGCTGGGGGTGCCGCCGGACGAGATCCCGCCGGACGCGGACGAGCAGAGCACGATGCTGCGGTCGCTGCTGTCGGGCCGGCGGATGCTGCTGGTGCTGGACAACGCCTCGGCGCCGGACCAGGTGCGGCCGCTGCTGCCGGGGACGGCGTCGTGCCGGGTGATCGTGACGTCCCGGGACGACCTGCGCGGGCTGATCGCGATGAACGGCGCGCGGACGGTGCCGGTGGACGTGTTCTCGCCCGCGGAGTCGGAGGCGCTGCTCACGACGCTGCTGGGGCAGGGTGATCACGCGGAGCTGGCTTCCCGGTGCGGGCACCTGCCGCTGGCGTTGCGGGTGGCGGCGGCCTATCTGGCCGGACGGGACGACGTAACGATCTCGGGGTCGCCGATCGAGCTCGCCCACGCCGCGCTGCCGCCAGCGCCGCAGCGGTTGTTCCGGCTGTTGTCGCTGGTGCCGGGGCCGGACTTCACCGCGGAGGCCGCGTCCGCGCTGGCCGACGTCGACGCCGACGGCCTGTTGACGGTGCTGGCGATCGCGAAGCTCGTGGTCTCCGCGGCTCCTGGGCGCTACCGCTTCCACGACGAGCTGATGCGCTACGCCGCCGCGTTGCGCGAGGAGTCGGACAGCCCGTCCGAACAACAGGCGGCGTGGACGGCGTTGCTGAACCACTACGTGCTCGGGGTCGAACGCTGTGCCGAGCTGCTCTACCCCGGGATCGTGCGGCTGCCGTCCTCCGCCTCGGGTCCGCCGCCCCGGATCTCGACCTCCGCCGAGGCGCTGGCGTGGCTCGACGCCGAACGCCCGAACCTGACCGCCGCCATCCGGCACGCGGCCCAGCACGGTCCCGCGGCGCTCGCCTGGCAGCTGGCCGACGGGCTGCGCGGGTACCTGTGGATCGGCCAGCACGTCGGTGAGTGGCTCGCGACGGCGCACCACGGCCTGCAGGCGGCCCAGGCGTCCGGGCACCGGCCGGCCGAGGCCGCGATGCACGCGAACCTCGGCACCCTCTACCTGCGGCTGGGCGAGTTCGCGCGGTCCGTGGAGCACCACAACCAGGCGATCGAGCTGTACCGGGCGCTGGGCGACAAGGACGCCGAGGCGAGCGTGCTGAACAACCTCAGCCTCGTGCACCGCCGCTCGGGCGAGCTGGGGGCCGCGAAGGAGGCCCTGGTGCGCTGCCTGGAGATGCTGCGGTCGGAGGAGAGCGTCAGCATCGGCCTGCACAACCTCGGGCAGCTCGCGGTGGAACTCGGGGAGATCGACGGCGCGGTCGAGCACTTCTCCCAGGCGTTGGCGCTCGCACCGAACGCCGACAGCCACACCTACCTCGGCCTGGCCCTGCGCCTGCAGGGCCAGTTCGCCGAGGCGCGCGCCCATCTGGAACGCGCACTGGACCTCGGCAACGTTCCCGCGGGCGAGGCCGAGACGCTGGAGAACCTCGCCGCGCTCGAACTCGCCTCCGGTGATTCCGACGCCGCGCTCGCGCTGGCCTCCCGCGCGTTGTCGCTGGTCGCGGACGGAGGGGATCAGCAGGTGGCGACGTCGGTGCGGGTCACGCTCGGCGAGATCCGGCGCGCGTCGTCCGACTTCACCGCCGCGGCGGAACTGTTCGAGCAGGCGCTGGCGACGGCACGGCGGATCGGGTACGCGTCCGGCGAGGTGCGGGCGCTGATCGGTCTCGCCGTGGTGTTGCGGGATCTGGAACGCCCCGCGGATGCTCGTTCCGCCGCCGAACAGGCCGTGCGACGCAGCACCGAACTCGGTCTGCGCGGCTTGGAGAACCGGGCCCGCGAGCTCAGCCGATAAGTCCTTCGAGGCGGTGTGCGAGCTGGTCCCACCGCCAGTTCTCGCTCACCCACTCCCGCCCTGCGCGTCCCATCTTGGCGGCCATCTCGGGGTCGGAGAGCAGCGCGGCGACCTTGGCGGCGACGTCCGCGACGTCACGGCCGTCGACGATGTTGCCGGTGGTGCCGTTGAGCACGGTCTCCGGTGCGCCACCGGAGCGTCCGGCGATGACGGGCAGCCCGGTCGCGGACGCCTCCAGGTAGACGATGCCGAGCCCTTCGACGTCGAGGCCGCGGCCACGGGTGCGGCAGGGCATCGCGAAGACGTCGCCGGCGTTGTAGTGCGCGGGCAGTTCTTCCCACGGCACCGAGCCGGTCAGCACGACGTCGCGGTTGCCGGCGGCCAGTTTCTCGAGCGTTCCCCGGTACGGCCCGCCGCCGACGATGAGCAGTGCGGCGTCCGGCACGGCACGTTGGATCAACGGCAACGCGCGGATCAGCACGTCCTGTCCCTTGCGCGGCACCAGCCGGGACACGCACACGATCACCGGACGGTCCGCGAGCCCGTACCGCCGCCGGATCTCGGCGCGCGCGGCGGGATCCGGGCGGTACAGCTCGGTGTCCACACCGGACGGAAGGTGCTCCAGCGCCGCCATCGGGCCGAACGCCGCGGCGAACCGCGAACGCGTGTAGCGGCTGACGTACGTCACGACGTCCACACCGGACCCGATGGCCCGCAACGCCTGCCGTGCCACCGGCAGCATCGACCAGCCGACCTCGTGGCCGTGCGTGCACGCCACCGCGCGACTCAGCCCGAGCGACGGCGCCAGCAGCGCCAGCGGTGCCGCCGCGCCGAACCACGCCGCGTCGCACGACTCGGCGCGGGCGATGTCGCGGGCGCGGTTCAGCACGTCCGGCGTCGGCAGCATCAACGACGTGGGATGCCGCACCACCGGGAACGGTTGCTGCGCGTCGAACTCCTCCGCGCCCTTCCACTTCGGCGCGTACACGACCAGGGATTCCGCGGGCAGCCGTGTCGCCAACGCGTGCAGGTAGGACTGGATGCCACCGGGGCGGGGCGGGAAGTCGTTGGTCACCAGCAAGGTTCGGCGCACGAACCCAACGCTATCCGATGCTCGATTTCAGGAACTCGCGCCAGCCCGCCACGTCGACGTCACCGAGGTCCACAGCGGACATCGCCGCGTGCTGCAGGAAGAAGTCCACGACACCGCGCTCCCCCAGCCGTGACTCCAGGTAGACCATGATCGAGTACGCCTGCTGGTAGGCCAGGTCACGCCCAGGACCACCGAAGTCGGCTGGCAGCGCCGAGACGTCCGAGGTGAGCTTCGGCGCGGCCTGACGCAACGACAGCCCGAGGCCGTGGAAGGCCACCCAGTCCGCGAACCCCTCCACCAGCCACAGTGGCGCAGAGTCCGACGTCAGATCACGCGTCGCGACGTGCGTGATCTCGTGCCGCAACAGCACGCGCAACTCCGTGTCCGTCAAGGACGCCGCACGCACCCGATTGATCACCACGCGCTGCCCGGCAGCGTCGCGGATCGCGATCCCGGCCATCTCCGCGAACGCCGGTCCGACGAGCGACACCAGCTCCGAATCGGACGCCGGCACAACGACATCGACCCGCCGCGCCCAGCTGATATCCAATATATCGGCAACACCGCGCACCGACTCGTCCAGCAGTCCCGACACCCGCCCGGCCAGCTCGGAATCGCACGAGCTGGCGGTCACCGTGCCCACCGCAACCTTCTGAACAGCCTCTTTGCAATGAACAGTTTCGGTCGACCGCAACTCAACGGGCCGTGTTGCAACGCTGAGGCCCAGCAGGAACGTCGCGGCGATGGTGATCGCCAGCAACGTCCTGAGGTATTTCACCGGCGCAACGCTAGCCCTCGATGCGCCGAATGGTCGCGATGGGCCCGATGGCGTCGATCGGTGCGATCTTCACCGGCTGCCCCTCCGTGGAGGCGTGCACGGCGCGTGCGTTGTCGACGGCCATGGCGACGTGCGACCGGCTCGAGTAGTAGACGATCAGGTCGCCCGCACGGACCTCGGGCCGTGTCACGACGCGCCCGACGCCGGCCTGTCCACCGGAGGTGCGCGGGATCGCGAACCCGGCCGCCGCGTAGGCCTTCATCGTCAGCCCGGCGCAGTCCCACTCGTTCGGCCCGGTGGCGCCGTACCTGTACACGTCCCCGCGCTGCGCCAGGGCGAACGCCAGAGCCAGGCCCGCCACCCCGGAGGGCACGCCGATCGCCGAGCGGTCACCCGGATCACGCAGCTGCGCGGCGACCGGGGCGGGCAACCTGGGCAGAGCCGCCTTCACCTCGGCGATCTGGGCCTGCAACGCCTGGTTGCGCCCGTCCAGGTCGCTCTTCAGCTTCTCGGCGGCCGCGGTCGCCTGAGCGGCGCGGGTGCGCGCGTCCTCCGCCACCTGGTGCGCCTGGCGGGCCTTTTCCAGCGCTCCGGAGAGCCGTGCCAGCGACTCCGCCTTGTCGGCGGCCAGCACCCGCATCATCTCCAGGCGGTTCAGGAAGTCCTGCTGCGAGTCCGCCACGAGCAGCGCCGACAGCTGGTTGAACCGCGCGCCCTCGAACGACGCCTGGGCGATGAGGTCGACCTGACTCTGGAACTCGGCCTCGTCCGTCTTGGCCTGCCGCTCGATCTGCTGCGCCGCAGCGACGGTCGCGGTCGCGCGGTCGAGTTCGGACCGCCGCTGGACGAGATCCTCCTGCGCGCGCAGGACTTCCTCGTTGAGCTTCGTCGCCTGCGCCGTCAGATCGGCGTACTGGCGTGCCGGGTCCGCCGGTTGCGCCGCTAAAGACACGGCCGGCATGACCGAAAGCAGCACTACGACCAGAAACCCATGGGCGATTTTGCGCGACATAAAGGTCGCCGATCCCCTTCGCGAGAACAACACCGTCAAGATCGACGGGCGTCAGGCTACCGGGTGATCAAACTCGCCCGAGACGGGCCAGCAACACAGCGGACGGCACCGGATGCGCACCGCGACGGCGCACCGAATCCGCGACCGCGCGATCCGACGTCACCACCACCACGGGCCGGCCCTCGGGCTCCGCGGTGACCAACGCCCGGATGACGTCGTCTGCCAGAACACCGGGGTCGCTGAAGAGCACGCGCACGCCACGAGGCGCCGCCGCGGGCACAGCCACCACGCCGGCGCCGTCGAACACCAACGTCACCTCGGCACCCGTGCGCGCCGCCAGCACGGCCAGCTGGTGCACGAGCCGATCGCGTTGATCCGACAGCGACAGCTCCGGATAGCCGGTCTTTGTGACGTTGTAGCCGTCCACCACCAGGTGCACCGCGGGCAACGCCAGCAGCCGGTCGAGTGCGGCGGGGTCCTCCACGCGTCCCACGGCCCCCTGCGACGCGCTGGCGCCCCGCACGAGGTCGGCAGGGCGCGGTCCGGTGCCGCCCCCGAGAGCCAGTTCGCGGCGCAGGCCCGTCACGGCGCCGTCGAGGGTGTCCACGAGCAACGCGAGCCGCACCTCGTCCGCCTGCCGGGCCTCCCGCGCGGACTGCCGGGCGACCTCGGCGTCCGCGATCGCCCGCTGCGCCTTGCCCCGCTCGGCCTCGGCCCGTTCCCGTTCCCGGTCGCGTTCGGCGGTGATGCGCTTGACCTCGTCCGCGGTGCGCACCTGGACCCGTTCGACCTCGGAGGTGGCGGCTTCCGCGGCGTCCTTGGCCTCGCGCAGCTTCACGCCCTGCTCGCGCAACCGCTTGCGCAGGCGTTCCAGCTCGACCTCGGCGTCGGCGCGGACGCGTTCGGAGGCGCCGTCGAGCTGGCTGCGTTCGGCCTTGAGCCGGTCCAGCTCGCCTTCGAGCCGTTCCGCGCGCACCACCGCCGCGTCGCGCTCGGCCCGCAGCGTCGCGTCGCCCACCCGCCGCGCCACCAGCTCCACGTAGTGCGGCGCGACGTCGTCACCGGTCAGCACCGCCGCCGCGGCAGCCGCCAGCGGATCCGGCGACGTCACCTCCAGCGTCGACGGCCTGTTCTTGCGCAGCCACTCCACGACAGCGGTGCGGAAGTTCGCCGAGTCCCGCAGGCCGGCGACGACCTGCGCGCCACCCAGTCGTGCTCGTTTGGTCGGGGCGAACTTGGCCACCGGGCGCAGATGCTGCGGCACGTCGACCTTCGCCATCTCACCCAGCGCGTCGGCACCCAGCTCCGCGAGCCTCACCCGCAACGGCTCCGGCAGGGCCGACCAGTCCACAGTGGAATCTTCTGTGGACTCGCCTACCTCCTCGGCAGGCTGGTCGAACTCGGGCTCGGGCATCGGGTCGGGCACCCCAACAGGCTAGAGCCCCCGTGCTTGAGCAGCGCACGGACGTGTCCACCCTTCCCAGCAACGATCTGGAAAAGATCACCGGTTGATCACTCGAACAGAGCAATCGCAGGTCAAAGCACCCTGAAAACAGACCCGGAAACGACCCGCGGAAACGATCACCGCCGAAAATTGTCAGACCCCGTCGCTAACGTCGCCCCCGTGACCGGTCAACTCTCCTTCGACGAGCTCGGCACGCCCCTGCGCGACACGACGTTCGTCGTCTTCGACCTGGAGACCACGGGCGGAAGTGCCGAAGAGGACGCCATCACCGAGATCGGCGCGGTGAAGGTGCGGGCGGGCGAGGTGCTCGGCGAGTTCGCCACGCTCGTCGACCCCGAGCGCGGCATCCCGCCGATGGTGGCGCAGCTGACCGGGATCACGCAGCTGATGGTGACGGGCGCGCCGAGGCTGGACACGGTGCTGCCCGCGTTCCTGGAGTTCGCGGCCGGAGCGGTGCTGGTGGCGCACAACTCGGGCTTCGACATCAGCTTCCTCAAGGCCGCCTGCGAACGGCAGGGCTACCGGTGGCCGAAACCGCCGGTCGTCTGCACCGTGAAGCTGGCGCGGCGCGTCCTTAGCCGCGACGAGGCGCCGTCCTGCCGGCTGTCGGCGCTCTCGGACCTGTTCCACACCTCGACCAAGCCCACCCACCGGGCCCTGGCCGACGCACGAGCGACCGTCGAGGTCCTGCACGCGCTGCTGGAGCGCGTGGGCAACGTCGGCGTGCACTCCCTGGAAGAGCTGCTGGCCTACCTGCCGGAGGTGACGCCGGAACAACGCCGCAAGCGCTCCCTGGCCGCGCACCTGCCGTCCACGCCGGGCGTCTACCTCTTCCGCGGCCCGAAGGAAGAGGTCCTCTACGTCGGCACGGCCTCGGACCTGCGCCGCCGCGTCCGGCAGTACTTCACCGCCAGCGAAGGCCGCCGCCGGCTCCGCGAGATGGTCGCACTCGCCGTGCGCGTCGACGCCGTGGAATGCGCGCACCCGCTGGAAGCCGAGGTACGCGAACTACGGCTGTTACGCGCCCACCGCCCCGCCTACAACCGCCGGTCGAAGAACCCGCACCACGCGTGGTGGCTGGTCCTGACCGATGAGCCGTTCCCACGCCTGTCGCTGGTCCGAAACCCGCGCGACGGCGCACTGGGCCCCTTCCGCACGCGTCAGGCCGCCGAGTCCGTATCCGCCGCGCTGCTGGACGCCGTGCCGCTGCGCGCGTGCACCATCAAGATCCCGGCGACCAACCAGCGAGCGTCCCCCTGTGCCCTGGCCGAACTGGACCGCTGCCAGGCACCGTGCGCGGGCCGCCAGACCGTCGACGAGTACTCCCCCGCCGTGGTGGCGGTGCGCGATCTGGTCGTGGGCAGAAGCGCCGACCCGTTACGCGCCCTCATCACGCAGATGGGCGGCCTGGCCTCAGCCGAACGCTTCGAGGAAGCCGCCCGCCGCCGCGACCGCCTGGCAGGCCTGGTCCGCTCGCTGGACCGCGCCCAACGCCTGGCGGCCCTGGCCGCACTCCCCCAACTCGTCGCCGCCCGGCCGGACCGCGAGGGCGGCTGGGAGTTCTCCGTAGTCCGCTACGGCCGCCTCGCCTCCGCCGGCGTCGCCCGCCGCGGCACCCGCCCGATGCCGGTGGTCGACGCCCTCGTCGCCTCAGCCGAGACGGTCGTCCCGACGGCGGGCCCGCTCCGAGGCGCGCCACCCGAGGAGACCGGCGTCGTCCTGCGCTGGCTCGACCAGCCGGGCACCCGCCTGGTGTACGCGGACGAACCCTGGTCCTCCCCCGCCGGCGCCGCGGCAGCATGGGTCCCGTGGGCCGAACAGGCCGCGGGCGCCCGCCCTCTCCACGACTGGCGAAGCTGACCCCAGGCCCATCACCGATCTCCGCACGCGCCCCGTCGTGGCTCCGGCCGCCCACCCCTTTGCAACGAGTCTTTTGACGACGAAGTCCAACGTCTCATTGCTAGGGCACTGGTCAGACGGCGTGTCGCCAACCGATATATCAGTTCGCGTGTCGACATAGCGACAACCCGGCGACAACTCTGGCCGCAGCTCACTGAGGCTCGGGACGTCGACGCGGCGGTCACCAGGGCATGGAGGCGGGCCGCCGGGTCGCTGCCCGCGAAGGTGAGCACGACGGCCTGGGCGACGCTGACGCCCAGGCCGAACGCGGCAGCGACGTCCTCACGTCTGCGATCAGCCGGTAGGGCACACTACGGGTGCTTTAGACACCCGTGCTGAGACCCCGAGGAGGACGCCGTGGTCACCGCCATCGTGCTGATCCAGGCCGCCGCCGAACGCATTCCCGAGGCGGCGCAGGAGATCGCCGACATCGACGGAGTCACGGAGGTGTACTCCTGCGCAGGTGACGTGGACCTGATCGCGCTGGTGCGGGTCAGCAAGCACGAGGACCTCGCCGCGCTGGTGCCCGGCAAGATCAGCAAGGTCGCGGGCGTGCTGAACACCGACACGCACATCGCGTTCCGCAGCTACTCGAAGCGAGACGACGAGGCCGCCTTCTCCATCGGCCTGGACGACGCCCAGTAGGCACCAGCAGGCCGCAAACCGCACCGCGCCCAGATCATTGGCGCGCCCGGCGCAACGAAAGCCCCCGTGAAGGTTCACGGGGGCTTTCGCGTCTGTCTGGACGAGAACTAGGCCTTCGGGTCGGCCGGCTTGCCCGCGAGCTCGCCTGCCTTGTCCTCGGCGCTGATCTCCTCGGAGACGTGCTTCTTCTTGCGCGCGTTCTCCAGTGCCACGGTCTCCTCGACCGGGTCCGGCGACCACGTGCTGCCGGCGACCGGGTGACCGGCCGAGCCGAGCTTGTTCATCTTCTTCGGCACCGCCGCGCCCTGGTAGGCGAGCGGGATCGGGTGGCCGTGGTCGTCCACCGGGCCGAGCGGCTGGTGGATCTCGATGAACTCGCCGTGCGGCAGGCGCTTGATGATGCCGGTCTCGACGCCGTGCTCCAGCACCTCGCGGTCGCCGCGCTGCAGGCCGATGCAGATGCGGTAGGCCACGAAGTAGGCGATCGGCGGCAGGATCAGCATGCCGATGCGGCCCATCCACGTCGTCAGGTTCAACGAGATGTCGAACTTGTACGCGAAGATGTCGTTGCCGCCCATGAGCAGCAGGACCATGAAGTACGTGATCGCCATCCAGCCGAGCGCGGTGCGGACGGGAACGTCACGCGGGCGCTGCAGCAGGTTGTGGTGCGCGTAGTCCTTGGTCATCTTGCGCTCGATCCACGGGTACGCGCCCGCGATGCCGGTCAGCAGGGGCAGGCCCAGGATGAACGGCAGGAACGCGGCCGGGATCGTGTAGTTGCCCAGGTAGAACTCCCACGCGGGCCAGATGCGGACCAGGCCGTCGGTCCAGCCCATGTACCAGTCGGGCTGCGAGCCGGCGGAGATTTGCGCGGGGTTGTACGGGCCGAAGTTCCAGACCGGGTTGATCTGGAAGACGCCACCCATGATCGCGATGACACCGACGACGATGGCGAAGAAGCCACCGCCCTTGGCCGCGAACACCGGCATGATGCGGACGCCGACGACGTTGGTCTCCTTGCGGCCCACGCCGGGGAACTGCGTGTGCTTCTGGTACCAGACGAGCGCCAGGTGCGCCGCGATCAGGCCGAGGATGATCGCCGGGATCAGCAGGATGTGCGCGGTGTAGAGCATCGGGATGATGTCCGTGCCGGGGAACTCCCCGCCGAACATCAGCCAGTTGATCCAGGTGCCGACCACGGGGAACGAGATCAGCAGCGCCGCCATCACGCGGAGGCCGGTGCCCGAGAGCAGGTCGTCCGGCAGCGAGTAGCCGAGGAAGCCCTCGATCGCGCCGAGCATGAACAGCACGATGCCGATGACCCAGTTGATCTCACGCGGCTTGCGGAACGCGCCGGTGAAGAAGATCCGGAACATGTGCACGACGATCGCCGCCATGAACAGCAGCGCCGCCCAGTGGTGCACCTGGCGGACGAACAGACCGCCGCGCGTCTCGAACGAGATGTCGAGCGTCGAGGCGAACGCCCGCGACATCTCGATGCCGCGGAGGTTCTCGAACGCGCCGTTGTAGGTGACCTCGGTCATCGACGGGTCGAAGAACAGGGCGAGGTACGTGCCCGACAGCAGCAACACGATGAAGCTGTAGAGCGCGATCTCACCGAGCAGGAACGACCAGTGCGTCGGGAAGACCTTGTTCAGCTGTTTGCGCAGGCCAGAGGCCGCGTGGTACCGCTCGTCGGCAGCGTTGGCCGCCGCCCCTGCGACGCGCGCGGCCGCGTTGGCCGGCTTCGTCGGCGTGGTGATGGCACTCATGACTTCCGCTCCCAGAACGCCGGACCCACAGCCTCGATGAAGTCGCTGCGGGCAACCAAGTATCCGTCTTCGTCCACCGTGATCGGAAGCTGTGGCAGAGGACGGGTTGCCGGACCGAACCGCGGCTTGGCGTACTCGAACACGTCGAACTGCGACTGGTGGCACGGGCAGAGCAGCAGACCGGTCTGCTGCTCGAACAGTGACGTCGGGCAACCCAGGTGCGTGCAGATCTTGGAGTACGCGTACAGGTCGCCGTAGTTGAAGTCTTCCTGACCGGCCCGCTTGGTGACGTTCTGGTTCGGGCGCATGCGGATGAGCATGACCGGCGCGTCGGCCCGCTTCAGGGCCGCGACCAGCGCGTGCTCGTCGTTGCGCTCCGACTCGCGGAACGGGAACACCGTCTCGAAGCCGCCCGGCTCGACGTCCTCGGGACGCACCAGGGAGACCTCGTGGAAGTTGCCGGTGTGGCGGCGGAGGTAGACCTTCTCGCCCTTTTCGGCCTTCCAGCCGGTGTGCCACAGCGAGTTCTTGGTCTCGCTGTCCGAGTGCGGGTTCTTGATGAGCGCGCCCAGCGGCACGGCGGCCACGCCCAGGCCCAGCACGCCGGCGCCGAGGCCAGCGGTGCGCTTGATCAGGCTGCGGCGGGCGATGCCGCTGCGCTCACCCGCGTCGGCGAGCTCCGCGACCAGCGTGGCGCGGTCGACCTCGGCCGACGGGCCGTCGTGACGCTGCTGCACCGCGAGCTCGTCGGGGATGAACTTCTTGGTGTAGAGCAGCGCGCCGACGCCCAGGCCCACCACCGACAGGCCCAGGAACAGGCCGATCAGCGGGTTGTAGAGCAGGTGCAGCAGGTGGCCGTCGGTGTGCGGGGCCTCGTACTGCCACGGCCAGAACAGGAACACGCCGAGGAACGCCAGACCCGACAGCGCGGAGATCATGAACCACAGCGCGACCACGCGCTGGGCCCTGCGCTCGGCACGGGTGCCGGGGACCGGGAACTTCTCCTCGTAGTGGACGAGCTCGACGCCGTCCATCTTCGTGCCGAGCTTGACGAGGTCGTCCCGGCTCATCTCCGCGAGCTCTGCCTCGCTGGGCAGCTCGATCGGCTTGTCGCCGCTCATGCCTTGGCTCCGATCCAGAGGGTCACGCCGATGAGCGCGGCGATACCCACGATGAACGCGATCAATCCCTCGGAGACGGGTCCGAACCCGCCCAGGGGGTTACCGCCGGAGTTGTTGTTTCCGTCGGTGACCGACTTGACGTACGCGATGATGTCTTTCTTCTCTTCCGGCGTGAGCTGGCGCTCGCCGAACTTCGGCATGTTCTGCGGGCCGGTCAGCATCGCCGTGTAGATCTGCTCCTCGGAGACCCCGTCGAGCGTCGGCGCGAACTTGCCGGACGACAGCGCGCCACCACGACCCGTGAAGTTGTGGCAGCTGGCGCAGTTGAGGCGGAACAGCTCGCCACCGCGCGCCGGGTTGTCGCCGCGCAGGGCCTCACCGGACTCGGAGGGCTTCTTCGGGCCCTCGCCGCCGTTCGCGGTGATGTAGGCCATCAGCGCGTTGATGTCCTCAGGCGAGAGCTTCGCGGGCTTGCGGATGGCCTGCGCCTCCTGCCGCGCCATGGGCATGCGGCCGGAGGAAGTCTGGAAGTAGACCGCGGCGTCACCGACGCCGATCAGGCTCGGCCCGCGGTCCTTGACACCTTCGAGGGACCTGCCGTGGCAGCCCATGCAGGTGTTCAGGTAGATCTGCTCGCCCTGACGGGCCAGAGCGTCCTGCTGCTGCGCCTGCGCGGTCTGCGCCTGGGGCGCGAACGCGGCGAACAACATGCCGGCGCTGAGCAGGGCGAAGCCCAGCGCGAGCAGGCCT
This sequence comes from Lentzea sp. NPDC054927, assembly GCF_053610285.1. Taxonomy (NCBI): domain Bacteria; kingdom Bacillati; phylum Actinomycetota; class Actinomycetes; order Pseudonocardiales; family Pseudonocardiaceae; genus Lentzea; species Lentzea sp. NPDC054927. Next base: position 89,457 of record NZ_JBSGXZ010000014.1, read on the forward strand.
GCGACCCGGCGACGCAGCTTCGTGCGGGCGCCGCGCGGGCGTTTCGTAGTGGTGGTCATGGTGTGCGGCAACCCTTGCTGTCAGTTCGGGAGCTCTGGCTTGGCTGCGTGCTGACTAGGTCAGGGCACGATGTAGATGATGGCGAACAGGCCGATCCACACGACGTCGACGAAGTGCCAGTAGTACGACACGACGATCGATGCGGTGGCCTGTGCCGGCGTGAACTTGCTGAGCTTCGTCCGGATCAACAGGAAGACGAACGCGATCAGACCGCCGATGACGTGCAGGCCGTGGAAGCCCGTCGTCAGGAAGAAGACGGTGCCGTAGGCCGACGAGGGAATGGTCGTGCCCTCTTCGACGAGGGTGACGTACTCACCCGCCTGACCTGCGACGAAGATCGCACCCATGATCAACGTCACGATGTACCAGCGACGCAGACCGAAGACGTCGCCCCGTTCCGCGGCGAACACGCCCCACTGACAGGTGAAGGACGACGCGACCAGGATGATCGTGAAGACCGACGCATAGGGCACGTTCAGGTGCGTGGGCGGGGGCGGCCAGTGCTCCGCAGTGTTCTGGGCCTTCACCGTGAAGAACATGGCGAAGAGGCCAGCGAAGAACATGAGCTCGCTGGACAGCCAGACGATCGTGCCGACGCTGACCATGTTCGGGCGGTTCAGCGAGTGCACGCGCTGGCCGATTGAAGGCGCTGCCGTGGTCACGGGCAGCATTATTGCCTGCGCTATTTCCGTCCGCCCATCGGGTCCTGGGCGGATCATGGGTCGGCTGGGTCACACAGCCGGTGATCGCGAGGAGATCAACGGATGGGTTTGCTGGGCCGATTGCGGGACTTGCTGCACCGACAGGACGAGCCGGCGTTGTCGATCGACGATCCGGCGCTCGTCGTGGTCGTCGAGGCGTTCGACGTCGTGGAGGCGGACTCGGCCGCTCTGGCCCGCTCTCCGCAGTGGCGCGCGGACGAGCTCGCGGTGCTCCGCCACCACGTGCGCATCCCGTCTGACCAGGTAGAACGCGCGCGAGAGCTGCTCACCCCGGACGGCTGGGTGCTGGTCGCAGGTGATATATCGCATATCAGTCGAGTGCAGAAGCTGGACGCGTTGCACTGCTCCCAGGAGCGGTCGCGGATGGCCTCGCTCGCCCAGCGGCTCGGCGGGGAGGCACTGGGGTGGGACGCCCTGCAACCGGCGCGGGAGCCCGCCCGATAGCATCACGGCGACCTTGGTCACGCAGTCGCAGCGGAGGATCTCGAGATGAGCACGCAGACCACGAAGATCCTGGTGTTCAGCCACCGGCCCGAGGTGCGTGAGACGATCATCACTGCCGTCGGCCGCCGTCCGGCGCCGGATCTGCAGCGCGTCGACTACGTCGAGGCCGCGACGATCGCGGACGTCCTCTACGAGGCGGACGCCGGCACCGTCGACCTGCTGATCCTCGACGGCGAGGCGCAGCCGACCGGTGGCATGGGCCTGTCCCGCCAGCTCAAGGACGAGATCACCAACTGCCCGCCGATCGTCGTGGCGGTGCGCCGCAAGGACGACCGCTGGCTCGCGACCTGGTCGCAGGCGGACGCGGTGCTCGTGCACCCGCTGGACCCGCTGGCCGCCGCCGAGACCGTGGCCGAGGTGCTGCGGGGCTCCGCGGTTCCCGTCGTCAAGGGCTGATCCCGCATGAGCGCGAGCGAGCGCACCTGGCCGTTGCTGCTCAACAGACTTCTCGACGGCGTCGACCTGAGCGCCGACGACACGTCGTGGGGCATGGACCAGGTCATGTCGGGCGAGGCGACGCCCGCGCAGATCGCGGCGTTCATCGTCGCGTTGCGCGCCAAGGGCGAGACGCCGGAGGAGATCGACGGCCTCGCCACGATGATGCTCAACCACGCCCGGCGGTTCGACGTGGGCGTGCGGGCGGCGGACATCGTGGGCACCGGCGGCGATCATTCCGGTTCGGTGAACATTTCGACGATGGCCGCGATCATCACCTCCGCCGCGGGCGTGCCGGTGGTGAAGCACGGCAACCGGGCGGCGTCGTCGCAGTGCGGCACGGCGGACGTGCTGGAGGAGCTGGGCGTCGCGATCGACCTGCCGCCGGACGGCGTGCGGGCGACCGTGGCCGAGCTGGGCATCGGTTTCTGCTTCGCGCCGGTGTTCCACCCCGGCTTCCGGCACGCGGGCCCGGTGCGGCGTGAGATCGGCATCCCGACGTCGTTCAACCTGCTCGGCCCGCTGACGAACCCGGCACAGCCCCAGGTCGGCCTGATCGGCTGCGCCCGCGCGTCCGCGGCACCGCTGATCGCCGGCGTGTTCGCCCGCCGCCGCAACACCGCGCTGGTGGTGCGGGGCGACGACGGTCTGGACGAGATCACCACCACCACGACGACGTCCGCGTGGCTCGCGCAGGACGGCGAGGTGCGGGCGGAGACCATCGATCCGGCCGTGCTCGGTGTGAAACCGGCCCGGGAGGAAGACCTCAAGGGCGGCAACGCCTCGGTCAACGCCCAGGTCGTCCGCGACCTCGTGGCCGGCAAGACGGGGTCGGTGCGCGACGCGGTCCTCGTCAACGCGGCCGGGGCCATCGCGGCGCACGGCGGGTTCTCCGACGACCTGCACGCCGACCTGACGGCCTCGCTGAGCCGCGCGGCCGAAGCCATCGACTCGGGCAGGGCGGCCACGCTGCTGACCCGCTGGGTGGAGCTTTCGCAGTCGCTGAAGGGCTAGAGCTTTCTTCGCCGGGCTGAGTTTCCCGCAGGAGGACGGGCACGGGCACATCGCGTGCCCGCCCGGCCTGCTCGCACCCGGCTTCGGCGAGCCGGCCCGGAGGCCATGACGGCTGCACTGGCGCTGACGAACTGGACGAGCCCAGCGAAGTCCGTCTCGATGAACGCGGCCACACCCTTGAACTTCATGCCCGGTTACACGGCACGCTGCGCACAGGATCGTGCTGAGGCCCGCCGGCACCGTCACCGAGATGCTGATCTGAGGGCCTTCCACCACGTGTGGAGCCTGGCGAACGGGTCGCGGCAACGCCTTCCCGGCCGGTTTCGTCACGCGTCGTCGTCGATGCGTGACCGTCGTCGCACGGCCGCCGCATCGGCGTAGTCCGAGCGAGTGATGGGCCGGAGATGCGCACCACGTGGTAACGCGGCAGCAATCGTCACCTGGAATGCTGGAGGCATGGTCCTCTACCCGGTGATGAAGCATGTCGTCGCGCGCGCAGCCCGTCTCGTCTACCGCCCGGTGGTCGAGGGCTTGGAGAACATCCCCACCGACGGCCCGGTCATCCTGGCGGCCAACCACCTCAGCTTCATCGACAGCGTCGTGATCCCCATGGTCGTGCCGCGGCGCGTGTCGTTCCTCGCCAAGGCCGAGTACTTCACCGGCACCGGCGTGAAGGGATCGCTGTCCCGCTGGTTCTTCTCCTCGCTGGGCCACGTGCCGGTGCACCGCGGCAAGGGCCGTGACGCGCGCGCCGCACTCGACACCGCCGCCGAGATCCTGGCGCGCGGCGACGCCTTCGCGATCTACCCGGAAGGCACCCGCTCGCTCGACGGCATGCTCCACCGCGGCCGCACGGGCGTCGCCCGCATGGCGCTGGAGTCCGGTGCCCCGGTCATCCCGGTCGGCATCATCGGCACGGACAAGGTGCAGCCCGTCGGCAGCAGGTTCCCGAAGATCGTCCCCGTGACGGTCCGCTTCGGCGAGCCGCTCGACTTCAGCCGCTACGACGGCATGCAGGACTCGCTGCCGGTGCTGCGCAGCGTCACCGACGAGATCATCTACCGCATCCTGGACCTGAGCGGCCAGGAGTACGTCGACGCGTACCAGAAGACCCCGGAGAAGGTCAGCGCCGCCGCGTAGCGCGCTGCAACACCCTGAGGACCCCGCGAAGGGCCCCTTCCGCCATCACGGCGGGAGGGGCCTTTCGCGCGATATGCGATATATCGGACAGGCCGATATCCGATATGCGATGTATCACATTCTGGATATCGCCTGCGGAAACGCCTCCAGAAACGCCTCTGAAAACGACTGAGGCCCCCTCCGAAAGGAGAGGGCCTCAGTCAAGCCGTATCCGGTATACCGGACATCAGGCGCGCGTCACTCGTGGTTGGGGCCGGTGTGGTACTCGAACACCAGGCCGCCGACCGCGATCAGCACCAGGCAGACGGCGATCACGAGCAGCCACACGTGCCAGAACGCCACCGCGACACCGGCGGTCGCCGCCGCTGCCGCGAGGCCGACCGGCCAGTACGAGCCGGGGCTGAAGAAGCCCAGCTCACCGGCACCGTCGGACACCTCGGCGTCGGGGTTGTCCTCTGGCCGCACCTCGATGCGGCGGGCGACGAACCGGAAGTAGGTGCCGGTGATGAGGGCCAGGCCACCGGTCAGCGCGAGTGCCACCGTGCCGGTGGGCTCGACGTGGCCGGTCGCCAGGTGCGTCCAGTAGCCGTAGACGACGGCCATCAGGAACGAGAAGGCCATCACCAGGTCGAATACGCGAGCTTCGATCTTCATCGCGAGGCGTTCCCTACTTCTGGCCCGCACCGGAGGCTTCGCGCGCCGTCCGGTCGGTGTTGAACGGGGTGGTCGTCGTGGCCAGCGGTGAACACCACTTGTCACAGTTCACCTGAGAGAGGGCCTCGGCCGTGGTGTACGGCTTGCCCGTCTTCTCGTTGACCTGCTTGCGCAGCTCGATGTACTTCTCGAAGTCGGCTTCCTCAAGGGCGCGGACCTCGAAGTTCATCACCGCGTGGTACGAGCCGCAGAGCTCGGCGCAACGGCCGACGAACGCGCCAGGACGGTCGATCTGGTCGACCTGGAAGACGTTGTCCTGGTTGTTCTTCTCCGGATGCGGGAAGACGTCCCGCTTGAAGTGGAACTCCGGCACGAAGAACGAGTGGATGACGTCCGTCGAGCGCAGCGTGAACTGGATGCGCTTGCCGGCCGGCAGCACCATGATCGGGACTTCACCCGAGGTGCCGACCGTGCTGACGACGTTGCCCTCTTCGGTCTTGTGGTCCGGGTACTGGAACTCCCAGTTCCACTGGAACGCGATCACGTCGACGTTCACGTCGGGCTTGCCCGACTTGTCCGTGACGTAGTTCTGCGTGATGGCGGTGAAGTAGAACAACACCGCCACGATCACCGTCGGCACGACGATGAGCACGATCTCCAGCGGGAGGTTGTACGCCGTCTGACGCGGCAGCTCCTCGGTCTTCTTGCGGTGGAAGACCACCGACCACAGGATCAGACCCCACACGATGACGCCGACGACGAGCGCGGCGATCACGGACCAGGTCCAGAGCTCGCGCATCTTCTCGGCCTGCGGCGTGACGGCCACCGGCCAGCCGAAGCGCAGCACCTCGTCCGTGGAGCAACCGGTGGCCCCGATGCCGACCAGGCTCACAAGCCCAGCGGTCTTCACCAGCCGGGATGCCCTGGTGCCCTCCTTCAGGCCCACTGCTCGCCCGCCTCCTCGTTCCATGCCAACGGATCAAGCGGGAGCGTAGCCCAGCGCAACCACGCTCACCCCTTGGGGGCACCGCCGCTGCGGTGCAGTTTCCGTCACACAAAGCGCCTTCGGCATACTTGGGTCTTCCCCGTCGTATTTCTTTGAGAGGTGCGAGAGCCTTGTGCGGCCTGGCAGGACTTGTATGCCCTAGCGAGAACGAGGCCGAGAGCGCGCGCCCGGCGGTGGAGGCCGCACTGCGCTGCATGCGGCACCGCGGCCCGGACGAGAGCGGCACCCGGCGGGTCGACGAGGTCGTGTTCGGCTTCAACCGGCTCGCCATCATCGACATCGAGCACTCCCACCAGCCCCTGACGTGGGGCCCGCCGGAGTCGCCGAACCGGTACACGATCAACTTCAACGGCGAGATCTACAACTACCTGGAACTGCGCGCCGAGCTCACCGAGACCTACGGCGCGGTTTTCCACACCGATGGCGACACCGAGACCATCGTCGCCGCGTACCACTACTTCGGCGCCGCGGCGATCACGAAGCTGCGCGGCATGTTCGCCTTCATCATCTGGGACGCCGAGCGCAAGATGCTCTTCGGCGGCCGCGACCCGTTCGGCATCAAGCCGCTGTACTGGGCGCAGGGCCAGCTGGGCGTCGCGTTCTCCAGCGAGAAGAAGATCCTGCTGGAGATCGCCCGCACGCTCGCCATCAACCCGAAGATGAACGTCAAGGGCCTGCAGCACTACCTGACGCTGCAGTACGTGCCGGAGCCCGCCTCGCTGCACGACCAGATCTTCCGCGTCGAGTCCGGCCACTCGTTCACGCTGGTGCCGGGCGAGGCACCGAAGTTCGAGCGCTACTTCCCCGCGAACTTCAAGGTGCGCACGGTCCGCGCCGAGGCCGAGGCGGACGCGCTGTACGACGAGATCACGGCGGCGCTGCGCGACTCGGTCGCCAAGCACATGCGCGCGGACGTGACGGTCGGCTCGTTCCTGTCCGGCGGCATCGACTCCACCGTGGTCGCGGCGCTGGCCAAGGAGCACAACCCGGACCTGATCACGTTCACCACGGGCTTCGAGCGCCAGGGCTTCTCCGAGATCGACGTGGCCGCGGAGTCGGCGGCGCTGATCGGCGTGAAGCACGTCGTCCGCACGGTCAGCGCGCAGGAGATGATGGACTCCCTGCCGCTGATCACGTGGTACCTCGACGACCCGGTGGCCGACCCGGCGCTGGTGCCGTTGTGGTTCATCGCCCGTGAGGCGCGTCAGCACGTGAAGGTCGTCCTGTCCGGTGAGGGCGCGGACGAGCTGTTCGGCGGGTACACGATCTACCGCGAGCCGTTGTCGCTGGCGGCGTTCGAGAAGGTGCCCGGCGCGCTGCGCAAGGCGATGGGCAAGGTCTCGACGAAGATCCCGCACGGCGTGCGCGGCAAGGACCTGCTGCGTCGTGGCGCGCTCACGCTGGAGGAGCGCTACTACGGCAACGCGCGCATCTTCCTCGACGACCACCTGCGTCAGGTGCTGCGCACGTACGACCCGGCGGTCTCGCACATGGACGTCACGGCCCAGCCGTACCGCGAGTCGCAGAACTGGGACCCGGTCACGCGCATGCAGCACGTCGACCTGTTCACGTGGCTGCGCGGCGACATCCTGGTCAAGGCCGACAAGATGACCATGGCGAACTCGCTGGAGCTGCGCGTCCCGTTCCTGGACCCCGAGGTCTTCAAGATCGCCTCGCAGATCCCGAGCGAGTTGAAGATCACGCCGGACACCACGAAGTTCGCGCTGCGCAAGGCGATCCGCGACATCGTGCCGGCGCACGTGCTGAACCGCCGCAAGCTCGGCTTCCCGGTGCCGATCCGGCACTGGCTCAAGGACGAGATGCACGACTGGGCCGTCGACGTCGTGCGCACCTCGCAGACCGACCAGTACATCGACAAGACCGCGGTGCTGCGGATGATCGAGGAGCACCGCTCCGGCGTGCTCGACCACAGCCGCCGCATCTGGGCGCTGCTGGTGTTCATGATCTGGCACGGCATCTTCATCGAGGACCGCATCAAGCCGGTGGTGCCGGAACCGCACTACCCGGTCAAGCTCTAACGAGAAGGGCCCCTCTCCGGAGGGGCCCTTTTCGTTCGCCGCTAACGCCGTCCTTGCGCACTGCAGATCGCATACGAACTGACGACGGTCTCCGGTGACGCCATCAGTTCCAGGTAGCGGTCGAACTCGTCGTCGGAGAGCGGCAGCTTGTCCCGCACCTTGCGCGCGGTGGTGGCGAGCAGCCGGCAGCCTGCCGAACCGCCTTCCCACTCCCGCACCTCGCGGGAGCCGCTGACGTCGTTCAGGCCGGTGTCGAGCAACGCCCTCTCGATGCGCGCGCCCCACGCCAGCTCCGCGCCGGCCTGGTCGAGCAACGTCAGCAGGGCGTTCTTCACCCGCATGATCAGCTTCGCGTCGTCGGGTGCTGCCGAGAGGACTTCGAGCGGGAGGCAGTCGAACTCCTCGAGCACGAGCCAGCCGCCGGGACGCAACGAGTCGCGCAGCTTGCGCAGGACGGCGTCGCGGGCGGGGAGGTGGAACAGCACCAGGCGGGCGTGGACCAGGTCGAACGCGTTGCCCGGCAATATGTTGGACACCACGTCGTGCTCGAGAACGGTGACGTTGTCGCGCTCCTCGAGCCGGGCGACGTCGAGGTCGGTGACCGTCACGTGCCCGGACGGGGCGACGACCTCGGCGAGCCAGTTCGCCACCGATCCCCCACCGCCCCCGACCTCGAGACAGCGCCAGCCGTCGGCCACGCCGAGCTGCTCGGCGCGGGCGAACGTGCCCGCGTCGAGCAGGGAGCTCAGCGCGTCGAAGTACGGATCGTGCAACTCGCCGGCGTCGCCGAACAGGTACGTCCCCATTGTCCGATCATGGCAGGACTGGGGCGATCTCTTCAGCAGCTTCTTCACCAAACGCGCCACGAATGCGGGCGAGCGCCGGCTCGCGCTCCAGCACCCACTCCTGCGTGCCCACGGTCTCGAGCACCTCGACGGCGATGAAGGACCCGAGCTGAGCTGCGCGCTCGATGCTCAGGCCCGCGTTGATGCCCGCGAGGAAGCCCGCGCGGAAGCCGTCGCCGACACCGGTCGGGTCGGTCTTCGCGACCTCGGGGACGGCGGGGACGTGCAGCGAGAAGCCGTCGCGGTCGACGATCTCGACGCCCTTGGCACCGAGCGTGGTGACGCGCTTGCCGACGCGGGCGAGGACGTCGGCCTCGGTCCAGCCGGTCTTCTGCAGCAGCAGTTCCCACTCGTAGTCGTTGCTGAAGAGGTACTCGGCGCCGTCGATGAACGCGCGCGCCTGCTCACCATCCATGCGGGCGAGCTGCTGCGACGGGTCGACGGCGAACTTGTAGCCGCGCTGACGGCACTCCTCGGCGTGCCGGAGCATCGCCGCGGGGTCGTCCGGGCTGATGACGACGAGCTCGAGGTTCTCGACGCGGTCCGCGATCGGCGAGAGCTCGATGTTGCGCGCCTCGGCCATCGCTCCGGCGTAGAAGGAGGCGATCTGGCACATGTCGTCGTCCGTCGTGCAGACGAACCGCGCGGTGTGCGCGACCTCGGACACGTACACGCCGGACGTGTCGACACCGTGCCGCTCGAGCCACGAGCGGTAGTCGTCGAAGTCCCTGCCGACGGCGCCGACGAGCACCGGTCGCACGCCGAGCACGCCGAGGCCGAACGCGATGTTCGCGCCGATGCCACCGCGGCGGACCACGAGGTCGTCGACCAGGAAGCTCAGCGACACGCGGTCGAGACGCTCCGCGACCAGCTGGTCCGCGAATCGACCCGGAAAGTGCATCAGATGGTCGGTCGCGATGCTGCCGCACACGGCTACCGGCACGTCGGCTCTCCCTTGTCTTGTTGCTGTACGTGACAACTCACCCGGATGAGTGCAGCTGTGAAGACTACCGTTTGGTAGGGCTACCGCAGGTCAGACCACCGTCATACGGTCGGGAGGTGACGATCCCCGAGGCGACCACGATGCGTGAGCTGATCGACGACTGCGCACAGCTCCCCTTCGCTCTGACGCACCCCGAGCACCCCCTGCCCGCACCGCGGGAGGCCGCGCCCTGGCAGGTCGACGACAGGTGCACCCACCAGGTCGAGGGCTTGCCCGAGTATGGCGTCTGAACGCCTGGGCTGATTCCCAGTACACAGCTTCCCAGTACACACAGCGAGGCCGCGTTCCCGTCGGTGCGGGAACGCGGCCTCGCGCGTGTTCGCCTTAGTGGAACGAGTCGCCGCAGGCGCAGGACCCGCCGGCGTTCGGGTTGTCGATCGTGAAGCCCTGCTTCTCGATCGTGTCCACGAAGTCGATGACAGCGCCTTCGACGTAAGGCGCGCTCATGCGGTCAACGGCGACCTTCATGCCGTTGAAGTCGACCATCGCGTCACCGTCGAGCGCGCGCTCGTCGAAGAACAGCTGGTAACGCAGGCCGGCACAACCGCCGGGCTGGACGGCGATGCGCAAGTGCATGTCGTCGCGGCCCTCCTGGTCGAGCAGCGCCTTCGCCTTGACGGCGGCCGCATCGGTCAGCGTCACGCCGTGGCTGGGCGCCTCGGTGGAGGTCGAAGCGGCATCCTGAGCGGTCGTCATGGCTCTCCTAAGAGGTCCTTTGCGGGCGGTTCACCCATCAACAACACGGGCGTTCCCCGCCTTGTTCCTCTCCCCATGGTCCCACAACGGCACGGCATACCGCCCCCAGTGGTCAGTGTCACGTAGACCACTGCCGCGCGGCGTGCTGTGCCGTTGCAATGAGACTTTTGCGGGCTTCCGCAATCGACTTTTGCACGGAGCCGACGTGGTCGGACACCGAGTAGGCCTCCTGAACGCCCGCGGCGCCCATCTCGCGGCGGCCGACGCTGACCTGACCGGCGATGGCGACGCACGGGATGCCGCGCTCGGCGGCGCCGCCCGCGACGGCGGTGATGAGCTTGCCGCGCAGTGACTGCCAGTCGAAGCTGCCCTCGCCGGTGACGACGACGTCGGCGGCGTCGAGTGCGGCGTCCAGACCGGTGAGTTCGCGGACGAGTCCGGCGCCCGACTGCACCGTCGCTCCCAATGAGAGCAGCGCGGCGCCCAGGCCTCCTGCCGCGCCGGCACCCGGTATATCGGATACAGACCTGAGGACGTCCATCGCGGCGAGCTTGGCTTCGAGGCGTTCGACGGCCTCCAGGGACGCGCCCTTCTGCGGGCCGAACGTGCGGGCGGCGCCGTGCGGGCCGAGGAGCGGGTTCTCGACGTCGGACGCGGCCACGAGCGATATGTCAGCCAGGTCGACATTGTCGACCGCATCCAACATCCCGGCGCCGCCGTCCGTCGTGCCGGAGCCGCCGAGGCCGACTGTGATGACATCGTTGTCATTCGCCGCTGCCGCGATGAGCTCGCCAACGCCTCGCGTGGTCGCCGTCTCGCAGGACTCCGGGCGGAGTTCCGCTGGGATCAGATGGAGGCCGCACGCTTCCGCGGACTCGATGTATGCAACGCGTCGACCGCCGGTGTGCACGCTGAGCCAGCGGGCTTCGACCGGTGTGCCGAGCGGGCCGGTCACGGTGATATATCGGATATCGCCGTCCAGGGCGGCGTGCAGGACGTCGACGAAACCGGGGCCGCCGTCGGCCAGGGGGCGTTCGACGACGACGTCGTCGGGTTTGGCCTCGCGCCAGCCGGTGGCGATGGCGTCGGCGGCCTCGCGGGCGGTCAGGGTGCCGCCGAAGCAGTCCGGAGCGATGAGTACGCGCACCTCGCGAAAGGTACAGAAGAACCACTGTCCTACCCTGTCGTTGTGAGGTTCCTGCGCCGCAACTCCGCCGACACCGATGCTTCGGCCCCCGGATCGACCGACGAGGTCTCCGAGTCCACCCGCAACGCGGGCAAGGGCCGGCCCACGCCGAAGCGGCGCGAGGCGCAGGGCAGGCGCTCCGGGCCCGTTCCGCCGCCTCCCCGCACGCAGCGCGAGGCGTTCAAGCGCATGCGCGGCAACAAGGTGAGCAAGGAAGAGCGCCGTGCCGCGGCCACCGAGCGCCGTCAGCGCATGATGGCCGGCGACGACAAGTACCTGCTGCCGCGCGACCGCGGTCCGGTGAAGGCGTACATCCGCGACCTCGTGGACTCGCGCCGCAACCTCATGGGCCTGTTCATGCCGCTCGCGATCCTGGTGTTCGTGGCGCTGCTGACGCCGTCGCTGGCCGTGCAGCGGTACGCGACGCTGGCGACCACGTTCATGCTGATCGCGATGGTCATCGAGGGCCTCGTGCTCGGCCGCCTCGTCACCAGGAAGGTGCGGGTGAAGTTCCCGACCGAGCCGATCAAGGGTCTCTCCATCGGCTGGTACTCGTTCATCCGCGCCAGCCAGCTGCGTCGCCTGCGCGTGCCCAAGCCGCGCGTGAAGCCGGGCGAAGCTGTCAAATAAAGAACAGGCAAGTAGTGCGCAAGAAGCAGCGCAAGCTCCAGCTGCCGGAGAAGCTGCGGTGGGACCACAACGCGTGGTACCGCCGCTGGCTTCTCCGGCAGTTGCCGTCTCGGGCCGGGTCGGCGCTGGACGTCGGCTGCGGACTCGGTGATCTGGCGCGATCGCTGAAGGCCGACGAGGTCACCGCGATCGACGCCAGCGCGCGCATGATCGAACGCGCGAGCGCGACCAGTGACCGGGTCAACTGGGTTCAGGGCGACGTGCTGACCCACGATCTCGGGCGGTACGACGTCGTCACCGCTGAGGCGAGCCTGCACCACTTGCCGTTGCGAGAAGGTCTCACCAGGCTGGCCGAGCTGACCAGGCCGGGCGGCGTGCTGATCGTCGTCGGCCTGTACATGACGGCGACGCCGGCCGACATGGCGATGGAGCTCGTGACGTTGCCCGCGAACGCCGTCGTCGGCCTCGCCAAGGCCCTCAACGGCACCGGCGGCAAGCCGCACGACACCGAGATGCCGATGGTGATGACCGCTCCGACGTTGACGGAGATCCGCGCGGCGGCTGCGGAGATCGTGCCGGGAGCGCGCGTCCGGAGGCACCTGTTCTGGCGATATTCGCTGGTCTGGCACGCGCCCGAAGTTCATTAGCAGGACGAACGATTTCGGTTTAAGCTCCGATGTATGAAGTTCCGTCGACTCGGCCGCAGCGGCCTGTCCATCAGCGAGATCTCGTACGGCAACTGGCTCACCCACGGTTCGCAGGTTGAGGAAGAGCAGGCGCACGCCTGTGTGAAGGCGGCCCTGGAATCGGGGATCACGACCTTCGACACCGCCGACGTCTACGCCAACACCGCGGCGGAGTCGGTGCTCGGCCGGGCGCTCAAGGGTGAGCGGCGCGAGTCGCTGGAGATCCTGACCAAGGTCTACTGGCCGACCGGTCCCGGTGGCCCCAACGACCGCGGGCTCGGCCGCAAGCACGTCATGGAGTCGGCCAACGCGTCGCTGAAGCGACTGCAGACCGACTACGTCGACCTGTACCAGGCTCACCGGTTCGACTACAGCGTGCCGCTGGAAGAGACGATGCTGGCGTTCGCCGACCTCGTCCGCCAGGGCAAGGTGCTCTACGTCGGTGTCTCCGAGTGGACCGCCGAGCAGATCACCCGCGGTGCCGCGCTGGCGCGTGAGCTGCAGGTGCCGTTCGTGTCGCACCAGCCGCAGTACTCGATGCTGTGGCGCGTCATCGAGCCGCAGGTCGTGCCGGCGTGCGAGCGCGAGGGTCTCAGCCAGATCGTCTTCTCCCCCGTCGCGCAGGGCATCCTGACCGGCAAGTACCTGCCGGGCGCCGACGTGCCGGAGGGCTCGCGCCTGGCCGACGCGCGGGGTTCGCAGATGATCTCGCGCTGGATGCGGGACGACGTGCTCAACGCCGTGCAGCAGCTCAAGCCGATCGCCGAGGAAGCGGGCGTCACGATGGCGCAGCTCGCGGTCGCGTGGGTGCTCAAGAACCCGAACGTCGCTTCGGCAATCATCGGAGCGTCGCGTCCCGAGCAGGTCTTCGAGAACGTCAAGGCGATCGACATCGAGCTCGACGACGACGTGCTCAAGCAGATCGACACCGTCCTCGACGGCGTCATCACCGACGACCCGAGGCTCACCGCCCAGGGCTGATCCAGCTTTTTACTGGGCAGCGTGGAGGCTCATCGGGCCGTACACCTCGGATTCGGCGCGCAGCAGCGTGACCTGGTCGACCCCGGCGTCGAGCAGGTCACGCCACTGGGCGCTGAACCACTCCTCCGCCTCTGTCTGGTCGGCGAACGCCACATCCGGGCCCGCGACGTCGCGGGCTTGGGCATCCTGGTAGCGCCAGCGGAACTCCATGAGACGAAGGCTAACCCTTGTCATCTCGCACTCTCGTGCTCGGCGGAGCGCGTTCAGGCAAGTCAGCGCACGCGGAAGGCCTGCTCACCGAAGCGGCCGTGACTTACGTCGCAACCGCCCGCCATTACCCCGACGACCCGGACTGGGACGCGCGCATCGCACTGCACGTCGCGCGGCGTCCGTCCACCTGGCACACGGTCGAGGCGTCCGCGCCGTCCGACCTGCCCGCGTTGCTCACCGCGACGCAGTACGAAGACCCGCCGATCCTGGTCGACGACCTGTCCACGTGGCTGGTCGGCGTGCTCGACGACGCCGATGCCTGGGAGGGCGGCGGCGGTGACGAGGTGGAACGCAACGCCGACGAGCTGGTGAGTTCCGTCGCCACCTGCCGGACGCGACTGGTGCTGGTGACGGCGGAGGTCGGCCTCGGCGTCATTCCCTCGACGCGCTCTGGCAGGCTCTTCCGCGATCACCTCGGTGCGCTCAACGCGCGCGTCGCCGAGGTGTGCGACGAGGTCACCCTGCTCGTCGCCGGCATCCCGTTGAAACTGCGCTAAGGAGCGACCAGGTGAGCACCGAGTTCCCGCCGGTTGAACCGCCGGACGAGACCGTTCTGCGCGAGGCCGAGGCCCGGCACGCGGTGCTGACCAAGCCGGTCGGCTCGCTCGGCCGGCTCGAGGAGCTGGGCAACTGGATCGCGGCGTGCCAGGGCGTCGTGCCGCCCAAGCCGTTCGTGCGGCCTCGCGTCGTCGTGTTCGCGGGCGACCACGGCATCACCGCGCAGGGCGTGTCGGCGTACCCGAGCGAGGTGACCGGCCAGATGGTCGCGAACTTCCTCACCGGCGGCGCCGCCGTGAACGTGCTCGCACAGGTCGCGGGCGCGACGGTGCGCGTGGTCGACATGGCGGTCGACGCGGACACCCCGGCCGCGGTCAGCCAGCACAAGGTGCGGCGCTCGTCCGGGTCGATCGACCGCGAGGACGCGCTGACCCGTGAGCAGTGCGAGCTCGCGATCGCGGCAGGGCGCGCCATCGCCGACGAGGAGGTCGACGCGGGCGCCGACGTGCTCGTCGCCGGCGACATGGGCATCGGCAACACCACCCCGGCCGCCGTGCTGATCGCGTCGCTGACCGGGTCGGAGCCCGTCGCGGTCGTCGGTCGCGGCACCGGCATCGACGACCAGGCGTGGATGCGCAAGACCGCCGCGATCCGGGACGCGCTGCGCAGGGCCCGCCTGGTGATCAGCGACCCCATCGCGCTGCTCGCCACGGCCGGTGGCGCCGACCTGGCCGCGATGGCCGGGTTCCTGGCGCAGGCCGCCGTCCGCCGGACTCCTGTCGTGCTCGACGGTGTCGTCGTCGGTGCGGCCGCGGTCGTCGCCGAGGAGCTGGCACCGGGCGCGCGCGAGTGGTGGGTCGCCGGGCACGAGTCGGCAGAGCCCGCGCACGCGATCGCGCTCGGGCACCTGAACCTGAAGGCGCTGCTGCACTTCGAGATGCGGCTCGGCGAGGGCTCCGGCGCGGTGGCGGCGCTGCCGTTGCTGATCTCGGCGGTGAAGGTGCTCGCGGAGATGGCGACGTTCGAGAGCGCCGGCGTCACCAGCCGGGAAGACACTGCTCGAGAAGATCCGGCCGAAGAAGACAAGAGCGAGTGAAGCTCGCTCTCTCCTGGTTGACCGTCCTGCCGTTGCGCGTCGACGACGTCGACCGCAAAGCGGCGGGGCGGGCCATTGCATACACGCCGATTGTCGGCGTTCTGCTCGGCGCGTTCGTCGTCGGAGTGCTCGAACTGTTGGCTGTATGCAATATATCGCCGCTGGTAGCCGGGTTCCTGGTCGTCGGCGTCGTCGCTTTGTCGACACGCGGTATGCACCTCGACGGTCTTGCGGATACCGCAGACGGTCTGGGGTGTTACGGGCCGCCGGAGCGGGCGCTCGAGGTCATGAAGGACGGCGGCGCCGGGCCGTTCGGGGTCGTCACGCTGATCGTCGTGCTGGGAGCGCAGGCCGCCGCACTCCCCCAGGCTCACTGGGGCGTCGTCCTGCTCGCGTTCGCGACCAGCAGGGCCGCGTTCGGTGTCTGCTGTATGCGGAATGTGCCCGCCGCACGGCCTGAGGGACTTGGCGCCCTGGTCGCCGGTACACAGCATCCAATGCTGGTGATCGGCACGTGGGTGGTGCTCGCCGCCGCGGCGGTCCCACTCGGGTGGCGCGCCGTCGTCGCCGTCGTCGTCGCGTTCGCGCTCGTGTGGGAACTCGTGAAGCACACCGGAAAGCGTTTCGGCGGCATCACCGGTGATGTGCTCGGTGCTGCCGCCGAAATCGCGCTTCTGGCCGTGCTGGTGATCGCCTGACCCCAGAGCCCTACGAGTGCAGCACCGTCATCCAGCCGTGGGTGTCGGCGACGTGGCCGTGCTGGAGGCCGGTCAGGCGCTCGCGCAGCTGCTTCGTCACCGAGCCGGTGCCGCCGTCGGCGATGTCGAACTCGCCACCGGCGTGCTTGACGTGACCGACCGGCGTGATGACCGCGGCCGTGCCACAGGCGAAGACCTCGGTGAGCTCACCGGAGGCGTTGGCCTTCTCCCACTCGTCGGTCGAGATGCGGCGCTCCTCCACGGACAGGCCGAGGTCGGAGGCCAGCTGCAGCAGCGAGCTCCGGGTGATGCCGGGCAGCAGCGTGCCGGTCAGCTCTGGCGTGATCACCTTGTCCCCCATGACGAAGAACAGGTTCATGCCGCCCATCTCCTCGACCCAGCGGCGTTCCACCGCGTCGAGCCAGACGACCTGGTCGCACCCCTTTTCGGCGGCCTGCGCCTGCGCCACGAGGGACGCGGCGTAGTTGCCGGCGAACTTGGCAGCGCCGGTGCCACCGGGTGCCGCGCGGACGTACTCGGTCGAGAGCCACACGCTCACCGGGCGGACGCCGCCCGCGAAGTAGGAGCCGGCGGGTGAGGCGATCAGCACGTACAGGTACTCGGACGCGGGTCGCACGCCGAGGCCCTTCTCCGTGGAGATCATGAACGGCCGCAGGTAGAGGGACTCCTCCTCGGCCTCCGGCACCCAGCGGTCGTCGACCGCGAGGATCTGCCGGACGGACTCCAGAAAGAGCTCGTCGGGAAGTTCGGGCATCGCCATGCGGCGGGCCGACGAGCGGAAGCGCTCGGCGTTGGCCTCAGGGCGGAAGGACGCGATCGAACCGTCGGGCTGGCGGTAGGCCTTGAGCCCTTCGAAGATCGCTTGGCCGTAGTGCAGCACCATTGCCGCGGGGTCGAGTGCGAGGGAGCTGTAGGGGCCGACTTCAGCGTCGTGCCAGCCCTGCTCGCGGTTCCAGCGGATCGTCACCATGTGGTCGGTGAAGTGCTGCCCGAAGCCCGGCTTGGCAAGTACCTCCGCTACGCGCTCCGGGGTCGCCGGGTGCGGGTGGGGAGTCCGGGTGAAAGGCAACGCGCTCGTCATGTGAGCACGGTAACCCGCTGGTGGGGATACGGAAAATCGTCTTCCCAAAACTCGGACGTCCTACTAAGTGACACTCGCTAGAGTGCCCTTCCATGACCACGCCGGAAAGATCTTCGAAGGGTGCCGACGCCCGCACCGTTTTACAGGCCGCACTGCTCGTTCTGGGCACCGGGATGACGCTTCTGGACGGCTGGGTCCTCGGTGGCGTCGGGGGTGTGATCGGCGCGGTGTTCCTCGCCGTCTTCTTCCTCGCCGGGTACTACGGCATCAGCAAGAACGGCCCGTCGAACAACGGCCGCGTCATCGGGCTTGCGGTGTGCGTTGCCGTGACGCTGATCGTTTTCCTCTCAGTGACACTCTGAGCGACGCGGTGAGGCCGATGAGGCCGGTGCCCACGCCCAGTCCCGCGAGGGAGATGAGCAGCGCGGGCACCGGCATGCTCATCGCGAGCAGCACCGAGAGCCCCAGTCCGAGACACGCCGTGCGCATGGGCCACGTGCGGTCGTTCTGGAGCAGGACGCGCGCCGAGGCGTTCGTGAAGGCGTAGTAGAACAACGTCGTGGAGGCCGCCACGCCCAGTGCCGTCGCCATCGGCATGAGGATCAGCGCGAGAGCGCTGGCGACGACTACGACGAGCGAGAGCACACCGGGCTTGAGGCGCGTCGGCAGTTCGCCGTCCTCGACCAGTCCGGTCAGCGTGCGATGCGCGGACGAGAGCACGAAGTGCAGTGCGGCCACACCGGCCACCGCCGCGGCGATCTGCACGAGCGGTACCAGCGCCGCCGCGTCCGCCGCGACGAGCGCGTCCCGCAGTGGCGCGGGCGACAACGCGAGGCGCGCGCTGCCGAGCTGGCGGAGCACACCGGCGCCCACAGCGAGATAGACCACGAAGGACAGTCCGATGAGGACTGGAATCGCGATCTTCAGCACCGCCGGCGAGTGCGTTCGCTCACCGCGGTTCGGGGCGGTGATGCGTTCGAAACCGGCGAACGCCATGAACATCAGGCCCGCGACGCCGACGAGTTCGTTGGGCGTGCCCGTCTCCCCGGCCGACGGCACCGGTTCGATCGAAAAGCTCGACGCCACAACGAGAGCCAGCACGCCGAGCACGACCAGGGACACGAACACGCTCGCGCCCGTGCCGAAGCGGAAACCGACGGCACCGAGCACCGCCGTGGCCACGACGAGGGCGAGCGCACCGATCACCGGCTGGTCCGGCACGACGTACGCGCCGAACATCGACGCCACCACGGCCGCCATCGCCGCACGGCCGAGAAGGTGGGCACTGGCCGTCATCCGTGCGGGCCACACACCGAGCTGCGCGCGCACGTATCCGTAACCGCCACCGATGTCCGGGTAGGCACGGGACTGGTCGGCGGTGGAGAAGGCCGAGCACAGGGCGGCGAAGGCGGACAGAGCCAGCGCCGGGAGCACCCACCAGCCCGCAAGGCCTGCGGCTGGGGCGAATCCGGCGAAGACCCCCGCACCGAGCACCGCGGGTAGACCGAGCGCGATCGTGCCAACGATCTCGCGAGGCGTGTGGGTCACCGGTACACATTCGCAGATGCGGCATCCGGCCGTAACCACCCGGTCGACTGATACGTGAATCGGGCGAATCGCCACCGAGAGCAACTGTCAACGTCACGGATCGCTGCCGAACGTGGCGAGCCCCGGCATTCGTGGGACCGACCGACCTTTAGCATAGGTCACGATTCCGAGCACCCCTACCACGCACAACCTCTGGAGCAGCACGTGACAGCCCCGAAGCTGGCCCTCACCGAAGGTGACCTGAGCACCACCGCCGCGGACGCAGTCGTCGTGGGCACCCTGCAGGGTGCGGACGGTCTGGAGCTCGCCCCCGGCGCCGACGCTGTCAACGCCGCGTTCGACGGCGCGCTGCTCGAGGTGCTCGGCACCCTGCGCGCGTCCGGCAAGGCCGACGAGCTGGTGAAGGTCCCGACGTTCGGCAAGCTCGCCGCCCCGCTCGTCCTGGCCGTGGGCCTCGGCAAGTCCCAGGAAAGTGGTCCGAGCGAGGAGCAGGTGCGCCGCGCGTCCGGTGTCGCCGCCCGCGCATTGGCCGGTAAGAAGCGCGCCCTGAACACGCTGGCCGCCACGCACGTCGTCGCCGCCGCGGAAGGCACGCTGCTGGGCGCCTACTCGTTCACCGAGTACAAGTCGGACAAGGGCGAGGGCGCTGTCGCGAAGGTCGACCTGATCGCCGCCGCGTCCAAGGAGAACAAGGCCGCACTGAAGGCCGCCGTCGCGATCTCCGAGGCCGTCGCCATCGCGCGTGACTTCGTGAACACGCCGCCGAACGACCTCTACCCCGGCTCGTTCGCCGAGCGCGCCTCGAAGCTGGCCACCGCCGCCGGTCTCGACGTCGAGGTGCTCGACGAGAAGGCGCTGAAGAAGCAGGGCTTCGGCGGCATCCTGGGCGTCGGCGGCGGCTCGACCCGCCAGCCGCGCCTCGTGCGCATCTCGTACAAGGGCACCAAGGCCACGAAGAAGGTCGCGCTCGTCGGCAAGGGCATCACGTTCGACACCGGCGGCATCTCGATCAAGCCGGCCGCGGGCATGGACGAGATGACCTCGGACATGGCGGGCGCCGCCGCGATCGTCGCCACCATGGTCCTCGCCGCGAAGCTCAAGTACCCGCTGGAGATCATCGCGTCGATCCCGATGGCGGAGAACATGCCGTCCGGCGACGCCTACCGCCCCGGCGACGTGCTGACCATGTACGGCGGCAAGACCGTCGAGGTGCTCAACACCGACGCCGAGGGCCGCCTGATCCTGTCCGACGCCATCGTGCGCGCGTGCGAGGACGGCCCGGACTACCTGATCGAGACCGCGACCCTCACCGGCGCGCAGGTCGTCGCCCTGGGCAAGCGCACCGCGGGCGTCATGGGCTCCGACGAGTTCCGCGACCGCGTCGCCGCCATCGGCACCGCGGTCGGCGAGTCGACCTGGGCCATGCCGCTGCCCGAGGAGCTGCGCGCGGACCTCGACTCCCGCCTGGCTGACCTGGCGAACGTCACCGGCCACCGCTGGGGCGGCATGCTCGCGGCCGGCCTGTTCCTGCGCGAGTTCGTGGCCGAGGGCGTGCAGTGGGCGCACATCGACATCGCGGGCCCGGCGTTCCACACGGGTGGCCCGTACGGCTACACCTCGAAGGGCGGCACCGGCGTTCCGGTCCGCACCATCGCCGCCGTGCTGGCGGACATCGCCGCCAACGGCTGAGTTCGCTTCTTCCACGCGGGCGGAGTTCCTTTCCGGGACTCCGCCCGTTTTGTTTTCCGACGCGGCGAGCCGGGGGTCGGGAAATCATTTCCACGGCGCCTTTGCAACGAGTCTTTTGCGGGCGAAGTCCAAAGTCTCATTGCTAAGGTGCAGGTCAAGGGTGGGGCGGAACTGATATATCGGTTTGGCTGGGCGCGATCGGGCGGCGGCTGAACGGAGACGCGTGTCTCAAGGGGCTAGGTGGCCGAGCCCGGTGAGAGCAGTATTTCCACATGGGGACGCATCAGTACGAGGTCGACGTCGTCTGGACCGGGAACACCGGGAGCGGGACTTCCGGGTACAAGGACTACGAGCGCGCGCACGAGGTCGTGGCGGCGGGCAAGGAGACGATCCTCGGGTCGTCGGACCCGTCGTTCCGGGGTGATCGGAGCCGGTACAACCCCGAGGAGTTGCTCGTCGCGTCGCTGTCGCAGTGCCACATGCTCTGGTACCTGCACCTGGCGTCGGTCAACGGCGTCGTCGTCACCGGCTACCGCGATCACGCCACCGGGACCATGGCCGAGCACCCGGACGGGTCCGGGCGGTTCACCGACGTGGTGCTCAACCCCGTGGTGACGGTGGCCGATCCGGAGACTCGGGAGACGGCGCAGGCGTTGCACGAGAAAGCGCACTCGATGTGTTTCATCGCGGCGAGCGTGAACTTTCCCGTGCGGCACGAGCCGACGGTGAGTGTTTAGAGATCGCCTGAGGCTTTTTTGCGCGCGGTGTAGTCGCGCATGCGCTTCGGGTAGCCGACGATGCCGGCGTCGTAGATGGGCATGCCTTGTTTGCGGGCGAAGTTCCGGGCGGCGTCCGGGGACGCGACCCGGCGGCGCGTCCACTCGCCGTCGTGAGCGACCAGGACCACAGTGGTTTCGGTCACCGTGGTCTTCGGTTCCACATAGGCCTCGACGCCGTGGCGGCTCTTCGTCCACTGCTCGAGGTGGCTGGTGTCCTGGTTGGAGGCGGTTCGCAGCACACCTGGGCGCGGCTTCCTGCGAAAACGATCGAACAGCCCCATCGAGCACCTCCTGCGCTTCCTTCCACCATGGTGCCAGGTAGGGGTGTTATGAGTAGGTGAATGATCAGAGCCGGGCGTGGTGTCCTATGCCGGATCACCATGCTCTGGCAACTAGTGACAAGATGGCCGCGTACCTCGCGCGCACCCGCGCGTAGTAAGTAATCCCGAGGAGATCCGAAGTGACTTCGCCGGAACTGGAGTCGGCCACCAACGCCGATCTTGTCATCCTCGGCGGCGGTTCAGGTGGTTACGCCTGCGCGTTCCGCGCGGCAGAGCTCGGCCTGTCCGTCGTCCTGGTCGAGAAGGACAAGCTGGGTGGCACGTGCCTGCACCGCGGCTGCATCCCGACCAAGGCGCTGCTGCACGCGGCCGAGGTCGCGGACAACGCGCGTGAGGGCGACCAGTTCGGTGTGAAGAGCTCGCTCGAGGGCATCGACATCGCCGGTGTGAACTCGTACAAGGACGGCGTGATCTCGAGGCTCTACAAGGGACTGCAGGGTCTCGCGAAGGCCAACAAGGTCACCCTCGTCGAGGGCGCGGGCACGTTCGTCGGCCCGAACACCGTCGAGGTGAACGGCCAGCGCTACACCGGCAAGAACGTGGTTCTCGCGACCGGTTCGTACGCCCGGAGCCTCCCCGGCCTGGAGATCGGCGGCCGGGTCATCACCAGCGACCAGGCGCTCAACCTGGACTTCATCCCGGAGAAGGTCGTCGTCCTGGGCGGCGGCGTCATCGGCGTGGAGTTCGCGAGCGTGTGGCGCTCGTTCGGCGCGGACGTCACCATCGTCGAGGCCCTGCCCCGCCTGGTGCCCGCCGAGGACGAGTACGCCTCCAAGCAGCTCGAGCGCGCGTTCCGCAAGCGCGGCATCAAGTTCAAGACCGGGGTGAAGTTCACCGGCGCCACCCAGACCGACTCGAGCGTGTCCATCACGCTGGAGAACGGCGACGTCCTCGACGCCGACCTGCTGCTCGTCGCGGTCGGCCGCGGCCCGAACAGCGCGGGTCACGGCTACGAGGAGGCCGGCGTCCAGATCGACCGCGGCTTCGTCATCACCGACGAGCGCCTGCGCACGAACCTGCCGAACGTGTACGCCGTCGGCGACATCGTGCCCGGCCTGCAGCTCGCGCACCGCGGTTTCCAGCAGGGCATCTTCGTGGCCGAGGAGATCGCGGGCCAGAACCCGAAGGTGATCGACGAGGCGGGCATTCCGCGGGTCACCTACTGCAAGCCCGAGGTCGCCTCCGTCGGCCTCACCGAGGCCGCGGCCAAGGAGAAGTACGGTTCCGCCGAGGTGTTCATCTACGACCTCGCGGGCAACGGCAAGAGCCAGATCCTCAAGACCGCCGGTGGCGTGAAGCTGATCAAGGCTCCCGACGGCCCGGTCGTCGGTGTCACCATGGTCGGCGAACGCGTCGGCGAGCTCATCGGTGAAGCACAGCTGATCTACAGCTGGGAGGCTTACCCGGAGGACGTGGCTCCGCTGATCCACGCCCACCCGACCCAGACTGAAGCCCTTGGCGAGGCGTTCCTCGCCCTGGCCGGCAAGCCGCTGCACGTGCACGGCTGACCGATCCCCATACAAAGTCAGCCACACGAGAGCACGAGGAGTCAGCGAACAATGGCCTTCTCCGTCCAGATGCCCGCACTCGGTGAGAGTGTCACCGAGGGCACGGTCACCCGGTGGTTGAAGCAGGAAGGCGACCGGGTGGAGGTGGACGAGCCGTTGCTCGAGGTGTCCACCGACAAGGTCGACACCGAGATCCCGTCTCCGGCGGCCGGTGTCCTGCAGAAGATCGTCGCGCAGGAGGACGACACCGTCGAGGTCGGTGGCGAACTCGCCGTCATCGGTGACGGCGACGCCGCCCCCGCTGCCGAGCCCGCCCCGGCGCAGGAGGAAGCTCCGCAGCAGACGACGCCGTCCGCGCCGCCCGCCGAGGAAGCCGCTCCGGAACCCGCCCCGGCCGCTGAGGCTCCAGCCCAGTCCGGTGGAACGGCTGAGGGCACCGACGTCACGATGCCCGCGCTCGGCGAGTCCGTCACCGAGGGCACCGTCACCCGCTGGCTGAAGCAGGTCGGCGACAGCGTCGAGGTCGACGAGCCGCTGCTCGAGGTCTCGACCGACAAGGTCGACACCGAGATCCCGTCGCCGGTCGCGGGCACGCTGCTCGAGATCAGCGCCGGTGAGGACGAGACCGTCGAGGTCGGCGGCAAGCTCGCCGTCATCGGTTCTGGCAGCCCCGCGCAGTCCGCGCCCGCTCCTGAGACCAAGCCCGAACCGAAGCAGGAAGCGCCCCAGCAGGCCGCTCCGGCACCGGCTCCGCAGCAGCCGGCTCCGCAGCAGTCCGCCCCGGCGCAGCAGCCGGCTCAGGCCGCTCCTGCCCAGCAGGCCGCTCCCGCCGCCGCACCGTCCTCTTCGGACGATGCGAACGGCACGCCGTACGTCACCCCGCTCGTGCGCAAGCTCGCGTCGGAGAACGGCATCGACCTGGGCTCGCTCAAGGGCACCGGCGTCGGTGGCCGCATCCGCAAGCAGGACGTGCTCGCCGCCGTCGAGGCCAAGAAGGCCCCGGCTCCGGCACCCGCCGCTGCTCCGGCTGCCGCTCCCGCCTCCCGCACCTCGGCTCCGGCCTCGGTCGACAACTCGGGCAAGCGCGGCACCGTGCAGAAGCTCCCGCGGCTGCGCCAGATCGTCGCGCAGCGCACGCGTGAGTCGCTGCAGCAGTCGGCCCAGCTCACCCAGGTGTTCGAGGTCGACGTGACCAAGATCGCCCGGCTGCGCAACCAGGCCAAGAAGGCGTTCGAGGCTCGTGAGGGCGCGAAGCTCACGTTCCTGCCGTTCTTCGCCAAGGCCGCCATCGAGGCGCTCAAGGCCCACCCGGTGCTCAACGCGTCCATCGACGAGGAGCGCAAGGAGGTCACCTACCACGGTGCCGAGCACCTCGGTCTGGCGATCGACACGGAGCGCGGCCTGCTCAACGCCGTGATCCACAACGCCGGTGACCTGAACCTGTCGGGCATCGCCCACAAGATCGGTGACCTGGCGGCGCGCGCCCGTTCGAACAAGCTCACGCCGGACGAGCTCGCCGGTGGCACGTTCTCGCTGACCAACCTGGGCAGCAACGGCGCGCTCTTCGACACCCCGATCATCCAGCAGCCGCAGGTCGGCATCCTGGGCGTCGGCGTGGTCAAGAAGCGCGCGGTCGTCCTGACCGACGAGGACGGCAACGACACCATCGCGATCCGCTCGATGATGTACCTCGCGCTCACCTACGACCACCGCCTGGTCGACGGTGCCGACGCGGGCCGCTTCCTCACGACGGTCAAGAACCGTCTCGAGGAGGGCGCGTTCGAGGCCGACCTCGGTCTCTGATCGCCTCGGAGCAGGGCTGATATCCGATATGTTGGATATCACGTAAGTGTGATCTGAAGGCCACCCCGGTTTGCCGGGGTGGCCTTCGGCACATCCTGACTCCTGTATGCGATGTATTGCTGTGCAGGTGATGACACAGTGGGGAACGATCTACATATGCGAGTCGTCATCGCGGGATCGTCGGGACTGATCGGAACGAGTCTGGTGGCGTCCATGCGCGCCGCCGGCCACGAGGTGCTGCGGCTGGTGCGCCGCAAGGCCGCCGCGCCCGACGAACGCGGGTGGGACCCGTACGCCGGGCGCATCGACGAGGGGACGTTCGACGGCGTCGACGCCGTCGTCAACCTGTGCGGCGCGGGCATCGGCGACAAGCGGTGGGACGACGCGCGCAAGCAGGTGCTGCACGACAGCCGGGTCGTGCCGGCCGAGGTGCTGTCGGCGGCGGTCGTCGAGCACGGCGTGCCGGCGCTGGTGAACTCCTCTGGCGCGCACTTCTACGGCGACACCGGGTCGCGGCTCGCGGACGAGGACGCGCCCGGCGGGCACACGTTCATGTCGCGGCTGACCCAGGACTGGGAGGCGGCGACGTCCGTGGCCCAGGAGGGCGGCGTGCGCGTCGTCCTCATGCGCACCGCTGTCGTCATATCTCCGTCGGGTGGCGTGTTCGGGCGGTTGAGGCCCGTGTTCCAGTTCTTCCTGGGCGGCAAGCTCGGGACCGGCGAGCAGTACTTCCCGTGGGTGTCGCTGGACGACGTCGTGTCCGCGTACCGGTTCGTCGTCGAGCACGAGGAGATCCGCGGGCCGGTGAACGTCGCGGGTCCGACGCCGGTGACGAACGCCGAGTTCACCAAGGCGGTCGGGACGGCGCTGCACCGGCCGACGCCGTGGGTGGTGCCGGCGTTCGCGTTGAAGACGTTGCTCGGCGGGGAGATGGCGGAGGAGCTGCTGCTCAGCGGGCCCGGCCTCACGCCGAAGGTGCTGGAAAGCCGTGGCTTCCACTTCATGCACCCGGCACTGCCGGCCGCGCTGAACGCGGCGGTTGCATGACGCGTGCCATCGCAGCCGTTCTGGTGATCTCGTGGGTGTTGCTGGGCATGCCCGAGGTCACCGGGCTCGACATGTGGGTGCACGACGAACTGCCGCGGCCGGACTGGCTGCGCGTGGCGGCGTTCGCGGTGAGCCTGGTGCTCGGGCCGACGATCGGGTGGGCGTTCGCGGCGGTGCTGTTCGTGCTCGCGTGGCGGCGGCGTGATCTGCGGTTGTGGAAGGCGTTGGCGCTGCACGCGTTGTGCTGCGCGACGTTGCTGACGCGGTGGCTGTTCGACCGGATGCGGCCCGTCGAGTACCACCTGCCCAGCTATCCGAGCGGGCACACGGTGGCGGTCGCCTCGGTCGGCTTCACGATGATCGTGCTGTTCCGGCGCGGTGTCCCCTGGGCCGTGTTGGCAGTGCTCGTGGCCGGTTTCGCGCGGGTCGTGCTGGAGATGCACTGGGTCACCGACGTCATCGGCGCGGTGCTGGGTGTGACGGGCGTTGGACTCGTGGCAGCACTCGCGCTGGGGTTGGTAACGTCGGGTCGTGAACTCGTGCCGCACCTCGTCAGACCCCGTCGTCGTCCGTGAGCTGGGGCTCATCGACTACATGGCGGCGTGGGACCTCCAGAGGGAGATCGTGGAGGCGCGCGCCGGCGGCACCGGCCCCGACATGCTTCTCCTGCTGGAACACCCGCCGGTCTACACCTGCGGCAGGCGCACTCTCGACGAGGAGCGCCCGCGCGGGGGCAGCACGCCGGTCATCGACGTCGACCGCGGCGGCAAGATCACCTGGCACGGCCCCGGTCAGCTGGTCGGCTATCCGCACGTGCGGCTGAGCGAGCCGATGGACGTCGTCGACTACGTCCGCCGCATCGAGCAGGGCCTGATCGACGTGTGCGACCGGCTCGGCGTGCACACCGGCCGGATCGAGGGCCGCAGCGGCGTGTGGATCCCCGCCGACGACCGCGGTCCGGAGCGCAAGGTCGCCGCCATCGGCATCCGCGTGCAGCGCGGCGTGACCATGCACGGCTTCGAGATCAACTGCAACGCGAGCCTGGACGCGTTCGGCGACATCATCCCGTGCGGCATCAAGGACGCGGGCGTCGCTTCTCTCTCGCAGGAACTGGGCAGGGACGTCACGGTGGCCGAGGTGCTGCCGCTGGCCCGTGACGCTGTGCTCGCGGCGCTCGACGGAACACTCCCCCTGACGGACCGCACTCTGGCCCGCACTGGCCCCGTCGCACCGGGTATCACCTTCGCTAGCATTCCGTAGCCCCGCGCTCGACTGCGGGAATTCGGAGGAGGGTGCGTCGTGAGGTTTTCTCGACGCCAGTTGTTCACGGCTGCCGGTGTCACGGCGCTCGCGTCAGCAGGAATGTCCACAGGCGCGGCGGCGGTGGCCGCTCCTGTGCGCGCCTGGAGTGGCGAGATCAGCGTCGGTGACTGGGAGCGGTACTACCTCGGGCTCGACGGCGGCGCGCACCAGAAGGCGCTCAGTGCGTTGGGCATCGCCTACCGCGACGGGGTCCGCGCGGATGAGCAGTATCTGATGGTGCCGGTCGAGTCCGTGCGCCGCGCCGCGCTGGAGTTCGGCGACCACGCGGCCGCCGACGTGGTGCGCGACCGGTTCGCCCTCGACGCGCCGTCGATGCTCGGACGCGGGCTGAAGCTGGTGTTCGGGCAGGACGGGCTGGAGAAGCGCTACTTCGACGATCCCTCGCTGCAGCTCCGGTACATCGGATATCGGCGACGCTTCACGAACTACGTCATGCCGATGCCGTCGGCAGTGCGCAAAGCGCTCGCCTGATATCCGACACCCGATGGGTCAGCCCAGTTGGGGCGCGACGTCCTCGGCGATCTCGGTGACGTGGTCGAGGTCGGCCAGGTCCAGGATCTGCAGGTAGACGCGCTGGACGCCGGTCTGCTCGCGCCACGTGCCGATGCGCTCGACGACCTCGGCCGGGGTGCCGGCGATGCCGTTCTCCCTGAGCTCGCCGACCTCGCGGCCGATCGCGGCGGCACGGCGGGCGACATCGGCGTCGGTGCGCCCGACGCAGGCGACGAGGGCGACCGAGCGGGTGATCTCGCGCGGGTCGCGGCCCATCTCGGCGCACGCCGCGTCGACACGGGCGAACTGCTCGACCGCGGCGTCGATGCCGACGAACGGCAGGTTGAACTCGGTGGCGTAGGACGCGGCCAGCGCCGGGGTGCGCTTGGCACCCATGCCACCGATCAGCACCGGGACGCGCTCCTGGGCGGGCTTCGGCAGCGCCGGCGAGTCGGTGAGCGTGTAGTGCTTGCCCTCGAACGAGAACGTGCCGCCGACCGGGGTCTCCCACAGACCGGTGATGATCGCGAGCTGCTCCTCGTAGCGCTCGAAGCGCGCGCCCAGCGACGGGAACGGGATGCCGTACGCGGCGTGCTCCGCCTCGTACCAGCCCGCGCCGATGCCGAACTCCACGCGGCCGCCGGACATCTGGTCGACCTGGGCGACGCTGATGGCGAGCGGGCCGGGGTAGCGGAACGTCGCCGCGGTCATCAGCGTGCCCAGCCGGATCGTGGTCGTGTCGCGGGCGAGGCCGGCGAACGTGATCCACGGGTCCGTCGGGCCGGGCAGACCGTCGGCCGACCCCATGCTGAGGTAGTGGTCGGAGCGGAAGAAGGCGCCGTACCCGGCGTCCTCCGCCGTCCTGGCCACCCGGAGCAGGTCGTCGTAGCTCGCCCCCTGCTGGGGCTCGGTGAAGATTCGCAGTTCCACAAAGCTGAATCTAGTCGCCAGAAAAGCGAGGTGCGGGTGCGGCTGCCCCGTCGGAGGTGAACACTCCGCGCGCCACCAGGTGCGGATGTGAGGCGGCCTCTTCCAACGTCAGCACCGGGGTCACACAGGCGTCGGTGGACGCGAACACGTCCGACCACTCGTCACGGGTCCTGGTCAGGAACGCCTCGGCGAGCGTCTTGCGCAGCAACGGCCACGAAGCACGGTCCAGCTGTGCGGGAAGATCATCGGCGGCCAGGCCCAGACCCGCCAGCAGCAACGCGTAGAACTGCGGTTCCAGCGACCCCACCGCGACGGAACGGCCGTCCGCGCACTCGTACAACGAGTAGAACGGGCACCCGCCGTCGAGCAGGTTGGAATCTGGTGCGTCCTCCCACACCGACTGCGCCTTCATCGACCAGATCATCTGCGCCAGCGACGCCACCCCGTCGACGATCGCCGCGTCGACGACCTGGCCGAGACCGGTGCGCTGCCGTTCCCACAACGCCGCCAGCACGCCCAGCACCAGGTACAGCGACCCACCGCCGAAGTCGCCGACCAGGTTCAGCGGCGGCTTGCCGATGGCGTGCAGCACACCGGTCAGCGACAGGTAGTTGATGTCGTGCCCGGCGCGCTCGGCCAGCGGACCGGACTGGCCCCAGCCGGTCATCCGCGCGTAGACCAGCCCTGGATTGACCGCCAGGCAGTCAGAAGGCCCCAGACCGAGCCGTTCCAGCACACCGGGACGGAATCCCTCGATCACCACGTCGGCCGACGAGATCAGCTCCAGGACGGTGGCACGGCCAGCCGCGGACTTCAGGTCAGCGGACACCGAACGCCTGCCGCGCAACAGGAAGTCGCGGGAGGCGTCCGGCACCACGGACAGACCGCCGGACGGACGTTCGACGCGCACGACCTCCGCGCCGAGGTCCGCGAGCAGCATCGCACCGTGCGGACCGGGGCCGATGCCGCCGAACTCGACGACCTTCAGCCCCTGCAACGGGTTCATCAGGCCCCTTCGGCCGGCTGTGCCACGAAGGACAGGCGCGGGCCGAAGATGGCACCGGACGACTCGGCCAGGCCGCGCATCGCCTTGGCGTGGTTGCCGAAGTCCGGGTGCCCCAGTGCGGCACGCAGAGCGTCGGCGCTCTCCCACAACGCGATGTTGACGTACGAGGCCGGGTCGTCCAGCTGGCGCGACAGCGTGTACTGGATCAGGCCCGGCTGCTCGCGCAGGAACGCCGCGGTCTCGTCGAAGGCCTTCTCGAACTCCTCGGGGTCACCGGTGAGCGTGAAGCGGTTGACGAAGGTGATCATGAGAGGGCTCCCCAAAATTGGACACTGCGAAACGGTGTCAGGCCAAGGAAAACCATGCACACCGCCTCTTGAGACGTGCTCAAGGAACGCCCGCCAAGCTCAGCTCATGCGCATCATCGATCTGTCTTCCCACATTGACGCATCCGCGTACGAAGCGGACCCGGTGACGCACGAGGTGCTCACGGCCGCTCAGGGTGCGGAACACATGGCCGAGCAGCTGAAGGCCCGCCTCGGCATCGAGTTCGACGTCTCCGTGCTGCGGGACTCGGAGTTCCTCACGCTGGACCGGATCAGCCTCACGTCCCACACCGGCACGCACGTCGACGCGCCGTCGCACTACGGCTCGAAGACCACCTATGGCAACGGAATCCCCCGCCACATCGACGAGATGCCGCTGGAGTGGTTCCACAACCCCGGGGTGAAGCTCGACGTCCGCGGCCACGGCACCGGAGTCATCGGCGTCGAGGTGCTGGAGAAGGAGTTCGCCCGCATCGGTTACACGCCGAAGCCGATGGACGTCGTCATCCTCGACACCGGTGCCGCCGAGCACGCGGGCACCCAGACCTACTTCACCGACTACACCGGACTCGACGGCCCCGCCACGAACTTCCTGCTGGACCTGGGAGTCAAGGTGATCGGCACCGACGCGTTCAGCCTCGACGCGCCGTTCCCGGACATCGTCAAGCGCTACCTGACGACCAAGGACGAGAGCGTGCTGTGGCCCGCGCACTTCGCCGGCCGCGACCGCGAGTACTGCCAGATCGAACGCCTCTCCAACCTGGAGGCGTTGCCGGACTTCGGGTTCACCGTCGTCGCGTTCCCGGTCAAGATCAAGGGTGCCGGCGCGGGCTGGACCAGGGCGGTCGCCCTGCTCGACGAGTGATGGCCCGAACGTTCGTTCCTGACCCGCTCTCAAGTGAGAGCTGAATCACCGCTCCTACCTTGAAACGTATGGAGAACAACGAAACAACACCACCCGAGTCCGAAGACCACATCGTCCGCGGCATCGACTAGATGCGCGCCAAAGGGCCGCCCTTCCCCGGAGAACCGGGAGAGGGCGGCCCTTTTATACGTCACACCAGCTGGGAACGAGCAGCCTCGACGGAATCCAGCGCGTCCAGCAACGGCAGCACCTTCGAAGCCCCGTGCCGCACCGCCTTCGTGCGCCGCGCGAACGACGTCAGCGTCTGACCGGGACCGGCTTCCACCAGCAGCACGTCGTACATCGCCAGCAGGTCGTTCAGCGCCGGTCCGAAGTAGACGGCGTCGGTCAGCTGCCGCGTCCAGAACCGCGCGGACAACGCGTCGTGCTCGGTCATCAGCGTGCCCGTGTACCCGGAGTACACCGGCATCCGCGGCGCCCGCGGCGAGACGTTCCACGCCGCCAGCGCCTCGTCCACGGCGGGCTGCATCGCCGGGCTGTGGAACGGGGTGGTGGCCGGCACCGTCACGACGATGAACTCGTCCGCCTCCAGCCGGGCGCGCACCGCGGCCAGCGGCTCGTCCGACCCCGCCAGCATGGTCTGCCGGGCGGAGTTCACGGCCGCGATCGCCACGTCACCCGCCAGGTAGGGCAGCAGTTCGGCCTCGGACGCCGCCACCGCCAGCATCCCGCCGGACGGGATCGACACGGCCGACACCACCCGGTCCCGCACCAGCGAAACGGCTTCCTCCAACGAGAAAACGCCGGCCAGCGTCGCCGCGACCACCTCGCCGGCGGAGTGCCCGATCAACGCCACCGGCTTGACGCCCCACGACAAAACCGTGCGCCCCAACGCGTAGTCGACCGCGAACAGCAACGGCTGCGCGCGCGACACGTGATCGATGTCGGCGCCGGACAGCCAGTCCTCACAGGCGACAGCGCCGACCTCACCGAACAGCTCGAACACCTCGTCGATCACCGAGGTGAACACGGCATCCGTGCCGTACAGGGACGCCGCCATCCGCGGGTACTGCGATCCCTGGCCCGGAAACATCAGTGCTACGTCCACAACACGCCTCCAGAAACGGCTCAAGGCCGTGAAGGAGACACCTTCACGGCCTTGAGGCATGACATCACCTGTACTCGCGAACCACCATTGCGGAGTTGAACCCGCCCTTGCCGCGCCCGAGCACCAGAGCGGCCTTGACCTTGCCGTGCCGAGCCTCGTTCATCACGAGGTCGATCTCGTACTCCGGCACCGGGTTCTCGACGTTGACGGTCGGCGGGATCGCGCTCCAGTAGATGGAGAGGATCGCCGACGCCACGTCCAGGGACCCGCCACCGGCGAACAGCCGGCCGGTCATGGTCTTCGGTGCCGTCACCGGCACGCCGTACGGCCCGAAGATGCCCTTGATCGCCTCGGCCTCTGCCTTGTCGAGCTCGGGAATGCCCGCCGCGTCGGCGAACACCACGTCGATCTCCGAGGCGTCCATGCCGGCATCGCGCAACGCCAGCTCGGCCGCCCGCTTCAGCCCCGGCTCCCGCGAGGGCATCCGCGAGTCGAACGTCGAGGCGTACCCGACGATCTCGCCGTAGACCCTGGTGCCAGGGCGTTCGGCCGCCGACTCCGGCGTCTCCAGCACCATGATCGCGCCACCCTCGCCCGCGACGTACCCGGAGGCGTCACGGTCGAACGGCAGGTAGGCGCGCTTCGGGTTGTTGTTGCGGGACAGGCAACCCGATGCCTGGTGCGCCACCCACGCCCACGGGCACAGCGAGGAGTCCATGCCGCCGGTCAGCGCGAGCTGGACGCCCTTGCGCAGCTGACGACGAGCGTGCCCGATGGAGTCGATGCCACCGGCCTGCTCCGACACCACCACCGCACCCGGACCACGTGTGCCGTGACGGATGGAGATCTGGCCCGTGTTGACCGCGTAGAACCACGCGAACGACTGGTACGCCGACACGTACTCGGGACCCTGGTGCCACAGCTTCTGCAGCTCGCGCTGACCGAACTCGTACCCGCCCGCCGTCGCCGCGGTGATCACCGCGATGTCGGTGTCCGGGATGTCGTTGGGCTGCACACCCGCACCACGCAACGCCCAGTCCGTGCCGACCAGGGTCAGCCGCGTCATGTGGTCCGTCTGCGGCAGCAGGCGGCCCTGCAGGTGCCGCCCTGCCTCGAAGCCAGGCACCTCACCGGCGATCTTCGCCCAGTAGTTCGCGCTGTCGAACCGGGTGATCGGCTTGATCGCCGCCTCACCCTGCAGGGTCGCCCGCCAGTACGCGGTCGGCCCCAGCCCGTTCGGCGACGCGATGCCGATTCCCGTCACCACCGCCCGAGTCACCGGCCTGCCCCTTCCACCTTTTTGAGCACCATGGCGCTCTGGAATCCACCGAAACCACTGCCCACGGTGAGGACCGTGTCGACCTTCTTCTCGCGCGCGACCAGTGGTGTGTAGTCCAGGTCGCACTCGGGGTCCTGCTCGTGCAGGTTCGCCGTCGGCGGGATGAGGTCCTGCTCGAACGCCAGCAGCGAGCCGACGATCTCGAGCGAACCGATCGCGCCGAGCGAGTGCCCGATCATCGACTTGAAGCCGGAGACCGGGGTCTTGTACGCGTGCGCACCGAGGCTGCGCTTGAAAGCCGCCGTCTCGTGCAGGTCGTTCTGCTTGGTGCCCGACCCGTGCGCGTTGATGTACCCGACGTCCGTGGCGTCCGCCCGCGCCTGCTTCAGCGCGATGTTGATGGCGTCGGACATCTCGATGCCCTCGGGGTGCAGGCCCGTCATGTGGTAGGCGTTGCACCGCGAGGCGAAGCCGGCGACCTCACCGTAGATGTGCGCACCGCGAGCGCGGGCGTGCTCCAGCTCCTCGAGCACGATGATCGCGCAACCCTCGCCCAGCACCAGGCCGTCGCGGGTCTTGTCGAACGGACGGCACGCGGTGGTGGGGTCGTCGTTGCGGGTGCTCGACGCACGGATGACGTCGAAGCACACCACGGTGATCGGGGAGAGCGGAGCCTCGGTGCCGCCGGTCACGACGACGTCCGCGGAGCCCTCCATGATCAGCTCGGCGGCGTAACCCACCGAGTCGAGGCCGGAGGTGCAGCCCGTGGAGACCACGGAGACCGGGCCTTCCGCGCCGACCGTCCACGCCAGCTCCGTCGCCATCGAGGACGGCGTGAAGTAGTCGTAGAGGTGCGGAACGGCGTAGGACTGGTCGACCTCCCAGTACTTGCCCCGGTCGGAGCCGACGATGAACTCGCGCTCCAGCGAGGTCGTGCAGCCGACGGCGGTGCCGAGCGAGACACCGATGCGGCCGGGGTCGAGCTGGTCGAACTCGATGCCGGAGTCCGACATCGCCTCACGACCCGCGACGACCGCGAACTGCGCGGCCCGGTCGAGCCGGCGGATCTCCTGCGGCGTAAGACCTTCGCGCACTGGATCGAAATCTGCTTCTCCCGCCATGCGGGAGCGGTACGGAGACGCGTCGAAGTGCGTGATGATGCGAGTCGCCGTACGCCCTTCGGACAGCAGTTGCCAATACGCCTTCGTTCCGATGCCACCAGGTGCGACCACGCCCACCCCGGTGATGACGGCGCGACGACTCATCGGACACCTCCAATCGCCTTCTGTGCGGACACGGTCTGCTCCAATCTCGGACAGGGCACGGGAGCGATACCTGTTTCTGCCGAATGAACCGATGATGAAACGCCCCGATCGAGGCCACCTCGAACGACGGCGTAGGACCCCTGTACGAGTCCAGCCCCCGCATCCGCGGCGAACAGCTGTTTCGCCGCCGAACCGCCGACGTCGTGACAACCAAACCCAAGGGGCACACCGGTTTCCGCGACCAGCTCGACGATCTCGCCGATCTGGTCCGGCCACAGGGCACCCGCTGTGTCGTGCAGCAACACGGTTTCCGCCCCAGCCTCGGCGGCCGTGAGCACGACCTCGAGCGCGTGCTCGGGGTCGATCACCCAGCCGTCGAAGAAGTCCCGCGCCTCGACGATCACTCGCCGTTCGGCGCGCACAAGTTGACGCACGGCTTCTCTCAGGACCGAAAAGCCGTGCCCTTGAACAACCACGGCCACCGCGGGGGTTTCCGCGGCGAGCAGTGCGGTGAGGTCTTCCACCCCACCCGAAGCGATGAGGGTGGCTGCCCGCAGACGGAGTTCGATCGCAGCCCGGTGATAGAACCACCGTCCTGGCCGGCCTCCGTCGACGAACGTGACTCCGAGCGCGTCGAGGCGCCGCGCCGCGACCAGCCTGTCGGTGATGGACAGGCCGGTGCGGCGCAGCGAGATGTCGTAGAGCTCCATCTAGAACCCCGACAGCAGTACGCGGGAAGCCTCGATCTCGTAAGCACAGGGCGCCACCTCGGAGGAGGGACATCCCTTGCGCTGATGCTCGACCGCGGCCTTCTCCAGGTACATGGAGACCACGTAGAGCCCGTTGCGGCTCGCGGCACGGGCCGCGGCGGTCAGCAGATCGACTCCGGCCAACCCCATCGCCCACCACCTCACCTCTTCGCCCGCCCGCACGCGGGCCGGCAGATCAGCCGTTCTCGGCGAACTCCTTGGCGTGCCGCAGGGTCGTGAGGCTGTTCGTGCCCAACGCGTGCCGGATCAGCTCACGTGCGCGCTCGACCGTGCCGTCCGCGCCGAGCACCTCCGCCACGACCTCCGGCCGGATGACGACGGTGTGGTGCGAGGTGGCTTCGACGCCCGCCTCGATGCCGTCACCGATGTCCCGCAACGTCCACCGGCCGACGTGGGCCGCCATGATCGGCGGCGTCCTGGTCTGCTTGTAGACGATCGTGTCGTACGGCGTGCACACCCGGACCGAGTGCGTCGTGTGGATCGACCCGTCCGGGCTGCGCGTGTCCATCTCCATGGACTGCACGCCGGTGACGGCCTCGGTGAGGTCCAGCCGGGCGACGTGCGGCAGCCGCTGCGGCCACAGGTCGGACCGGTACAGGAACTCGTAGACGTCCTTGCGGGTCGCGTGGATCGTGATGCTGTCCGAGAACTTCAGCACCAGCTTGTCGTAGTCGTCGCCGAGCTCGGCGGCGCGCTTGAGCGCCGCGAGCTCGGCGTCGCTGTTGTTGTTCACCGCGTTCAGAACCAGGTCGACGGCTTCCGGCTGCGCCGTGGTGAAGTGGTGCAGGAGGTCGACGCGGGTGGCCGAGTCGGCGATCGGCACGATGCGCCACTCCCCTCCCATCGACTTCACCGGCGCCGCCGAACGCTCCTGCTCGAACTTGACGTGCAGGTTCGCCGAGTCCAGCTCACGGCGAGACGTCCACGTGCGCACGTCGCCGTTGGCGAAGGCGTGCAGCCGCAGCCGCTCGGTGGCCCCCTCGGTCTCGAACACCTCGGCGTGCACCGTGGGTCCGAAGGTGTACGGCCAGCGCGTCACGTCCGCGATCAGGTCGTACACCACCTTGGCGGGAGCACCGATCATGACCGTGTGCGTGGTGGTGTGCGTCATGTCCCCGTGTCTCCGTTCTCGGCTCCCCGGCGGTCAGGCCGCGAGGCTGCCGTTGACCTTGGTCAGCAGTTCGCGCGGGGTCTCGATGTCCGCGAGTTCGTCGTCGCCGACACCGACGCCGTACTTGCGCTTGATCAGCGCCACCGTCTCCAGCAGGGCCAGCGAGTCGAAGCCCAGCTCGAGGAACGGAGTGTCGAGAATGTCCTGGCCGGCCTTGAACGAGTCGTCCTCGCCGGCGGCCTCGTTGAGAATCTCCTTGAGACCCTCGATGGTCAGTGCGCTCACGGCTTTTTCCTTTCCTCACCGGGCGTTTCCGCTCGCCCACGTAGTGAGGTTGCCAGGGCGCACTGGTAGTCCAGTGGAGGTTTCCTCGAACATGTCGTCGGGAAAATCCTTGCCGCACAACGAAAAACGGCCCCGCGCCACAGTGTGGCGGGGGCCGCTGGAGTATTTCTCAGGCCAGGAGTCCTTGCAGCTGACGTGCTTCCGCGCGGTCGAGGCGCGGGTCGGACGTGACGATCGCGTGCTGCAGCTGCTGCAGGCGCGCTGACGGCTCGACACCGAGCTCGTCGACGAGCGTGCGCCGCAGCCCCCGGAACGCGTCCAGGGCCTGCCACTGCCGTCCCGCGCGGAACAACGAGATCATGTACTGCGCACACAGGTGCTCGTTCATCGGATGCTGCACGGTCAGCACGGCGAGCTCGCTGAGCAGCGACTTGTGCTTGCCCATCCGCATTTCCGCCTCGATGCGCGTCTCCAGCGCGCCGAGCCGGGCCTCCTCCAGGCGCACGACCTCGACGCCGAGCGGCATGCCAGGCCGGACGTCGACGACGGCGGGCCCGCGCCAGATCTCCAGCGCCGAGCGCAGAAGGCGGGACGCGGCCGCGTAGTCGTCGGCCTCGTAGGCGTTCTGACCGGCGCGGGCGAGGCGGTCGAACTCGTGCACGTCGACTGCTTCTTCCGGCACGTCGAGCAGGTAGCCGCCGTAGCGGGTGACCAGCACTTCCTTGGCGCCGCTCTCGTCCGACGCTGCCAGCGCCTCGCCGATCAGCCGGCGCAGCTGCAGGATGTAGGTCTGCAACGTGGTGCGCGCACTGCGCGGCGGGCGGTCGTCCCACAGCTCCTCGATGAGCGTCGGCACGGACACCACCGAGCCGGAGTGCAGGGCGAGCAGCGCCAGGATCTGCCGCGGCTTGGCCGCCGACGGAGTCACCGAGCGACCGTTCACCTTGGCCTCGACCGGCCCCAGGACCTTGATCTGCATCGCAACCCCTCCTTCGGTTCCAAGCACACCATTAGTCTGCTCGGCCCAACGAAGGCGCGTTAGTGCACAGGCCATCGATGTCAGGTGAGTTCACCCCGGTGCGGGTATGAAAACTTCATACCAAGGCGCATTAGCCGGTAACTACCGGTCCATTAGCACTGGTCGGCACGATTACCCACAACAAACGACACATAAACATCGGAGATGCGCATGTACCCCACCGTCACCGTGGAGCACCTGGCTTCCGTCCCCACTGCCGACGACTCCGACGACATGAAGATTTACGAGTTCGACCGTGAGGTCACGACCGGCTTCTTCACCGGTAGCTGGACCGCCACCATGCCCGGCGGCCGTTCGTTCGTCCGGCACGAAGAAGTACTCGCGGCATGAGAGAGGACCTGGCCGAACCGGGTGAGCAACGCATCGGGTTCAAAAGACACCTCCGGCCGCAGATCGTGCGGGGCGAAGCCGTGTACCTCTTCGGGGAGTCCGGCGTCACCGCGATCCAAGGCTCGCACGTCGAGACGCTGGCGCTACTGCTCGACGGCACCCGTGACCTCGCCGGACTGCTGCGCGACGCAGCCGAGGACCTGACCGTCGACCAGGTGGAGCGCATGCTCGCCAGGCTCGCGGCGGCCGGGCTGATCGGCAGCAGGGGCACGGAGGACGGTTCGGCCGGCATCGAGGCATCGCTCGCCTACTGGGATGCGGCGGGCCTCGATCCCACGGACGCGGTGGCGGCGACAACGACGTCGCTCGTCTCCGTCGTCGCGATCGGCGACCTGGACCGCGACGCACTCGCGGAAGCCTTGCACCGCAACGGACTCACGGTCACCTCGGGGAGTGGTGACCTCACGGTCGTGGCGTGTGCGGACTACCTGGCACCAGAGCTTCGCGACATCGACGCCTCACACCGCGCCGCCGGCACTCCGTGGCTGCTGGTCAAGCCGGTCGGCGCGCAGGTGTGCGTGGGTCCTTTCATCACCCCGGGCGACGGCCCGTGCTGGCGTTGCCTGGCAACACGTCTGTCGGCCAACCGGTCGGCGGAGGCCCACGTGCGGGCGCGGTGCGGGCAACGTGGCCCCGCCCCGCGCCCCGCGATCGGGCTGCCGTCGCTGCGGGCGGCCGCGCTGGAGATCGCGTCGGCAGAGGCGGCCAAGTGGCTCGCCGGCCTGCGTCACGAGACCCAGCGATCCATCTGGAGCTACGACAGCCTGACCATGCGGGTCACCCAGCACGAGGTGCGGGTCCGCCCGCAGTGCTCGGGCTGTGGTGACCCGGGAATGGTCGCGCGCAGGGCGTTCGACCCGGTCGAGCTGACCAGTCGCGTCAAGCGCTCCTGCGACGGCGGCGGCCACCGGTCGTCGTCGCCGCAGGAGGTGCTCGACACCTACCGGCACCTGATCGGCCCTGTCACCGGGATCGTGAGGGACATCCGCCGCAGCGACAACGGGCCCGCGTTCTTCAACTCCTTCTGGTCCGGCTCCAACATCGCGGCCGCGGGCGAGGGTCTCGAAGGGCTGCGCTCGTCGCTGCGGGTGGAGACCGGCGGCAAGGGCGTGACCCCGCTCGACGCCGAGGTCGGCGCGCTGTGCGAGGCCGTGGAACGACGCAGTGGCGCGTTCTGCGGCGACGAGGCGCAGGTGAGCGGCAGCTACAGGTCGCTGGGTGAGCTCGCGATCCACCCCGACACCGTGCAGCACTACCACCCGCGGCAGTTCGAGGACCGCGACGCCTGGAACGCGAGCCACTCGAAGTTCCAGCACGTCACCACCCCGTTCGACGAGGACGAGGTGATGAACTGGACCCCGTTCTGGTCGCTCACCGAACAACGGCACAAGTTCCTGCCCACCGGCATGTCCTACTTCGGCGCTCCATGCCCGCCCAGCGTCACGTCGAACTCCAACGGTTGCGCCGCGGGAAGCAGCATCGAGGACGCGGTGCTGCAGGCCCTGCTGGAGCTGGTCGAACGCGATGCGGTCGCCATCTGGTGGTACAACCGCACGCCGATGCCGGGAATGGACCTGGACTCGTTCCACGACACGTGGATCGACGAGTGCCGCGAGGTGCACGCGAGCCTCGGTCGTGAGCTGTGGCTGCTCGACGTCACCGCGGACCTGGGCGTGCCGGTGATGGTCGCCGTGTCCCGGCGCACCGGCGGCCCGCGCGAGGACATCATGCTCGGCTGCGGCGCGCACCTGGACCCGCGGATCGCCGCGCGCAGGGCGCTCACCGAGCTGAACCAGTGCATGCCGATGGTCTGCGAACCGGTGCGGCTGGACGCGTTCGACGGCGACACCCGGCACTGGTTCGAGCACGCCCGCATCGACGAGCAGTCCTGGCTCGCCCCGGACCCCGCCGTACCGCCGCGGGACTCGTTCCACCACGGCTACGAACACCGGCGCGACCTGGCCGACGACATCCGCGCCGTCCAGGACACCCTCGAGGCTCGCGGGATGGAGGTGCTGGTGCTCGACCAGACCCGGCCCGACATCGGGCTTCCCGTGGTCAGGGTGGTCGTGCCGGGACTGCGGCACTTCTGGTCGAGGTTCGCTCAAGGCCGCCTCTACGACGTACCTGTACAACTGGGTCGACTGGACCGGCCTCGCACACTCGAAGAGCTCAACCCGATCCCGTTGTTCATGTGACCCCCACCTGCCGGAGCGGAGGCGCCGTGGTGCCCACCCAGTCGCACATCCCAACGGGCCGCCCGCTGTGGTCGTTGCTCGAGGACGCGTTCGTCGACGAGAGCGGCGAGCACCTCACCGTGCACGGCAGATGGGGAGCGATCCAGCTCGCCGACACCAGCCCGGTCGTGCGGGAGGCGCTGCACCGCATGAGCCTCGGTCCCGTCGCGCTGGAGAACATCTCCGCGCTGCACGAGAACTTCGTGCGCTGGAAGACCGGCGGCGGACCGTGCCTCATCTGGCGCAAGCTCAAGAACACGCTCGACCAGCTGGGTGGCTGCGTAGTGCCGTCGCTCGGCCTGGACGACGGCGCAGGCCCGATCCTGTCGGTCGTGGCGGTGACGGGTGACGCCGTGTTCACGTTGCCGCACATCGAGGACGACACGATCGTCTCCATGCGGCCGGGCACCGAGATCGAGCGGCTCAACGGCGACCAGGCGCTGACCTGCGGAGGTCAGCAGTACCAGGTGATCCTGCACAGCGCGCCCGCGACGGAGATCGCGAAGTCGCTGCTGGCCGGCGAGAGCACGATCGCGCAGATCGCGGAGGCGTTGCAGGTCGACAAGACGCTGGTCGCGGACATCGTGGCCTACCTCGCCGGTGCGCAACTCGTCGTCGTCGCGAGGTGTTGAGCCATCGCCATGTTGCTCCGATCGAGGATCGCGAAACGCGAGATTTCCCAGGAAGCGCCCGTATCATGGCCGCGTCCCGACCCTCGCGTGGGAGCTGCTGCTGTGACGCTGCGACAGGAACGCTCATCTGTGTCCCGTCGCTTGGCGTACGTCGTGATCAGCGTGGTGTTCGCCAACTATCTCGGCAACGCCTTCTTCTACGTTCTGCAAGCCGGCGTGACGCCGGTGCGGATCGTCGGCTCGCTCGCCTGCCTGCTCACGATCGGGTACCTCCAGCTGCGGGTGTTCTCGCGGCCGGGCGCCGATCTGCGGTCCGGCAGGGCGTACCTGGCACTGGGCGCGATGGCGCTGATGGTGTTCGTGCCGGTGCCCTTCTTCCCGAACGCGTGGTCCGGCATGCCCGGCTTCTTCGCGGGCAGTGCGTTGCTCGTGCTGCCCGGACGCGTGCGATGGCTCGTGTTCGGCGCGGTGGCGCTCATCAACGGCGTGATCAAGTACCTGGTCGTCCAGAACGTCGCCGAGCTCGCCTACTACGTGCTGACGCCGGTGGTCTCCGGCCTGGTCGTCTACGGCCTGTCCCGGCTGCCCTCGCTGGTGAGGCAACTGGAGACCGCCAGGTCCGAGCTCGCCGACCTGGCGGTGTCGCAGGAACGGCTGCGGTTCGCCCGCGACCTGCACGACCTGCTCGGGTTCAGCCTCTCCGCGATCACGCTGAAGGTGGAGCTGGCCCGCAAGCTGGTCGGCGAGCACACCGAACGTGCGATGCGCGAGCTGACCGAGATCCTCGGCATCGCCCGCGAAGCCCTGACGGACGTTCGTGCGGTGGCATCGAGCTACCGCGAGCTGTCGCTGTCGGACGAGATCGAATCGGCGCAGTCCGTCCTGGCGGCGGCGGGTGTCGCGACCACGATCGAGGGAGACTGCGCCGAGCTGTCACCGCGCTCCCGGACCGTGCTCGCGACGGTGCTGCGCGAGGGCGT
The DNA here is from genome assembly GCF_053610285.1 of Lentzea sp. NPDC054927. Lineage (NCBI taxonomy): Bacteria > Bacillati > Actinomycetota > Actinomycetes > Pseudonocardiales > Pseudonocardiaceae > Lentzea > Lentzea sp. NPDC054927. Next base: position 131,475 of record NZ_JBSGXZ010000014.1, read on the forward strand.
GACGAACCTGCTGCGGCACAGCGACGCCACCCGCTGCTCGATCAGGATCGCCGGCGACGGCCAGCTGGTGTCGATCGACATCACCAACGACGGCGCGCCCAGCGAGGTCGGCACCGACCGGGGCAGCGGTCTCACCAACCTCGCCACCCGCACCACGGCCATCGGCGGATCCCTGCTCGCCCAGGCGTCCGCGGACGGCACCTACCGGTTGCACGCCGAGGTGCCCGCGACGCCGGCGCCGGAGGAACCGGCGGACGAGCGGCGCGCGGCGGGTCCGCCGATCGCGACGCGGTTCGCCCAGGTGCTGCTCACGACCGTGGTGGTCGGGTACGGCCTGATGGCGACCACGCTGGCGTTCCACGACTACAACCTGCTCGGACCGGTCGGGATCGCGGTCGCCGCGGTCAGCGTCGCGGGCATGGTCGCGCTGGTGCTGAGCCTCGTGAGCCGTCCGCAGGTCCAGCTGACCCTGCCGCAGTCCGTGGCGGTGCTCGCCGGGATCGCGGTCTGCGTGTACGTGCCCCAGGTGATCTACAGCAGCCCGTTCATCGGTGTGCCCGGCTTCGTCGCCGGCTCGGCGGCGCTCCTGCTGCCCCGTGCGGCGGGCTGGCTGGGCTTCCTCGCGGTCGTCGCGGGTCAGGGCATCGTCTTCGGCGTCCTCGGTCAGGGCCCCGTGTACATCGCGTGGGGAATCATGGCCGCGACGAACCACGGCCTGGTGCTGTACGCGCTGACCCGACTGCGGTCCATGGTGACCGAGCTGCACGAGGCGCGTGAGGAACTGGCCACGGCGGCGGTGACGCAGGAGAGGCTGCGGTTCGCCCGCGACCTGCACGACCTGCTCGGGTACAGCCTGTCCGCGATCACGTTGAAGAGCGAGCTCACGCACCGGCTGCTGACGATCGACCCCGGCCGGGCGAAGCAGGAGCTCAGCGAGGTGCTGGACATCTCCCGGCAGGCGCTGGCCGACGTGCGGTCGGTGGCGCTGAGCTACCGCGAGCTGTCGTTGAACGAGGAGACCCAGTCGGCGCAGGCGTTGCTGTCCGCGGCCGACATCGAGGTGACCGTGCGGATCGACGCGTGCGACGAGCTGCCCACGGACGTGCGGGTGACGCTGGCGACGGTGCTGCGCGAGGGCGTGACGAACCTGCTGCGGCACAGCAAGGCCGAGCGCTGCGAGATCGTGCTGTCCAGCTCACCGCGGCTGGTGACGATGGACATCATCAACGACGGGCTCGCCATGACGGAGCGGAACTCCCGCAACGGCAGCGGCATCGGCAACCTCACCACCCGCGTCTGCGCGCTCGGGGGCAGCCTCGACGCCGGTCCCACGTCCGAGCGCACGTTCCGGCTGCACGCCGAGATCCCGCTCGGCTGACCCGGCGGTCGCCGGCTCAGATCCAGCCGGCCTCGTCCGCGATGCGGATGGCGTCGACGCGGTTGCGGCCGTTCAGCTTGGTGATGATGGTCGTCATGTAGTTGCGGACGGTCCCCGTCGACAACGACAGGGCGACCGCGATCTCCGGCGCGTCCGAACCGGCCGCGGCGAGGCGCAGCACCTCCAGTTCGCGGTCGGTCAGCGGGCACTCCCCGCGGTCCCAGGCCGCGAGCGCCAGCTGCGAGTCGACCACCCGCTTGCCGGCCGCCACGTCGCGGATCGCGCCGGCCAGCTGGCCGGGTGGGGCGTCCTTGAGCAGGAAACCGTCCACGCGGGCCGCCAGCGCCTTGCGCAACGTGCCGGGGCGGCCCAGCGACGTGAGCATCAACGTACGGACCGACGGCATCGTCTCCCGGATCTTCGCGGCCGCGCTGAGGCCGTCGAGGATCGGCAGGTCGATGTCGATCACCGCGACGTCGGGCCGGTGTTGCCGCGCCATCGGCAGGATCTTGTCCCCCGAGCTCACCTCGGCGACCACTTCGATGTCCGGTTCGAGGTTGAGGAGCGCGATGAGGGCACCGCGCACCATGTGCATGTCCTCGGCAAGCAGAACCCTGATCATTACGCCCCTCCGGCGAGACACCATATCTCCCGGCGTTCAGGCCGCGCTCGACGCCGCGTCGAGGTGTACCGGCAACGGTGGTGGGGACCTGCCTGCGAAAGGGATCCCGCCATGGAACGCAGCGTCAACGTCACCGTTGTCTACTACTCGTCCACCGGGACGATCCACCGCATCGCCACCGAGATCGCCGAGACGGCGGAGAAGGCGGGAGCCGAGGTCAGGCTGGTCAGGGCGGCCGAGCTCGCACCCCAGACCGTCGTGGACTCGCGACCGGCGTGGGCCGACCACCTCAAGGCCACCGAGGACGTGCCGATCGCCCAGGTGGAGGACGTCCTGTGGGCCGACGCGGTCGTGTTCGGGACGCCCACGCGGTTCGGCAACATGTCCGCGCAGCTCAAGCAGTTCATCGACACGCTGGGACCCGCGTGGTTCCAGGGCCGCCTGTCGAACAAGGTGTACAGCGCTTTCACGTCCGGTGGCAGCACGCACGGAGGCATGGAGACCACGATCGTCTCCATCTACAACATGGTGTGCCACTTCGGCGGGATCATCGTGCCGCCGGGGCTGAACGAGAACCCCTACGGCACCTCCCACGTGCTCGGCTCGGACAGCAAGCCGGTGAGCGAGATCGCGCTGCAGTCCGCCCGTGTGCAGGCCGACCGGGTCGTGCGGGTCGCCCGTGCGCTGAAGGAGGCCTGAGTGCGCGTCGACGGCATCTACGTGCGGGGCAACGGGATCCGTCTGCCCGCGACGCTGAACGTGCAGGACGCCATCGACTCCGGCGAGTGCGAACCGAAGCTGGTCGCGCGCACGGACGTCACCAGCGTCGCCTACTCCCCCGACGAGTCGGCGGCCGAGATGGGCGTCAGGGCGGCCCAGCAGGCGCTGGCGAGGGCCGGCAGCACCGGTGACGACGTCGAGCTCATCCTGCACGCCACGACCTACCACCAGGGCCAGGACCTGTGGCCGGTCGGCAGCTACATCCAGCGCGAGACCGTCCGCAACAGCTGCCTGGCCCTGGAGATCAGGCAGATGTCCAACGGCGGCATGGCGGCGCTGGACCTCGCCGTGCGCTACCTGAGCCCCGGCAAGGACGCGCTGCTGACCACGGCCGACCGGTTCTGCCTGCCCGGCATCGACCGCTGGCGCACCGACCCCGGCACGCCTTACGCCGACGGTGCGAGCGCGGTGGTGCTGTCACGCCGAGGCGGCTATGCACGGCTGCTTTCATTGGCTATCAACGCTGATTCGGACCTGGAGCCGTTGCACCGGGGCGACGAACCGATGGGGCTGGCGCCGTTCTCGCACCGCATGCCGGTGGACTTCGAGGCCGCCAAGCACGCGTTCGCGAAGCAGTACGGACTGTCCTTCGGCATCAACAGGGCGAACGCGGGCCAGGCCGCCGCGGTCGAGGAGGCCCTGGCGGACGCGGACATGAAGCTCGGCGACGCGGACTGGGTGGTGCTGCCGCACTTCGGCAGGCGCCGCCTCGACGTGAACTACCTGCGGCCCTACGACATCGACCCCGCGCGCACGACGTGGGAGTGGAGCCGCACGATCGGGCACCTCGGCGCGGGCGACCAGTTCGCCGGGCTCGGCCACCTGGTCGACACCGGCCAGGCCCGGCCCGGGCAGCGGGTCGTGCTGTTCGGCGTGGGCGCCGGTTACAGCTGGGGCTGCGCGGTTCTGGAGATCGACGCGAAGCCCTCCTGGGCGGCTTGAGCGCGGCTCCAGCGGGACCGGCTACAGCTTGGAGCTGCCGTCCGGGTGGCCTGAGCACGGTTCGAGTGGGATACCAGCCTGATTTGGCTGGATGTAGGCGACACCCGGTGGCATTTCGAAAGGAACTCAGACCATGTCCGACCAGCCGTTTGAAGGCCAGCGAGTCGTCGTCACCGGTGGTGGCACCGGAATCGGCAAGCACGCGGCCGTCGAGTTCGCGAAGCTCGGTGCCGCGAGCGTGATCATCACCGGCCGCCGCAAGGACCGGCTGGACGAGGTCGCCGAGCTGCACGAGAACATCGTTCCCGTCGCCGCCGACGTCACCACGGCCGAGGGCGCGCAGGCCGTCGCCGACGCCGTCGAGACCAACGGCGCCAAGGTGGACGTGCTCGTGCACAACGCCGGCATCTTCCGCAACACGCTCGCCGAGTACTTCGACGAGAAGGCCAGCAACGAGCTGCTCAACATCAACCTGCTCGGCCCGGTCCGCCTCACCGGCGCGCTGTACCAGTACCTCGCCAAGCCGGGCGGCAACATCGTGTTCGTCTCCTCGGTCGCGGGCCACAACCCCGAGCCCGGCGCCGCCCTGTACGCGGCCAGCAAGGCGGGCATGCACAGCCTGACGCTGACCTGGGCGCGCGAGCTGGCCCCGCTCGGGATCCGGGTCAACGCCGTCGCCCCGGCCGGCGTGCGCACCGAGGTCTACGCGGCCAACGGCCTGAACGAGGAGGAGACCGACGGCATCTTCGCGACGCTGGCGGACATCATGCCGCTGGGCCGCACCGGCACGGTCGAGGACATCACGCCGTGGATCGTGCAGCTCGCCAGCCCCGCCAGCTCCTGGGTCACCGGCCAGATCATCACGATCGACGGTGGCCAGGACCTCACCGCGGGCACCGACCACCTGTTCATGTCGTGGTTCCGCGCACGCCTCGAGGGTGACGCGGCCTGAGCCACGTCTTCCGCACCTGAGCGGTCGTCACCGGATGGAGAGGTAGCCTCCGGTGACGGCCGCGTTTCCGCGTTTACAGAAAGGCTTTCCCCGTGCTGGACCGCCGCGCGATCAACCGAGCGACCCTCGCGCGCCAACTTCTGCTGCAGCGCCACGACATGGGCGTGCTCGAAGCAACCGAGCAGCTCGTCGGGCTGCAGGCGCAGCTGCCGTTCCCGCCCTACATCGGACTGTGGGCGAGGCTGAACTCGTTCGACCGCGACGAGTTGTCGAAGCTCATCCTGGACCGTCAGATCGTGCGGTCGTCGCTCATGCGCTACACCATGCACCTCGTGACCACGCCGGATCTGTTGTGGTTGCGGCCGTTGCTCCAGCCGGTGCTCAACCGTGCGCAGAAGGGCTTCTTCGGCCGTCAGACCGACGGCATGGACCTCGGTGAGATCGCGAAGCACGGCCGCAAGCTGCTGAACGGGAAGGCGCTCACGCAGGTCCAGCTGCGCGAGGCGATGAGCGAGAAGTTCCCCGGCCGCGATCCCCTGTCGCTGGCCTACTCCGTGCAGTACCTGGTGCCGCTGGTGCACGTGCCGCCGTGGGGCAAGGGCGGTTCGGTGCCGTCGACGCTCGCGGAACCGTTCCTGGACCAGAAGCTCACGAAGGATCCGGACCCGAAGCAGTTGGTGCGCCGCTATCTCGCCGCGTACGGACCGGCCACCGTCAAGGACCTCCAGGCGTTCAGCGGGCTCACGTTCATGGCCAAGGTGTTCAAGGACATGGGCGCCGAGCTGGAGGTCCTCGTCTCGGACACCGGCCAGGAGCTCTACGACCTGCGGGACGCACCGCGGCCGGACGGCGACACGCCGGCGCCCGTGAGGTTCCTGCCCGAGTACGACAACCTGATGGTGTCGCACTTCGACCGCACTCGCGTGATGGACGACGACATCCGCAAGCAGGTGTGCGTCGGCGCGGGCATCGCGGCCACGCTGCTGGTCGACGGGTTCGTGCGCGGGATGTGGAAGCTCAAGGAGCAGAAGAAGACCGCGACCCTCACGCTGACCCTGTTCAAGCCGCTGTCCAAAAAGGACTTCAAGGCGGTCGAGCAGGAGGCCGACGCGCTGTTGCGGTTCGCGGCGCCGGACGCGACGACGCGGGAGTTCGTGGTCGGGTGAAGCTCAGCGCACGGCAGCTCAACCGGGCACTGCTGGCCCGGCAGTTCCTCCTGGAGCGCACCGAGAAGACCCCGTTCGAGGTCGTGGAACACCTGGTGGGCATGCAGTCCCAGGTCCCACTGTCGCCGTATGTGGGCCTGTGGTCGCGTATCAGCCACTTTCAGCCCGCCGACCTCGCCGCCACCCTGGAAAGCCGCGCGACGGTCCGTCTCGTGCTGATGAGGGCCACCATCCACCTCGTGAGCGCCCGCGACGCGCTGCTGTTGCGGCCGTTGCTGAAACCCGTGCTGGACCGCACGAACTTCACCGGGCACAACGGAAAGCAGATCGAGGGCATCGACCCGGCCGAACTGGCGCAACGCGGCCGGGAGATCCTCGAAGAGGAACCGCGCACGCGGGAAGATCTCGGCAAACTGCTGAAAGAGCACTGGACGGGCCACCAGGCGACCGCGCTGGCCTACGCGGTGCAACTGCTCGTCCCGCTCGCGCAGATCCCGCCACGGGGCGTCTGGGGCCTCGCACCGGGCCGTGGCGCCCACGCGACCCTGAACACCTGGCTCGGCAGCGAATCCCTGCCGGAGGCGTCGATCACCGAGGTGGTGTCCCGCTACTTCAGGGCGTTCGGCCCGGCGAGCGTCCAGGACGTCCAGACCTGGTCCGGCCTGACCCGGCTCGCCGAGGTGGTCGAACGGCTGCCGCTGCGGCGGTTCAGCGACGAGAACGGCAGGACGCTCTTCGACCACGAGGACTCGCCGCGACCGGACGAGGACACCCCGGCGCCGCCGCGCTTCCTGCCCGAGTTCGACAACATCGCGCTGTCGCACGCCGACCGCACGAGGATCATCTCCCCCGGCTTCAACGGTTCCTCGACGCGCGGCAGCTTCACCGTCGACGGGTTCGTCAGCGGTACCTGGAAGATCGAGAAGAAGAAGCAGGCCGCGACCCTGCTGATCGCGCCGTACCAGCGGCTGCTCAAACGCGACAGCGCCCAAGTCGAGGCCGAAGGACGCCGGCTGTTGAAGTTCGCCGCACCGGGCGCACAACACGCTGTGGCGTTCGAGCAAACCTAGAGCACGCTGCGGTTTTCTGGTGGGTATGACGACGATCGCGCTGCCGGACGGATTCCGGCCTGAGTCGATGACGATCGGGCCCGGTCCGTTCGCGTACTTCGGTTCGCTGGCCGACGGGTCCATCTACCGCGCGGACCTGATCACCGGCGAGGGGAAGACCGTCCACTCCGGACCTGGAACCGCCTCCGCCGGCGTGAAGATAGATCGCCGCGGGCGGCTGTTCATCGCGGGCGGTTTCGCCGGCGACGCCCACGTGATCCACGCCGCCTCCGGTGCCACGCTGGCGTCCTACCCGCTCGCGGGCCTGGTCAACGACTTCGCGCTGACCCCGACCGCCGCGTGGGCCACCGACTCGATCCTGCCGGTGCTGTGGAAGCTGCCGCTGGGCGGCAACGGCGAGCTGCCGGAACCCGAGCAGGTGGAACAGGTCGAGCTCACCGGGGACATCCGGTACCTCGAGCAGGGCTTCAACGCCAACGGGATCTGCCGCACCCCGGACGGCACGGCGTTGCTGATCAACCAGTCCAACACCGGCGGACTGTTCCACGTGGACACCGCCACCGGGCGTGCCACGAGCGTCGACCTGGGCGGCGAGGACCTGATGGACTGCGACGGCATGGTGCTCGACGGCGACCTGCTGTACGTGGCCATGGGCGTGCGCAACGAGGTCGTGCTGCTGCGGCTCAACCACGAGGGCACGGTCGGCAAGGTGCTGCGCCGGGTGAGCGATCCCCGGTTCGACATCCCCAGCTCGCTCGCCCTGCACGAGGACCTGCTGTACGTGATCAACGGCAGGTTCACCACCGAGGCCACGCCGCAGACGACCTACACGTCGGTCGCGGTTCCGCGGCCCATGAACTGAACGAGAAGGCCCCCGCCACGTCCTTGGGTTCTAGGAGTCGTCGCAACACAACTGATCAACTGGCTTGGGCCAGGAGCTTGGTCAAGCGCTCGGCTGGGGTGTCCCAGCCGAGCGTTTTGCGTGGGCGGTTGTTGAGTTCGGCGGCGACGAACGCGAGGTGTTCGGCACTGTGGATCGAGAGGTCGGTTCCTTTCGGGAAGTATTGGCGCAGCAGGCCGTTGGTGTTCTCGTTGGAACCTCGCTGCCAGGGGCTGGCCGGGTCGCAGAAGTAGACCGGGATGTCGGTAGCGATGGTGAACGCGGCGTGGCCGGCCATCTCGGCGCCTTGGTCCCAGGTCAGGGAACGGGTGAGGTGGGCTGGCAGCGTCTGGACTATGTCGATGAGGGCATCTCGGACCGCTTCGGCGGTGCGGTCGTGGGGCAGACGCAGCAGCATCACGTAGCGGGTGACGCGTTCGACCAGGGTCCCGATCGCGGAAGCGCTGTCCTTGCCGATGATCAGATCGCCTTCCCAGTGCCCAGGGATCGCCCGGTCCTCTGCTTCGGCGGGACGCTCGCTGATCATGACCATCGGGCTGATGAACCGGGACTGGCGTTGTCCTGTCTGGCGGCGGGGTTTGCGCATGGTGCGGCCGGTGCGCAACGCACGAGCCAGTTCACGCCGTAGCTCGCCGCGTCCTTGGACATAGAGGGCCTGGTAGATCGTTTCGTGGACCACGTGCCACTCCGGCCGGTCGGGGTGCTCCCGTCGCAGCATCGCCGCGATCTGTTCGGGACTGCGTTTACGGGCCAGATGGTCCTGCACGACGCGATGCAGCTCGGCATCGGCCGCCAGCTTGCGGGTCTTGGGCCGCGGACGGCGGGCATCGGCACGGGTCTGCGCGGCGTGGGGCCGGTACTGCCTGTTGCCGGGGTGGCGGTTGCGGTGGATCTCCCGGCTGATCGTGGACGGGCTGCGGTCCAGCTCGGAGGCGATCTGCCGGATCGTGGCCTGCTCCCGCAGCCGGCCGGCGATGTGGATGCGGTCGTCCTCACGCAGGTAACGAGAAGACGCCGAAGGCGGCACCACCGCGGTGATCGGTGGTGCCGCCTTGTCCTTACCGGACGCGTTGCGTCCGTTACGCCAGCGCTTGCCGGTTTTCAGGTTGACCCCGACGAGCCGGCATGCCTCCTTGTTACCCACACCCTGTTGCACGAGCCGCAAGTATTCGGCCCGTTCGGCAACGAGCAGCCTCGGCCCTTTCGGCTTACGCTCCGCCCGGATCTGAAAGTCCATCGCATCCCCTGAACTGGGGTGTTGCGACGACTCCTAGAACCCAAGCGTTCGGCGGGGGCCTCTTCATGCGGCACGTCAGGCGGCGGTGACGACCTCGTCGTACTCGAGCCGCGGCGACCGCGGCCACCAGGCGTTCTCACCGGGCTTGCCGATGTTCATGACCAGCAGCACCTTCTGCTTGCCGTCCGGGAAGAACTCGCGGTTCACGGCCTCGGCGTCGAACCCGATCATCGGGCCGGCGTTCAGACCGGCGGCCCGGATGCCGAGCAGGAAGTACGCGGCCTGCATCGTGCCGTTCTGCACGGCGGAGGCCTCGCGGATCGCCGGGTCCGCGAACATGTCCTTGGCCTCGGGGAAGTGCGGGAACAGCTTCGGCATCAGCTCGTGGAACTCGAGGTCCGCGGCCAGGATCGCGACCAGCGGGGCCTGCGCGACCTTGGCGCCGTTCGGGCCGTACATCGTCTTCACCAGACGCTCACGGGCGTCGTCGGAGCGGATCAGCACGATGCGCAACGGCTGCTGGTTCATCGACGTCGGCGCGTACTTGACCAGGTCGTAGACGGCCTGCAGGGTCTCGTCGGAGACCGGCTCGGACGAGAACGTGTTGGCGGTGCGGGCTTCCCGGAACAGCAGGTCCTGGGCTGCGGCGTCCAGCTCAAGCGACATGGCGGGTCTCCTCGATCAGTACCGCGGAGATGCGCTCCGCGACCATCATGGTGGGCAGATTCGTGTTGGCGGCAGGCACTTCCGGGATGATCGAGGCGTCGGCGACCCACAGGCCGTCCACGCCGAGCACCTGCCCGTCGGGCGACACAACGGAACCCATCGCGCACGTGCCCACCGCGTGGTGGTACGTGCCCGCGTTCGCGAAGATCCACCGGTCCAGCGCCTGGTCGTCCGAGAGGTCGGCCGGCGGGCTGTTGAGCGGCGGACCGTCGATCTCCTCCGCGAACGGCTTGGTGCCGATGAGGCGCAACAGGTCCCGCATACCCGACCTGATCAACGCTCTGTCCTCGTAGGACCGCAGCAGGCCGAGGTCGATGTGCGGCGCGTCGGTCGGGTCGGCCGACCGCAGCCACACCCGGCCGCGCGAGGTGGGCTTGAGCAGGGCCACCGAGATGATCAGGTTCGCGCCGGTCGTCTCGGCGGGCGACGGGGCACCGGGCAGGAACTGCAGCCCGGACTCCGTCGTCGCGACGGCCTGGTACAGCGCGGGCCCGCGGCCCATCAGCTTCACCGTGACCAGCGGGTGGTCCTGCAACCCCTGCCCCACCGGCAGATCCGCGACGACCGAGATGCCCAGCGCGGACAGCGCCGTGGCAGGGCCGATCCCGGACCGCAGCAGCACGGCCGGCGAGCCGTAGGCCCCCGCGGCGACCACGATGTTCCGCGCCGAGACCGTCTCACCGCCGAGCAGCACCACACCGACGGCCCTGCCGTCCCGGACGAGCACCTTGCACACCAGGGAGTTCGGCCGGATCGTCAGGTTGTCCCTGGACCTCGCGGCCGCGAGGTAGGTGACGGCGGTGCTCTGCCGCACGCCGTCGATCTCGTTCAACGGCACCGGTCCCGCGCCGATCGCACCCGGCGCGTTGTGGTCCTCGATCCGTTCGTGGCCGAGAGAGACGGCGGTCTCGATGAACGCCCGGTTCGTGGACGTCATGTCGTCGGCGGGCCTGCGGATCGGCACGACCGACTCCACGGCCTCGAAGTACCGCGACGCCACGGCGAACGACCACGGGTCGGGCCACGCGTCGTAGTCAGAAGGCGCACCGCGCAGGGCGATGCACGCGTTGACCGCCGAGCAACCGCCGACGATCCTGCCGCGCGGCAGGTTCAGCGGCTCACCGCCGACCTGGGGCTCTGAGCGGTACATCCAGTTGTGCATGGGGCCGGCGACGGGGTCGTCCGGCCCTGCTTCCAGCAGCAGCACGCGCCGAGAAGGGTCCTCCGACAGCCGTGCCGCCAGAACGCCGCCCGCCGAGCCGCTGCCGACCACGATGACGTCGAAGTCAGCCATGACCCCTAGTCAGCCAGTGCCCCCTGCACCCCCGCTCGCGCGTGCCTTGAGATGGCTCAGGTTCCTCTCAAGGCCCGCAAAGCCGTGGCCGGGGACGGTGAAACCCCACTGTGTGAAGGCTTAAGGAGATCCGTATGAGCGCCGAAGCGATTCCTGCGACGTCGCGGGAGCTGCGCCTGGTTTCGCGTCCGGCGGACCGGCTGACCCAGGAGAACTTCGAGCTCGTCGAGGTGCCGATGCCGGTGCCGGGCGAGGGCGAGGTCCTGGTGCGCAACGAGTGGATGTTCCTCGGCTCGGTGTACCGCGACCTGATGAACGAGGAGACCAGCCTCCCGATCCCGAACTACGAGATCGGCGCGACGCCCTGGGGCACCACCGTCGGCACGGTCGTGGTGTCCAACAACGAAAGCCTGCCCGTCGGCACCTTCCTGTTGCACTACAACGGCTGGCGCGAATGGGCGGTCGTCAGCCCCGAGTTCGGCGTGAAGAAGCTCGACCGCTCGCTGCTGCCCGGCGCGGAGTACTTCCTCGCCAACGGTCCCACCGCGTGGCGCGGCATCGTGGAGATGGCCGACGCCGGCGAGGGCGACGTCGTGTTCGTGTCCGGCGCGACCGGCGCGGTCGGCACGCTGGCCGGTCAGATCGCGAAGGCCCGTGGCGCCAAGCTCGTCATCGGGTCCACCGGCAGCAAGGAGAAGGTCGACTTCCTGGTGAACGAGGCCGGCTTCGACGCCGCCTTCGACTACCACGACGGCCCGGTGCTGGACCGGCTGCGCGAGCTCGCTCCCGACGGCATCACGGTGTGCTTCGACAACGTCGGCGGCGAGCAGTTCGAGGCCGCCGTCGAGCACGCCCAGCCCGGCGCCCGGTTCGCCCTGTGCGGCGCGCTGAGCGGCCAGATCGGTGGCACCGACGGCGACCACCCGCGCCTCGCCCTGATGCGCGCCATCGCCAAGCAGCTGACGTTCCGCGGCTTCGCCACCTTCGACACCGAAGAGCAGCTGGCGGCGTGGAACAAGACGTTCTCCGGCTGGCTGGACGAGGGCAAGATCTCCTTCGCCCACACCGTCGTCAAGGGCGGCGTGCCGGTCGCGGCCGAGACGTTCATCGCGTTGCTGGACAAGAAGTTCGCGGGCACGGTCGTGCTCCAGCTCAACGACTGAACGACATCACGGAGAAGCCCCTGGCTCGCCGAGCCGGGGGCTTCTCCGCGTCGTGGAAAAGGCGTCTGCAAGTACTACCAACAGGGTTGCTGGTAGTACTTGCAGACGCACCATCAGACTCCCGCGAGGGCTTCCAGCTCCGGCACCAGCGACGCGGGGGACGGCGCGTTGTGGATCTCGGCCTGCATCGCGAGCGACGCCTCCTTGGCCTCGGGCTTGTGGATCAGCTCCTCCAGGCGGTCCTGGATGAACGCCACGTCCTGCTGCTTCTCCACGCCCTCGACGGCCGCACCGGCACCGGTCGCCTCGAGCCGCTCCGCCCACGGGAAGTGGTCGGCGAACTGCGGCAGCACCAGCTGCGGAGTGGCGGCGTTCAGCGCGGTCAGGCCCGTGCCGGAACCGCCGTGGTGCACGATCACCGAGCACGTGCGCATGAACAGGTTCAGCGGCAGGTGCGAGGACGAGATCACCTTGTCCGCGATCACCGAGTGGTCCTCGGCGTCGATCCCGTTCGGCACGGCGAGGACGACCTCGACGTCACCGAGGCGCGAGATGGCCTCGTAGACCCAGCCCAGCACCTTGCGCATGCCGAGCTCCTTGGGCATCGAGCCGAAGGACACGCAGATCCGCGGCTTCGACGGCTCCTCCAGCGCCCAGGCCGGCACCGCGCCGAACCCGTTGGACGGCAGGTACCGCACGGGACGGCCCTTCTCCAGTCCTGGCAGCTGGAACGACGGCGGGCACGGGTCGATGGTCAGGTCCGGCTCCGGCAGCCCGGTCAGGCCCATCTGCTGCGCCACCGGGTCGAGGACCATGTGGGCGGTCTCCTCGAACGCCTCCGTCAACGGGTCGACGCCCCAGCGGTGACGCACGACCGGCACCCCGAGGATGCCGCCGAGCAGCCGCCCGGAGAGGTCCATCGGGTCCGCCACGATCAGGTCGGGTGCGAACGCCTTGGCCTTCTCCAGCAGCAGCGGGAGGACCTCCGCGGTGCGGCCCGCGGGACCGTAGGCGATGTTGCCCCAGAACTGGCGGTCCGGCCGCGGCAGCGCCTCCGCGGGAGAGGCGTTCTCGCCGGCCTGCTGGATGATGCCCTGCAGCATCATCTTCTGGTCCTGCTCCTCGCCGAGCGCGATCGCGTCGAGGCCGGTCGACTTGACGAAGGGCACGAGGTGCTGGGGCGTGGTGACGATGACCTCGTGGCCGGCACCGCGCAGTGCCCAGCTCAGTGGGACGATCGGCTGCAGGTGCCCGCTCGCCGGCCACGTGCTGATGAGTACTCGCATTGCCGTTGCTCCTTCATCCGGCTGACGGTAGGTCTTCGAGCGGCACGCCGGTCGTGGCGCTCAGGTAGCGGTCGACGACGCGCCGGTAGTAGTCGGGGCCGAAGCCCAGCTCGCGCACGACGGGCGCGAGACGGGTGAGCTTGACCAGTGAGATGTCGTGCCGCGCGTAGGCGTCGCGGTAGGTCTTCCGCAACGGCACGCGCAGCCGGTTTTCCAGGTGCTCCACCAAGTCCTCGACCGGTACGGGCACACCGCTCGCGACGTTCACGACCTCTCCGCACACGCGGGTGGTCAGCAACGCGTCGAGGAGCCGCACCACGTCGAGCACGTCGACGAGGTCGCGATGCGCTCCCCGCCAGACCTCGATCTCGCCGGAACGCACCTGTGCCACCAGTGTCGGCATCATCTGATGTGGACGCTGGTCGGGACCGACGAGATGTCCCAGGCGCAGCACCAGGTACGCCACCCCGGAGGCGCGGATCAGCGCCTCCATCGCGAGCTTGTGGCGCCCGTAGGCGTTGCCCGGGAACACCGGGCCGTCCTCCGTGCCCGGTGAGTCCGGCGAGCCGTACATGGCGGCGGACGCGGTGGAGAAGTAGACGAACAGCTTGCCTTCCGCGCGGCACCTGCTGATCACGTCGTGCAGGATGCCTGTTTCACGGCCGAACTCGTCCGCCGACGTGGCGACGGTCGAGGAGGATCCGGCCGCGAACGCGACGACGTCATGATGCTTTCCCGCGATGCGTGCGAGGTTCGTGGCCAGGAAGCCACGTCCGATGACGTCCATGGAAGTCCCTTACTGGGAGATGTCCTGTTCGCTGCGGACACCGATGTGCTGCACCAGAAGGCCGTCGCGGCCCTCGAAGTAGTGCGCCTGCGCGTAGGTGAACCGCGTGCCGACGGGTGCGGCCTGGCCTTCCTCGGTCTCGATGCCGGTGAAGCGCACGCGCAGCACGACCGTGGTGCCCTCGGCGACGGCCTGCTGCACCTCCCACTTCGCGTCCTTGAAGCGGCGGTTGAGCCACAGGATGTGCTGCCGCACGCCTTCCGGGCCGTCGGGGAACATCCCGGGAGGGCCCGTCACGTCGAGGAAGTCGTCGTGGATGAGCCCGTCGACCAGGCTGAGGTCCTGGGTGTTCAGCGCCACCTGCAGCTTGAGCGCGAGATCCTTGTAGTGCTCGCTGATGGACTTCTTGTACGTCGCGGCGAGCGCGACGTCCAAGGAGGGTTCTGTCACGGCGGTCATTGAGTCTCCCTCGAAGATTCCTTGAAAAGAGCCCACTACGGGCGGAAGGCCCGCCGATCGCGATGATCGGCGAGCCTTCCGGACAATCCGGTTGTGTTGTAGCGCTTACTTCTTGGCGTCCGCGTTCCAGTCGGCCGCGGCGGCTTCGGCGTTGTCGCCACCACCGCCCCACTGCGCGGCCGCTTCGGCACTCCACTCGCCGCCGCCGTCGCCGCCTTCCCACTGGCTCGGGTCCCACGCGGGCTTCGGCATCTTCGGCAGGAAGAAGATCAGCGCCCCCGCCGCGACCTGCAGGGCCACGACCACCCAGATGCTGGTCTCGATCGCCGACAGGTAACCGGATCCGTTGACCAGCGCGAAGAACACGGTGCCGAGGACCGCGACGCCGAGCGCGCCACCGAACTGCTGCACCGAGGTCAGCGTGCCGGACGCCGAGCCCGTCTCCTGCGGGTCGACACCCGCGAGGATCAGCTCGAAGAACGGCGCCATCGCGAGACCCATGCCGATGCCTGCGAAGAACAGCGACGGGGACATCGCCCAGCCACCGACGTCCGGGCCGCCCAGCTTGATCGTGAGGTAGAACGCGATCAGGCCGACGACCATGCCGGCGAGGCCGATGTGGATCAGGCGGCGGCCGAGCTTCGCGGCCAGACCGGCGCCGGACGCGGCGAAGCCGAACGTCGAACCGATCGCCTGCGGCAGCACCGCGAGCGACGCGCCGAGCGCGGTGAACCCGAGGCCCAGCTGCAGGTAGATGCTCAGCACCAGCGAGAAGCCGGTCAGCGCGGAGAACAGCGCGAGGCCGGCCGCCAGACCGCCGTTGAACGCCTTCTTCTTGAACAGCGACGGCACGACGAGCGGCTCGCCGCCCTTCTTGTCACGGCGCCCCTCGTACCAGCCGAAGACGAAGAACGTGAGGACACCGGCGACGATGGACACGAAGGTCCACGCCGGCCAGCCCTCTTCCCGTCCCTGCACGACCGGCACGACCAGCAGCGCGGCACCGCCGGAGGCGAGCAGCGCGCCGACCAGGTCGAGCTTCTTGGCCGTCTTGGTGGCCTTGGGGAAGCACTTGATGGCACCGAAGATCGCCAGCAGGCCGAGCGGCAGGTTGATCAGGAAGATCGCCCGCCAGCCGGTGCCGAACAGGTCGAGGTTGATCAGCCAGCCACCGAGGATCGGGCCGCCGATGGTCGCGAGACCGAGGATCGGGCCGTAGGCGCCGAACGCCTTGGCCATCTCCTTGGGCGGGAACACCTCGGTGATGACACCGAGACCCTGCGGCAGCATCATCGCGCCGAACAGGCCCTGCAGCACGCGGGCGGTCACCAGGACGCCCGGTGTCGTCGCGACGCTGCACAGCGCCGAGGCGATCGTGAAGCCGGTGGCACCGACGACGAACATCTGCTTCTTGCCGAAGATGTCACCGAGCCTGCCGCCGATGATCAGGCCGCACGCCATCGCGAGTGTGTAACCGGCACCCAGCCACTGGATGAAGGTCGCGCCACCACCGATGTCCGCCACGATGGACGGAGCGGCGATGACCGTGATCAGCGAGTCGAGAATGTCCATCGCGGTGGCCAGCAGGATGACGCCGAGTGCAAGCCAGCGCCATTTGAACGGCTCACCTTGGGTCGCGTTGGCTCCCGGCCAACTCTGCGCACCTGAATCCGGCGCCGCGTCGATGTTCTGGGTCATAGCTCCTCACTCAGTTTCTTCCGCTGCGCCAACGGCGCGGTGACGGACGAAGTCCTCGATCACCGGCACTACCGCGCCGGGCGAGGGCATTTCCTCAATCGCGTGCTTCAGCTGACTCGCCCGATCCCGATAGGACGCGTCCTCCAGCAACGCCCGGCAGGCCTCGAGCACCTCTGCCGGTTCCACCTCCTGCGACTGGAGCTGCTTGGCAGCACCGAACTCGCAGAGACGAAGTGCCGAATCCCGTTGCTCTGCCATGACTCCAGGAGCCAGCAGCTGCGGAAGTCCGGCGATCAGGGAGGACATGGTCGATCCCCCACCGGCGTGATGCACCGTGAGATCACAGGCGGGCAACACGGAGGTGAGGGGCATCCACCCGGCGGCGACGACGGCGTCGGGCAACGGATCGAGCTTGGCGACCGCCTCGTCCGGCATCGCGAGCACGAGCTCCACACCCAGCGAGGGCAGGGTGCGGACCAGCTCGTTGAAGATGGCCGGGCCCGCGGGGGAGTTCGGCAGGATGGTGCCGAGCGTGATCATGACACGAGGACGATCGCGTTTTTCGAAGACCCAGGAGGGCACCGGGGCCGGCGTGTCGTACTGGACGCACCGCATCGGTTGTCCCGCGACCACATCCGCGGGACGGATGAGCGCGGGACAGGTGTCGAGCACCATGTCGGGCTCCGGCAACCCGTCGAACCCGAGCTTCTCCAGCTCGGGCGCGAACTCCACGGCCGTCCAGCCGTCGATGTCGGAGCGGTAACCGATGCCGATGCCGTTCTCGAACCACGGAATCCCGTGGATCTTCGCGGCGATCCCGGCGGAGAACGCGTGCGCCTCGCCGATGATCGCGTCCGGGCGCCAGGCCTCGGTGATGGCGAGCATGCCGTCGATCGTGCGGGCGGCGAGCCGGCCGAACCCGCGGCCGACCTGCTCGAGCAGGCCTTCCTCGGTGCCGGCCTGCGCGAGCTGGTTGCCCGCCCGGTCGTGCAGCATGACCTCGCGCATCTGCATGGGCCCGTAGGTGGCCACATGGGGGAGCCCGGAGCCGTTGACCGCTGCGGCCATGCTCTCCGGGCTCGCGACGAGCACCTCGTGACCCGCCGCCCGCAAGGCCCACGCCAGCGGGACGACCGGGAAGTAGAGGCCGAACGACGGACCGCTACTCACTAGGATCTTCATGGCGACCACGCTATTCAAGCCGGATCGGGTGACACTCGAACCGCGCTAGAGCGGCCTAACCCGATCGTGTTTTTCCCATGTCGCGCAGGTATTATTTCCTGCCCAGCTCGCCTAGCCGAGCGCGTTCAGCGCCGCTACCAGCGTCCTGGCCTGCACGTTCACGTAACGACCGTGCCGGAGCAGATCCGTCAGCTGCCCCACCGTGACCCATGCGTACTGCGGCGGAACCTCACTCGGGAACGACTCGTCCGCCTCGACGACGAGGTAATCGCTCTCCGTGTCGAGGAATCGGCCGCCTTCCTCGGAATGCACTGTCGAGTAATGGATTCTCGACTTCTCCGCGGCGAGCACGTGGTCGAGGAACGGCGGGCGTTCGGCGTCGTGGTAGTTGCCGGGAACGCACTGCACGGTCGGCCCGAGCTCCACGGTGTCGAGGAACCCGCCCTCCAGCCGTGCGTGCACCAGCACGTGCAGCACGCCGGCGAACTGCTTCACGATGAACGCCGCGACGCCTCTGCCGTACTGCTCGAACAACGGCTGCGTCCAGCTGGTCACCTCGCGGTTGCCCGCGATCGCCCGCACCGCCACGCACCGGAAGAACTTCCCGTCCTCACGGCAGATCTCGTCGTCGGTGCGGAGCCATCCAGGCACCGCGCCGAGCGGGATGCGCGAGACGTCGATGTCGTGGTCGGCGCGCTGCCCGGTGAACCAGCTCAGCACGTCCGGTGTCGCCGACAACGCGCCGGCGTGCGGGTCGCGGGAGGCCAGCAACGCGGCCTGGAAGTCGTTCGCGGGCTCCGCGTACCCCGGTGCGGGCAGGCACGAGAGCACTGTGCGCGAGTCCATGTTGACGAGGTTGTCCCGGTGCAGCAACGCGTTCACCTGGCCGAGCGTGAGCCAGCAGAAGTCGTCGTCCATCGGGACGTCCTCGGTCACCTCGACGACGATGTTGCGGTTGCTCTTGCGGTAGAACCAGGACCCGTGCTCGGACTGCAGCACGTCGACGATCACCCGGCCGCGCTGGGCACCCTCCGCGAAGTACTCCAGGTACTTCACCTTGGCGCCCTTGTGCACGCGGGTGTAGTTCGACTTCGTGGCCTGCACGGTCGGCGAGAGCTGCAGCAGGTTCGGGTTTCCCGGCTCCATCTTCGCCTGCATCAGGCAGTGCAGGACCCCGTTGAACTCCTTGACGAGGATGCCCAGCATGCCGACCTCGGGCTGGCGGATGATCGGCTGGCTCCACGACCGCGTCGCCGTGTCGACCTTCAGGCCCTCGACGGTGAAGAACTTGCCGCTCTGGTGCCGGATGTTCCCGGTTTCCTCCTCGGTGTACCAGAGGTCGAGGTCGGCGAACGGGATGCGCTCGACGCGGAACGCGTTGGCGAGCCAGCGTTCGGTCAGCCACAGGTCGAAGTGCTCTGTCTGCAGGAACGCGCCCTGCTCGGTGGCGGCGGACTTCGCGAGCCTCGTCGGGAGGTCGGTGTCCTCCCGCCTGCGCAGCTCCGTGGTGGACGGTGTCACGGCAACCTCCCTGGGGAACTCCTCGTCGGGAACGGTGTCCGCGTGCGCTCAAGTGCGAATCGGGAAGTGACTGAGGAAAAGGGTTTCGAGCAGGTCGCGAGCCATTCGCCATGACGGGTTCTCACCATCGGGCGACCTGACAACGTCCTTCCGAAAGGTCCCCACCGTGTCGAGCCAAGTAGCGAGTTCGTCGAGACTCCCGTCACTGACGGGCATGCGGTTCGTCGCCGCGGCAATGGTCTTCGTCTTCCACGGCAGCCTGGAGTTCCTCTTCCGGACGCCAGAGGTCGGCTTCCTGTACATGATCGCCACCAGCACCGCCGGGTTCGTCGGCGTGTCGTTCTTCTTCATCCTCAGCGGATTCGTGCT
Source organism: Lentzea sp. NPDC054927 (assembly GCF_053610285.1). Lineage (NCBI taxonomy): Bacteria > Bacillati > Actinomycetota > Actinomycetes > Pseudonocardiales > Pseudonocardiaceae > Lentzea > Lentzea sp. NPDC054927. Next base: position 151,008 of record NZ_JBSGXZ010000014.1, read on the forward strand.
GACCTGGTCGGCCAGGCCCGGTGACACGAAGGGGAACTTCTTCCGGCGGCGGTTCGCGAAGATCCTGCCCAACCACGTCGTCACGTTCGTCGCGGCGATCGTGCTGCTGCTGGTGTTCCGCCAGGCGATCGACCCGGCCTCCGCGGTCGCGAACCTGTTCCTGCTCCAGTCGTGGGTCCCGAACTACGACGTGCTGTTGTCCGGCAACGGTGTCGCGTGGTCGCTGTCGGTCGAGGCCCTGTTCTACCTGTCGTTCCCGTTCCTGCTGGTGCTGATCAACAAGATCCGGCCGTCGCGGCTGTGGTTCTACGCCGGCGCGACGATCCTCGCGGTGCTGCTGGTGCCGCTGGTGGCCAAGGCGGTCCTGCCGTCGACGCCGGTGTGGCCGTGGGGTCCCGCGTCCTACGCCCAGATCTGGTTCGTCTACAACTTCCCGGTCACGCGCCTGTTCGAGTTCGCGCTCGGCATCATCCTGGCGCGGATCGTCATGACCGGCCGCTGGATCGGCCTGGGCGTCAAGTGGGGCATCGCGCTCGCGGCCGTGGGCTACGTCGCCTCGCTGTTCGTGCCGTTCCTGTACGCGTTCGTCGGCGCGACCATCATCCCGCTGGCGCTGCTGATCCCGGCCGCGGCCGTCGCGGACGTCAAGGGGCGCAAGACCGTCTTCGCGCGGTCGAGCATGGTGTGGCTGGGTGAGGTGTCGTTCGCGTTCTACCTGGTGCACCGGCTCGTGCTGACCTACGGGCACTGGGCGTTCGGCACCGAGATCAACGCCTTCGGCGCGCTGGGCGGCAAGGCGTGGTCCGCACCGGTCGCGCTGGCGTTCCTGGTGGCCTCCTTCGCGGTGTCCCTGCTGGTCGCCTGGGCGCTGTTCGCGTGGGTGGAGACACCGTTCATGCGGCGGTTCGGCCGCACGAAGGTCAAGCCCCTGCAGACCTCGCCGCAGGAGGACGTCGTTGGCGCAGTGCGATAACAGCAACGCTAGAAGGGCCCGCCGGTTGCGACCGGCGGGCCCTTCTCGTTGAGCGGCTATGTCACCAGGTGACGGGCATTTCGTAGACGCCGTACATGACCGCGCCGTCCTTGTACTGCAGTTCGTTCCACGGCTTGGCGAGCTTGAGGTTCGGAATGCGCTGGAACAGCTTGGTGAGCACCACGGTGAGCTCGACACGGGCGATCTCCGCGCCGATGCAGTGGTGCACGCCGTAGCCGAACGCGACGTGGTTGCGCGCGTTCGGGCGGGTGATGTCGAACTTGTCGGGCTCGGGGAACGCCTCGGGGTCGCGGTTGGCCGCGGCACCGCAGATGATCATGCCCTCGCCCTTCTTGATGGTGACCGGGCCGGCGTCGATGTCGGCCAGTGCCACCCGGGAGGACGCGAGGTCGCCCGGCGTCAGGTAGCGCAGCAGCTCCTCGACCGCGTTGGGCGCCAGGCTCCAGTCGTTCTTCAGCTTCTCCAGCTGGTCGGGGTGCTCCAGCAGGGTCATGGCGCCGATCGCGATCATCGCGGCGCTGGTCTCGTGGCCGCCGTTGAGCAGCAGGCGGACCAGGTTGACGAGCTCGCGGCTGTCGTAGAGACCTGCCTCGTGGAACCGGACGACGATGCGGCTGATGAGGTCCTCGCCCGGCTCCTTGAGCTTCTTCTCGAGCAGCCCGGCCAGGTAGCCGTTCAGCTCGGTGATGGCGGCCATCCGCACCTCGGCGGAGGACTTGCCACCGAACAGCTTGTCGGTGCGGTCGTGCAGGTAGTCGTGGTCCTGGTGCGGGATGCCGAGGATCTCGCAGACGATCGTCAGCGGCACCGGCAGCGCGAGCGCGGTGACCAGGTCGACCACCGGCCCCTGCTCGAGCATCGCGTCGATCCGCTCGTCGACGATCTGCTCGATCCGCGGCAGCATCGCCCGGACCCGCTGCTTGGTGAACTCACCGGACACCGCGGCCATCCGGCGGTAGGCCGTGTGCTTGGGCGGGTCCCATCCGATGAACGAGCCCTCGGTGCGGAACTGCGGGGGAATGTCGATGTAGTACGGGAAACCCTCGTGACCGCGGTCGGAACTCGCGTCCGGCTCGGTGAAGAGCTTGCGCACGTGCTCGTAGCTCGTGACCACGTAGGCCTCACGGCCCGTGCGGAGCTCGACCTTGGCGATGGGGGTTTCCGGCCGGAGCTGCGCGTATTCCTCCGGGGGCTGGTACGGGCACTTGCGGTGCCAGGGGAAAGGCGTCAGCTCTGTCTCGGCGTTGGTCATGGCGGTTCCCTTCTCGTCAGCCGCGCTTGACCGTGCCAGCCCCGCGTGGAGCTGCCCTGGATGTCCGCTCAACCGCCTTCGAGGGCCCTTCGAGGCCGCGGCCGTAACGTGCCCACGCATGAACGTCACCGAGTTCGAGGTCAACGTCTCCGAGTCCTCTGTGGACGATCTGCGCACCCGTCTGTCGCTGACCCGCTGGCCCGACGCGGAGACGGTGTCCGACTGGTCGCAGGGCGCGCCGCTGTCCTTCGTCCGCTCGCTCGCGGAGCACTGGGAGCACAAGTACGACTGGCGGGCCGTCGAGGCGCGGCTCAACGCCCTCCCCCAGTTCCGCGCCGAGATCGACGGGCTGGGCATCCACTTCATCCACGTCCGCTCGCCGCACGCCGGCGCCACCCCGTTGCTGCTCACGCACGGCTGGCCCGGTTCGGTCCTGGAGTTCCTGGAGGTCGTCGAACCGCTGACGAACCCCGCCGACCCCGCCGACGCCTTCCACGTCGTCGTGCCCTCCCTGCCGGGCTACGGTTTCTCCGACAAGCCGGCCGAAACCGGTTGGGGCGTCGAGAGGATCGCTCGCGCGTGGTCGTCGCTGATGACCGGGCTGGGCTACGACCGCTACGCCGCGCACGGCGGTGACTGGGGTTCGTTCATCACCGCGGAACTGGGCCACATCGACGCTGAGCGGCTCATCGGCATCCACCTGACGATGGTGTTCGCCGGGGCACCCGAGGCGCAGGTCGAGCTGACCCAGCGCGACTACGCGGGCCTCTCCGCGCTGAAGGAGTTCCAGGCGCGTGAGGCCGGCTACTCCGCCATCCAGATGACCAAGCCGCAGACCATCGGCTACGGCCTGCAGGACTCCCCCGTCGCGCTGCTGGCGTGGATCGCGGAGAAGTACTACTCCTGGACCGACCATGACCGGCCGTTCGAAGAGGTTGTGCCGGTGGAGAAGCTGCTCGACGCGGTGTCGATCTACTGGTTCACCGGGACGGCGACGTCGGCCGCACGGCTGTACTGGGAGTCTCACAACAAGGTGCCGATGCACCAGGTCTCCGTGCCGACCGGCGTGACGATCTTCCCGAAGGACGCCCGCATGCCGAAGGCGTGGATCGAGGCCAGGTTCACCGACCTGCGCTACTGGAACGACGCCGAGGTCGGTGGCCACTTCCCCGGCATCGAACGCCCCGATGTCCTGGTGTCCGAGCTCCGCACCTTCTTCCGGCACGTCCGCTGACGCAAAAGGCGTCTGCAAGTACCACCAACTTCGTGTTGGTGGTACTTGCAGACGCCAGAACAGCTAGGCCGCGGTGCGCAGGTCGAAGCCGGGGACCGCGACCATTTCCGGCCGGATCGGGCAGTTCGCCGCGAGCAACCGCCGCGCGAGGACGTGGTCGACGGGCTTGTTGACGGACTCCACGCCGAGCAGCCGGTCGCCGGCGAAGCAGAACACCGAGAACGCGCCGGACATCGGATCCCCGGTCACCACAACGCTGTCGTGGCCATCGGTGACACCGGCGATCTGCACCTTCATCGCGTACTGGTCGCTCCAGAACCACGGCACCGGCGCGTACGGCTCCGCCGAGCCGGTGATGACCTCGGCGACAGCGGTGCCCTGGTCCACGGCGTTCTGCACGCACTCCAGCCGGATCTGCCGCGCCCCGTGGTGGAACCGCGCGCAGTCGCCGATCGCGAAGATCGCCGGGTCGGACGTGCGCAGCCACGGGTCGACCACGATCCCGTCGTCGACCGACAGCCCGGCCTCCGCGGCCAGTTCGGCGTTCGGCACCACGCCGATGCCCGCCACGACGAGATCGGCGGGCAGCACCGTGCCGTCCGCGAGCACGACCTCGCCGGGCCGCACCTCGGCAACGGTGGCGTTGAAGAGGAACTTCACCCCTCGCCGCCGGTGCACCTGCACGACGTGCTCGGCCGTCTCCTCGGACAGGACCCGTGCCAGCGCGCGGGGCTGTGCCTCGATCACGGTCACGTCGCACCCGGCCTCGCTGGCGACCGCGGCGTACTCGAGTCCGATGAACCCGGCGCCGATCGCCACCACGTTCCCCTGGGGGCGGGCGGCGTCAGCGTCGGCGGTCGTCCGGATCGTGTGCGCGCCGGGTATCGGGCGCGGACGCGACCCCGTTGCCAGCACGAGGTTCCCGTACTCGACGGTGCGTCCCGAGCGCAGGACGACCTGCCGGGCCGCGCGGTCGACGGAGACCGCCGGGTCGTCGAGCACGAGGGTGATGTCGTGCTCGGCGTAGTACTTCTCCGGACGGAACACCAGGTCGCCGAACCCGATGTCCCCCTGCAGATAGGCCTTCGTGAGCGGCGGGCGCTGGTAGGGCAGCACACCCTCGTCGCCGATCAGCGTGATGGCGCCGCGGTGTCCCCGTTCTCGCAGGGACACCGCGGCCTGGCACCCCGCCTGGCCCGCACCCACGATGACGACTGGAGCGTCGGTCATCAGTAGTTCCCCAGGCCACCGCAGACGTTGAGCGCCTGCGCGGTGATGGAGTTCGCGGTCTCGGTGGTCAGGTAGGTGACCAGGCCGGCGACCTCCTCGGGGGTGGAGTAGCGGCCGAGCGGGATCTTGGCGTTGAACTTCTCCAGGACGTCGTCCTCGGTGATGCCCCAGTGGTTGGCGTAGCCCTGGCGCACCTTGCCCGCCATCGGCGTCTCGACGTAGCCGGGGCAGACGGCGTTGACCGTGATGCCGGTCTTCGCGAGCTCCAGGCCGACGGCCTTGGTAAAGCCGACGACACCGTGCTTCGACGCGCTGTACGGGGAGGCGTAGATGACGCCCTGCTTGCCGCCGGTGGACGCGATGTTGATGACGCGGCCCCAGTCGCCCTGGTTCATCTGGCCGGTGGACAGGACTTCCTTGGTGACGCGGAAGACGCTGTGCAGGTTGGTGTCGATGACGTCGGTCCAGATCGCCTCGTCCAGCGTGGCGATCTCACCGCCGCCGCCGCGACCGGCGTTGTTGACGAGGATCTCGATGCGGCCGAACGTCTCCACGGCCTTGGTGACGGCCTTGCGGATGTCCTCAGTGGACTTGACGTCACAGGTGGTGCCGTCGGCCTCGTAGCCGTCCTCGCGCAGCTGCTTGACCGTCGAGGCGACGTTCTCCGCGTCGCGCGCGACCACGAACACCGCGTGGCCCGCCGCTGCGAGCGACTCCGCGACGGAGAGGCCGATTCCGCTGGTTGCGCCCGTGACGAAGGCGACCCGTCGAGTCATGGTTCAACGCTCCTCAGAGTTGCTTCTCGGGAAGGTGCACGACGAGCCCGTCCAGCTCCTCGACGACCGGGATCTGGCAGCTCAACCGGCTGTTGTCCTGACGGGGGCTCGCGGTGACGCCCAGCAGCCCGTCCTCCAGGTCGTGCATGGCGGGCAACGGTTTGGTGTTGTCCTTGTCCACGTAGATGTGGCAGGTCCCGCACGTCGCGCCACCGCCGCACTGGGCGAGGATGCCCTCGACGCCGGCGAGCTTGGCACCGCGCATGATCGAGTTGCCCGGTTCGACGTCGACTACCGACGACGTCCCGTCCGGGTGGACATAGGTGATCTTGGCCATCGCGGTGTCTCCCCACGCATTCGGCTCGCCGGACTTCAGTCAAGGTGCCTGCGGCGCCTGGGGATCGCCTGGAACTCCCCTCGAACGCGTTCGAGACCCCCTCTAGGGCCTTTTGCGACCCTCGCAGTCCGACGCAACCGACGCGGAGGTCTTACCGTGCCCGACGCACTGCACGAGTTCTACGAACAGCGACCGCAATGGTCCGCGCCGTCGGCGGAGGACGGCCTGGAGCGCGCCACGATCTCGGTGCCGCGCGACTACAACGACCCCCAGGGCGCTCGGCTGACGATCGCTCTCTCCCGCCTCCGCGCGACGAACCCGGACAAGCGCCGTGGCGTGCTGCTCTCGGTGAACGGCGGCCCCGGCGGCGACAACGGCGAGGGCATCAAGCTGCCGCTGGAGTTCCCGGCCGAGGTGCGCGAGGCCTACGACCTGATCGGGTTCGACCCGCGCGGCATCGGCGAGTCCACCAAGCTCTACAGCGAGGTCGCGGTGCCCGTGGCGCCGTTCGACTCGCGTCCGCCGGACTCGCTGTTCGAGCAGATCGCCATCGACATGCGCGAGCGCGAGCTGGCGTGCGCGCGGGCGGGCGGCGACCTGCGCCCGCACATCACCACCCGCAACATCGCGCGGGACATGGACGTCATCCGCGGCGTGCTGGACGAGGACCGGATCAGCTTCGTCGGGTATGCCTACGGCACGCTCGTCGGCGCGGTCTACGGATCGATGTTCCCGGCGCGCCTGGACCGCAGCGTGCTCGACTCGTGCGTGAACCCGAACTGGACGTGGCGCGAGCAGTTCGTCACGCAGGCCGAGGCCGTGTACCGCAACGTGCAGAAGTGGGCGCAGTGGACGGCCGAGCGCAACGTCCACTTCGGACTCGGAAAGTCCGCCGCCGCGGTGCTGGAGACCGTCGAGGAGGTCGTTTCCGCACTGGAGGAGCTGGGCGCCATCCACCTGCGCACGTTGTTCGACGGCGCGGTGGGCACACGCGCCACCGACCGCGCGCAGTGGGACTCGCTGGGCTACCTGGTCGGCGACCTGCGCAAGGCCGAGGACGTCGCCACCGCCCAGCAGCTGATCGCGGGCAACGGCACGTGGCGCCCGCAGGACACGACCGGTGACCTGAGGATCGGTGTGCTGGAAGCCATCACGATGGAGACGGAGTGGCCCGACGACCTCGAGGTCTACTTCGCCGACATGCGCTACCACCGCCAGCACCACCCGTACGGCTTCGGCGTGCTGCGCGCCCAGCCGTGGGTCGGCGCGTTCCGCACGTTCGAGAACCTCGAGGAGCCGACGTACCTCAAGCGGGTCGGCTACCCGGTGGGGCTGTGCGTGCAGGCGGACGGCGACCAGTACGACCGCTACGAGGGCGGTGTCGCGATGGCCGAACGTCTCGGCCACCACCTGGTCGTCGTCGAGGACTCCGGCGACCACGAGGTGTACGCGTTCGCCGGCAACACCGCGCTCGACGCCATCGTCAACGCCTACCTGGTGGACGGTGTGCTGCCGGACAAGCGCGTCGGCGTGCCGGGTTCGACCCCGCGGCCGGACATCCCCGCGGATGCGTGAGAACGAGAGAAGGGGCCCGGATCTCCGGGCCCCTTCTTCGTTTCGGCTGACTTCAGGTCACCTGGCCGCATCCCGGACCGCGTCCACGAGCTGGGCCAGCTCCACCGACTCGCTGGAGGTGGGCCCGCCGGTCTTGACGGCGGCCACGAAGCTGCGGGCCGCGTTCGTGTACTGGTCGTCGGCTTCGAGCGACACCTCGTCGCCACCGAGCGACACGATCGGCGTGAGGTCCGCAGGCGGAGCGTAAGCACGGTCGACGGTGATGTGGCTTTCGCTGCCCCACACCGTGTAGCTCGCCCGGTAGGTGTGCTCCATGCCGAACGTCAGCTGGGCCGTGATGCCGCCTGGAGCCCCCAGCAACACCGATCCCGAGACGTCAACGCCGTAGGTGCTGTCGACCTTCAGGCTCGCGCCGAGCACCTTCAGGCCGGGACCGAGCATCAGCACGGCGGCCTTGAGCGGGTAGACGCCGACGTCGAGCAACGCCCCGCCGGCGAGGTCCTTGCGGTACCTGATGTCCCCGGACGGCCGCGGCGGGATCGTGAACGCCGCCTCGAACGCCCGCACCTCGCCGACCGCTCCCGCCTGGACGAGCCGGCGCACCTCGTGGTGCTGGGAGTGGTGCGGGAACAGGAAGTTCTCCCGCAGCACGAGCCCGCGTTCCCTGGCCTGCGAGACCAGGTCGGCGGTCTCCTCCAGCGACGGCGTGACCGGTTTCTCGGCCAGCACGTGCTTCCCGGCAGTCAACGCGCGTTCGATCCACACGGCGTGGTGCGCCGCGGGCAACGGCACGTAGACCGCGTCGAGGTCCATGCCGAGCAGCTTCTCGTACCCGGTGACCGCCTCGCAGCCGAAGTCGGCCGCGACCTTGCCCGCCTTCTCACCGTCCCTGCTCGCGACCGCCACGATGTCCACATCGGACAGTCCAGCGAACGCGGGCAGCATCCTGCGCCGGGCGACGTCGGCGCATCCGACGACCCCGAGCCTCACTCGCCGATCAACGCCGCTGGCCATGTCCGCGCTACCGCCGTCTCGTACCGCAGCGCGACGTGGCTCGACGCGCTGACGATGTCGCGCCAGAACCGCTGCAACGGCGAGTTCTCGCTGAACCCGCTCGTGCCGGCGGCCCTGACGAGGGCTCCCACCGCGTCGACGAGGCTGTCCGCGGTGAAGGCGGCGTTGCGTTCGCAGCGCGCCATCAACCTCGGGGTGAACGTGCGCTCGTCGAGCACCTGTGCGTTCTGCTCCACCAGGAACCGCGCCGAGTCGATCTGCGCGGACGCCCGGCACAGGTCGACGCCCTGGGTGGTGTTGACCTTCTTGCCCCGCACGGCGTTCGTGGCCGCGTTGAGCGCGCCGTACGCGGCACCAACCGCGGGGGCGACGAACGTGAGGCCGCCGACCGCCTGGAACGGCGCGTTGTGCGCGGGCAGGTCGCTAGTGGTGTTCTTGCCGGAGATGAAGTCCGCGCGCAGGAACGACAGGTGCTCCGGCACGAACACGTCGTCGACCACGACGGTGTGACTGCTGGTGGCGCGCATGCCCGCGTTGTCCCAGCCGTCGATGACGGTGAAGTCCTTGCGCGGCAGGGCGAAGAACCGCGCCTCCGGTTCGCCGCCGGTCGCGACCATGCCGCAGACCAGGGCCCAGTCGGCGAAGTCGACACCGCTGACGTACGCCCAGCGGCCGCTCAGCCGGTGACCGCCGGCGGCCGTGGTGGCCTTGCCGAGCGGGGGCTGCGCGGTGACCACGAACGTGTCGGGGCTGCTGCCCCACAGTTCGTCGTGGCCCAGCTGCGGCAGGTGCGTGGCGTACCGGGCGGAAAGCGCTGAGAGCGAGGCGCACCAGGCCGTCGAGGCACAGCCCTCGCCGACCGCGATCACTGCCTGCGTGAGCTCGCCGAAGCCGCCTTCGCTGCCACCGTAGGACTTCGCGACGAAGTGCCGGGCGAACCCCGCCTCCCGCACGGCCGCCACGACCTCCGGCGCGAGCTTGCGCGTCCGATCGGCTTCCTGCGCGTGTTCCGCGGCGAGCGCGCTCACCTTCTCCGCGACCGGGACGAGTCCGGTGTCGCTCATGCGGCTCCTTCCCTTGCCGCCTTGGCGGCGATGGCGACGGGCGAGGGCTCGTCCCGGTGAATCGTCCGGGACTTCGCCTGCAGCTCGCCGTTGACGCGCACGAGCACGTCCTCGATGAAGAACGTGGGCTCGAACGTGACGTTGCCCGCCTTGTCGGTCCTGGTGACCAGCGAGCAGTACGAGACGTCGAACGTGTTCTCGTCGATCTCCTCGATGACGTAGTGGTCGTTCCAGTGCCGCACAGCGCCGTCGGCGTACCGCGGCAGCGCGGCGTTGGCGCCCGCGATGAGCGCCGCCCTGCCCTCGACCTTCTCGCCGCGGTGGGCGTGGTCGGTGACGCCGTCCTCGGTGAAGGTAGCCGCGTACCCCTCGATGTCGAGCGCATCGAGCAGCCGCATCTGCAGCGCGTAGAAGGTCTTCACCTCGATGTAGGTGTTCACGCTGACTGGGGACACTACGACTCCCTCCTCCTGTGTTCTGTGACACCTCACCTTCCACACGGGTGGTGGAAGGCCAGTGGAGGACCTCTCGTTCGAGGAGGTTTCTAGTTGGCGTGCAGTGGTTTCGCGGATGCTCGGTCCGATTTGTCCATCACACCTGGAGGGCTCATGTCGGAGGAAACTCCCGATGTCGCCAAGTCCGTCACGGTCGAGTGCTCGATCGAGCAGGCGTTCGCGATCTTCGCGGAGCACCCGCTCGACTGGTGGCCGGAGAAGCACGTGTTCGTCAAGGACCGTCGTGCCATCACCATCGAGCCCGTCGTGGGCGGCCGCTACTACGAGACGGGTGCCGACGGCGAGGAGATCGCCTGGGGCACGATCACCGAGTGGGACCCGCCGAACCGCCTCGTCATGACCTGGCGCGTCGGCCCCGGCTGGCAGCCGATCTACGAGGACTCGAAGGCGTCGCTCATCAAGGTGGACTTCGAGGCCGTGGGCCCGGCCACCACGAAGGTGACGCTGACGCACGCCGACCTGCACCGCCACGGTCAGCCGCTGGCCGGCCAGATCTTCGGCGCGCTGGACGGCCCGAGCCCCGGCGACACGCTCGCCAAGTTCGCGACGGCGGTTCTGAAGCACGCACCCGCGAAGGTGTGACCCACCAACGAGAAAGGGCCCGCTCTCGGCTGAGAGCGGGCCCTTTCTCGTTGTGGACGAACAGGAAGTGGGCGGCCCCCGCGGCGAGGGGGAGGACCAGGACACTAACCGGCCGCACAGGTCCCGCGGCGGCTGCGCCCCCCGCCCGGCCCGCTTAAAAGAGAACAGCCGCGACAGAGTCTTAAAC